>MHWG01000023.1:23983-76668 GCA_001824005.1 Candidatus Zambryskibacteria bacterium RIFCSPLOWO2_01_FULL_47_14 | reverse complement strand
AGGGCTCCTAGTCTTCCGCATAGATAAGGAAGAGCACCTAATGTCTGCCAAATGGGCCTGTCCTAAGGATGGCTTCTCCTTCCCGGAAATTGAGCCAAGACTTTTCTCTTTTAACTCGCCCTATGGCGCTTGCCCCACATGCAACGGCTTGGGCACCAAGTACCTTTTCGGCACTGAGCCTTGTGAGGTCTGCGGCGGCAAAAGGTTAAGACCTGAGGCGCTTAATGTATTGATTGGTGGGAAAAACATAGTAGATCTCACAGCACTTTCCATAAAAGAGGCAGATGAATTCTTCAGGAAACTTAAACTAACTCAAAGAGAGAAAAGTATTTCCAAGGTGGTTACCAAAGAAATAGAAGCAAGGCTTTTATTTATGTTGAATGTGGGCATTGAATACCTTGAGCTTAACCGCCGAGCTCATACGCTCTCGGGCGGAGAGGCTCAGAGGATAAGACTCGCAAGCCAGCTGGGTTCTGGCTTAGTGGGCGCTCTTTATGTTCTCGATGAACCTACCATCGGTCTTCATTCTCGAGACAATGATCGGCTAATCAAGACACTTTTAAATTTGCGAGATTTAGGCAACACCATTATCGTCGTTGAGCATGATGAAGAGACAATTTATTCTTCAGACTACCTTGTAGATATCGGTCCTGGAGCGGGAGTTCATGGCGGTGAGATCGTGGTGTCAGGAGATTTAGATGAATTACTCACAAGTCCTAAAAACACTAGCAAATCTGTTACCCTCTCATACCTTCGCGGAGAAAAGAAAATTGAATTGCCAGAGGAGAGGCGGGAGAGCGAGAGAGGCAAGATCATGATCCGTGGCGGCAAGATCTTTAACATCAAACATTTAAATGTTGATATACCACTTCACAGACTGATTGCTGTAACGGGAGTCTCCGGTTCTGGCAAATCTTCTTTCGTCTATGAAATTTTGCACAAAAACTTGCAAGTCAGATTAGACCGACGCTACCGCTCTGCCCAAACTCATAATTGCCAAAGCTTTGCTGGCAGTGAGTACTTGGGAAGAGCAATACTCATAGACCAGTCGCCGATCGGGAGAACCCCCAGGAGTAACCCAGCGACATACACTGGTGCCTTCACCTTCATCCGAGAGCTCTTTGCCGAGACGGCCGAAGCGCGAGCGCGAGGCTGGAAGCCGAACAGATTCTCTTTCAATGTCCGAGGCGGGCGCTGTGAGACCTGTCAAGGCAACGGCCAGATTGAGGTGGAAATGCATTTCCTGCCCACCGTCTATGTGCCGTGTGATGTCTGTGGTGGCAAAAGATTTATGAAAGAAACCTTAGAAGTGAAGTATAAACATAAAAGCATTTATGACGTGTTGGAGATGACGGTTGAAGAAGCTCTCAAGTTCTTCGAAGATATTCCTGCAATTTACGATAGGCTCAAAAGTTTAAATGACGTTGGCCTCGGCTACTTGGCCCTGGGACAGTCTGCTACCACGCTCTCTGGCGGGGAAGCCCAGAGGGTGAAGATTGCCTCCGAACTCTACCGGCCGCATTTGGAGAAAACTATTTATCTTCTCGATGAGCCTACCATCGGCCTTCACTACGAAGATGTGAGAAAGCTTATTGAAATTCTCCAGAAACTGGTGGATAAAGGGAACACGGTGGTGGTGATCGAGCACAATATGGATTTCATAAAAAGTTGTGATTATGTTCTCGATATTGGTCCGGAAGGCGGCGACGAGGGTGGGAGCCTCGTCGCCGAGGGCACTCCAGAAGAAGTCGCCGGTACCGATACACATACGGGGAAGTACTTGAAAAAAGCTTTGAGAAAGAAATGATGGCTTAAATTAAGGCTATTTTGGTGACAACAATTTTATGCTTGACAGAAAACTAATTTAGGTGTCTATTAAACACTAGAAAACAGCCCTAGCGGCATCCCGCCACTAGGCCCCTATAACCTCGGGCAGAGGGAAGTCCGCGGCTTTGAGCCGCAGGAGAGTGTACGATGGCCAAGTTCAACGACGTGACCGTGGGCCAGATGGAAGCCTGTATCAACCGCATGGGCGGAATGGAGAACTTCCTTCGCTTCATCGGCGGCGCAGGCGAGCTCGTGTTCCGACTCCTGTCGCTGGTGACCCGCGAGATCACCGTCTCGTCCGTCTCGGCGCGCGAGAAGTTCGTCGTAGCCGATCACTTCAAGAAAGGCAACGCCGGGATTTACTACCTCGGCGACAACTTCAAGAAGTGGTTCGGCAGCAAGGTCGAGGAGAATGTTCCGGCGGCAAGGCTCTTGAGCCACCAACTCACACAGAGCTCGGTGGACGGCCCGATCAAGGCGGAGTTGGGCGAAGGTCACGAGACCTTCCTCGCCTGGCTCTTCCAGATGATCGAGGCGCAGGAGGACGGCCGTGAGGGAGCGCTTCTCGTCAACGGCTACGCGAACATCTTCTACATTGATGGCCGCGTGGTGGGCGCGCTGGTTCGCCGGCTACGGCTGGGACGTGTACGCCTACGAGGTCTCGAGCCCGCTTGCGTGGCACGATGGTACTCGCGTGTTCTCCCGCAATTCCCTCAAGTCCTTGGAAACTGCGGTTCAGACGCAAGTCTGAATCCGGTCTCTCGGACACTTTGTTCCTCGGGCCCTTGGTCTGCTTCGGCAGATCAAGGGCCTTTCGTTTTTTCGTATATAATAACTTTAGGGTTATGCGTTACGGGGCGGTCAAGGCTTTCCCGTCATGGTCTTAAGAAACTTTTTTCGAGAGTTGCGTTGGTTACGGCTTGCGCAAGAGTGGAGAAAGCTTCTTACCGCGGCCTTTTGAAGCATGGTAATACTTATAAGATTAAGTTATCCTTGGGACTCGATGAGATTGAAACTAGATCATTTGCCAGACACTCCGGGAGTCTATTACTTCATTAGATCCACCTCACCCCAGCCCCTCTCCTTGCCAAGGAGAGGGGTCGACTCGCGAGCGGCGAGCGGGGGTGAGGTCTTGTATGTTGGCAAGGCCACTTCTCTTTACGATAGGGTAAAAAGTTATTTTCTGAAAGACATTCTAGTTACTCGTGGGCCGAAAGTTCAAAAAATGCTTGAGGAAGCGGACAGGGTAGAGTTTAAAGAAACTCCAAGTGTGCTTGAAGCCCTAATTCTTGAAGCTAATGAAATCAAAAGACATCAGCCCATATATAATTCTCGCGAGAAAGATGATAAGAGCTACAACTTCGTAACCATAACAGACGAAGACTTCCCCAAAATATTTATCACTCGTGGCTCTGGAGACTATGGACCGTACCCCCACAGTGGGGAGCTTAGAGAGGCGCTGAAAATTATCAGGAAAATATTTCCATTCAGAGACGAGAAATGTAAATTAGTTGGCAAACCATGCTTCAATGCCCAAATCGGACTTTGTCCGGGCGCTTGCGCCGGCTGGATTTCTAAGGAGGATTATCGAAAAAATATTAGGAATATAAAGCTATTTTTTGAAGGCAAGAAGGAAGATGTTATCAAGAACTTAGAAAAAGAGATGAAGTCCTTAGCGAAAGAACATAAATTTGAAGAGGCAGATAAAATTAAAAAGAAAATCTTTGCTCTGGATCACATTCAGGATATTGCACTTATAAAGCAAGATTTAGGATCTAAGATTTATGATTTAGGATTTAGGATTGAGGCGTATGATATAGCGCACTTGTCTGGGAGGGAAGTAGTTGGCGTGATGACGGTTGTAGAAGATGGGGAAGCTAATCGAAGCCAATATAGAAAGTTCAAAATAAAGGCGGATAAAAATGATGATACGAAGAATTTAAAAGAAGTTTTGTCTCGAAGGTTTAATCACTTGGAGTGGCATCTCCCGGACTTGATTGTAGTTGATGGAGGCAAGTCACAATTGAATGTTGTGAGAAAAATTACAAAAATTCCAGCGGTAGCGGTTACAAAAGATGAGCATCATAAGGCTAAGCAGATTATTCCCAAATCTCATAAAGGTCGGACCTTAAGTACTGATTCCCAAGGTCCGACCTTGGATAAAGCCATTCTACTCGCGAATGCAGAAGCGCATAGATTTGCTATCAACTACCACAGACTTTTGCGTAATAAGGGATTTAGGATTTAAGATTTAGGATTCAAGAATGATATAATACAGACATGTCAATCAAGGTTGCGGTAATTCGCGGCGGGCCGTCGCCGGAATATGAAATTTCTTTAAAAACTGGAGCGAATATACTCTCGCTCTTGCGCCGGTGGGAGGGGAAGTACGATCCCATAGACATTTTCATATCGAAGGAGGGCGAGTGGCACCGCGACGGCTTGTCCCGCTACCCACAGGAGGTGCTCTCTGGAGCCGATGTGGTCTGGAACGCGCTTCACGGCCATTACGGCGAGGACGGCCAAGTGCAGAAACTTCTGGAATATCTCGGCATCCCATACACTGGCTCCGGCGCGGAGGCCTCGGCCCGTTCTTACGATAAGGAAGTCGCCAAGATTGCTTACAGACGGCATGCACTTCTTGTGCCGAGGCACGAACTCTTCACTTCCGATTCGCTTACGAACGAAAGGTTGATCCATGTGGTGAGAAATTATCTCCATCCTGTCATCGTCAAGCCCGCTTCGGGCGGATCTTCAATCGGCACCAAGCTTGCTCACGGTCTACTTGAGCTCAAGGATGCCATCAGAGACGCTCTCAAATATTCAAAAAAAGTTTTGGTCGAAGAATTTGAGGGCGGCCGGGAAGCAACTTGCGGCGTGGTGGAGGGAATGAGGGGGGAGAAGCTTTACGCCATGATTCCTGTTGGCGATACGACACCGGAAGAGAATGAACGCATCGTGGAGATGGCCAAGCTCGCTCACCAAGCACTCGGGCTCAAACATTATTCAACTTCCGACTTTATAGTTTCTCCCAAGGGCAAGATTTACATACTTGAGACGGATTCTCTGCCGGTATTCCACGAAGATTCGGCCATGCACCAATCTCTTCTTTCGACCGCGGTGAAGCCGCACGACTTCGCCGATCATTGCATCACTCTCGCCCTGGGTAAATAGAGCAAAATAGGGCAAATGAAAGCCGCGCACACTTGTGCGCGGCGGTTTGCGTGGAGTGGAGGCCTGAATGGCCGGCACCTTTGTCTGGCGGGGCGTATTGCCCAGCCCGAGGTGCCACCGGACGGGGAACCTCCACTCCTAGGAGTCCCCGGCCGGGCCGAACTTGTTTCTACTTCCAACATACCACAACCGCAGAATAATTCAAAGTTGTGCGGAGTACTACTAGATAAATGGGAAACTTTTCATATAGAGATTGCTAGTGATCCTATTTTACTATTAAAACTGGAATTGGTGAGTATTTTGTAAATAAGCTTAATTCCTGTATTGTCTAATCAGAATTTGAGAGGGAGGACCTGTGTCACATATCGTATCTCCGTGTAATGGTTTGTCGCGCTGTTGGAGACATCCGGCAGGTTGTGCCAAAATTGTGTTTTCTGTGCAAGAAGAGTGGGCAATGCGTCAGAAGCGCAAGGCTCGACGCAGACGTCTCTGGAACATGGTTCTCGAGGATTACAGAATCCAAGGCAAGTGGGGATTAGACCCAATTCCTAAGCAGTACCATCTCAAGGCGGTATTGCTTTTGGAACAAATTCTCGGAGAGGAAGAGCTTTGGCAGAAGATCACAGCCCGACAAGAAAAGGAGATTCTACA
Source organism: Candidatus Zambryskibacteria bacterium RIFCSPLOWO2_01_FULL_47_14 (assembly GCA_001824005.1). The sequence continues at coordinate 71,016 of MHWG01000023.1, read as the reverse complement.
AGGTGCCAGTCAATGATTGGCACCTTCAACATTTTAATATGGCCCATATCAGACCAGAGTGGTACATATTGTGAAGAGTTTTTGTATGCTTCGCATTCAGGTCTATCGTGGCCACGCATAATTTCTTGCTAGAAATTTGCTCGGCCCCCGCTCAGGCCGTCGCCCTGTGCGCTCCACAAACCGAAAAACTGCCATTCAGGCAGTTGTTTCGCGTTTGTGGACGATACAGGGCTCGAACCTGTGACCTCGCGAATGTGAATCGCGTGCTCTAACCAGTTGAGCTAATCGTCCCTGCCTCGCCCGGCGAAGCCTTGGCGAAGTCGGGTGGACCTGAGGGGCTACGATCCCCTTACCTCAGCTATGCCATAGCTGCGCTCTACCAATTGAGCTACAGGCCCTTATTTTGGAACTTTATTTTGCTTCACTTTTGGGTTAGAATCAAGTTTATTGGGTGGGCCCTTAGCTTAGTTGGTAGAGCGCCTCATTTGCAATGAGGAGGTCAGCGGTTCGAATCCGCTAGGGTCCACATGTTTGATCTGATAAAACTTATTGAGTTCGGCGGCTACATCGGGCTTTTCGCCATTGTCTTCGCCGAGTCGGGGCTCTTCTTCGGCTTCTTCTTGCCCGGCGATTCTCTGCTCTTTACTGCCGGATTCCTTGCTTCGCAGGGCTATTTCTCGATCTTGCCACTTATTCTCCTTCTCCTCGTTGCCGCTATTTTGGGCGATGCGGTGGGCTACACCTTCGGCAGAAAGGCGGGGCCGAAAATTTTCTCCCGGCTGGAGTCCTTCTTCTTCAAGCCATCGCATGTAGAGAAAACATCTCAATTTTTCGAGAAGTACGGGGCCAAAACTATTTTTCTCGCACGTTTCGTGCCGATAGTGCGTACCTTCGCGCCGATCATGGCGGGAGTCGGAGGGATGAAGTATGCGACCTTCGCCCGCTACAACGTGATAGGCGGCATTTGCTGGGCCGCCGGCATGACGCTTCTTGGATATTTCTTCGGCCGGGTAATTCCCGATGCCGACCGCTACATCCTGCCTATTGTGGGGCTTATAATCGTGATATCCTTGATTCCGCCTGCTTTAGAATACTGGAAAGAAAAAAAAGAATAAGGGCCTATAGTTTAGTAGTAGAACACGGCATTCGCATTGCCGAGACTCGAGTGCGATTCTCGATAGGTCCACAAACACGAAACAACTGCCTGAACGGCAGTTTTTCGGTTTGTGGAACGCGGACCGCGACGGCGGGAGCGGGGGGCGAGTAAATTTTCAGCAGAAAATTATGCGCGGTCACAGACATTGACAGAAGCGACGACGAAGTCGTTGACTTTAAATATTTCTATGTTATATTTGAATAGGAAAAGAAAGGAGGCCAAATGGCCGGATACAAGATTCTCGTAGTTGAGGATGATCCAGCGGTTCGAGAGACGATCACCAGGCGACTTACGCGGTACGGGTTCGAAGTCGTCGCCGTTACCAATGGAGCCGAGGCCTGGAACAGCATTGAATCGGGAGAACAATTCGACGCTGTTCTCTCTGATCAGGACATGCCGGAGATGACCGGTATCGAATTGCTCGCCCGCATGAGAGAGCGGGAACAAACGAGAGGTATCACGTTTGTTCTCATGAGCGGTGGAGGTGGGTCGTACGAAGAGTTGATTGCTCCGTCATTCAACGCATACTTCCTGCCGAAGCCGCCAGACTTCGGCGAACTCCTGAAGATCATCGGCTGACAAACAAAGCCGCCCCGACCTTTCGGTCGGGGCGGCTTAACTCATTTATAATCCTATCGGATTATTACTTCATGTGCCCGGAGGCGAGCTTCGTCATCTCAAACATTGTTACTTCGCTCTTGCCGCCGAAGATAGGCTTCAGCTTCTCGTCCGCCAGAATGTTTCTTTTGTTTGCGGGATTCTGGAGATCGTGCTTCTTGATGTATTCCCACATTTTCTTGACCACTTCGCCTCTCGGCATTGGGCCCTGGCCCACCACCGCCTCGAGTTCGGGCGACAGGGTCATCGGCCTAAGGAGAGCCGCATTCGCAGTTCTTACCATAGATTGAATTAATTGGTGTTAAGTTCTAAACATCCCGCCTCGGCCTTAAGGCGGGCTGGACAAGAGCCATTATACCATAAATAATTATGCAAATGCTCAAGTCCCTTTCCACCATCCTATTTGTCATACTTCTCCTCCTGGCCTGGCAATTGTATCGAAATCGCGAAATACCGGCTTGTTCGCGGCCTATTGCTTATGAAATCGGCGCCTTCGACAGCCGTTTCGGTCTTTCCAGACGAGAGCTGATCAGCGCAATGAAGGAGGCCGAAGCCGTCTGGGAGACGGCTTCGGGGAGAGACCTCTTTATTTATGCCCAGGATAACGCTTCGCTACCGGTCAATCTCATTTACGATTATCGACAGGAGGTGACGGAAGCGCTTGGCACTATAGAATCCGGCATCAAGGAAGATGAGGCGGACTACAATGCGCTTGAATCGAATTATCTTAAACTCAAATCCGAGTATAACGCGCTCAAAATTGCTTATGAAGCAAAAATTGCTGAACTCAACCGCAAGAAGCGTGTTACGGAAGCCGAATTCAACCAGGTTCAGACACTCGAAAACGAACTCAACGGCAGAATCGATGAACTTAACAAAATGGTTGACCGACTCAATCGCTTAGCGCGCGAGCTCAACTTGAACGTCAATCAGTACAACACCGTCGGCGCTTCTCGCGGCGAGACATATGAGGGCGGAGTTTACTGGAGCGATGTGGAAGGGCAGAGGATCAATATTTACGAATTTGGAAGTCATGCGAAGCTGGTGCGTATCCTCGCTCACGAGTTCGGCCACGCCCTCGGCCTCGAGCACATCCTCGATCCGCGCTCCATCATGTATAAATTGAATCAAGGCGACGCGAGTACTGCCACCTCCTTCGATCTAGCCGCTCTCGAAGAATTGTGTATAGTGGAAGCAGACAGCAGATAGGAGTTCACATGATGACATTCAGTGAGGCTGTGGCCAAGCTTGGCATATACCTCGCTTTCGAGGTATTTCGCGGGGCTGGTACTTACGACGCAATACCATTTTCAGAGTGGTTGAAGGTCGCGCAAACAGCCTTCGCTTTCGAGCGGAAGGACCGTGGGCTACTTCTTCCGTTCGATGGCGAACAGGGCAGGAGATACGAGCAGGAGGCATCGCGTGAGATTCTCAAACAGCTTCAAGCGAAAGCGCGAACGTTTGAGGATCACCACGCCATCCTGCAGCACGCGATGACCATGGCTTTTAGTCACTACCATGAGGATCCTGACCCATGGCCTATGGAAGTTCTCAAGCTCTGCGAGCTCGCGGCGACCTTCGAAAAGTGCGTGATTGCCTACGGGTATGTGAAGGAAAGGCAATACAACACTTTTCCTCTCAATGCCAAGCATGACTTCTCGGGTAAGTACGAGGTTCAACATGCTGTGATGCTTGAGAGGGCGGCCAATCACGCGAAGACACTTGCCGAGTGGAAGTGGGTTGCAAGCCAGCATAGCAAGTGGGACAGCAAACCTCAATGGAAGCATGCTGTCGAGAAGATGGAAGCACTCGCTTCGTCTCTGGAGGACTGGTTGGAGATCTCAAGACTGGTAATCCCTACCAGCCGATGTGACGACGAGTACGCCAAACGAGCAACGCAGAAGATCGTCGAGCTCACGAAGGACACGGTAACGGTGTAGAGCCAGTAGGAGGAGTCAGCAGGAACGCGACTTCTCCGCTGGCTCTTTCTTTTTGTTTAATTCATACTATTTATTAACCCATGTCCGAACTGATTTTTCTTGACACCGAAGCGACGGGAAATGAGCCGAGCAAGGATCGGCTGTGTCAGGTTTGCTACAAGACCTCACCCAACCCTCTCCTAGAGCTAGGAGAGGGCGGAGACGTAGTCCAGATGAGGTCGAGTTATTTCAAACCCCCTATTCCCATCTCAGTGAAAGCCATGAGCATTACCCACATCACCAACAAAATGGTCGAGAATGCGGAAGCATTCTCGCAGTCAGAAATGAAACGAGAGCTCGAAAGTTTGCTTAAAAACGGCGTGCTCGTGGCTCACAACGCTCTCTTCGACATCGCCATGCTTAAAGCAGAAGGTCTGGAGGTGCCGCGCTTCATCGATACTCTGCGGGTCACAAGATATCTCGATCCGGACAACAAAATTCCGGAACACAATATCCAATACCTGCGCTACTTCCTGGAGCTCGAAGTACCAGGCACAGCCCATGACGCGAAAGGGGATGTGAATGTTTTGGAAGCATTATTTAAAAGGCTTTACACGAAACTTCCTGATATAGAAAAAATGATTGAAATTTCTAGCCGCCCAACACTTTTCAAAAATTTCATCTTCGGCAAGTACAAAGGCAAACCTATTGCGGAAGTGCAGAAGACTGACCGTCGCTACATGGAATGGCTCTTGAACACCATGCTCGCCTCGGAACAAGACACAGATGAGGATTGGATTTATACCCTCAAGACCTACTTGAGGTAAGCTCGAAATCCGAATGTCGAAATCCGAAACAATATTTAAGTTTTGAATTTCAAATATTTAAACAATTTGAATTTGTTTCGAAATTCGTGCTTCGAGCTTCGGATTTAGGTATAATATTCATATGGGTATCAAAGACTTTTTCTTAAAACAGGCGCTCAAACATAAGCTCAAGGATGTGCCGGAGGCGCAAAGGGAGATACTCACTAGTGCCATGGAGAGGAATCCGGAATTATTCAAAAAAATCGGCGATGAGATCAAGACCCTGACCAAGCAAGGCATGAGCGAGATGTCTGCGAGCATGATGGTGATGAGGAAGCATCAGAGTGAACTGCAAAAGATCATGAAGAACAATTAACCTAATTACTAATTATTCTAATTAACCTAATTAATGCCTAAGCACCAAATCACAATGAATAATTGGAAATTAGATATTGGAGTTTATTTAGAAATTAGGTCAATTAGAAATTAGAAATTTAAAAATAAAAAAAATTTTCATTTTAATGGGTCATCCCGACTCCGACAGCTTCAATTGCACTCTGGCGGATGAGTATCAGCGCGGCGCCGAGGAAGCGGGACACGAGGTGTGCCGGATGAATATCGGCGATATGCAGTTCGATCCTATTCTCCATCACGGCTATCGCCTCAAGCAGGAGCTGGAGCCGGACCTCGTCGCCTTTCAAGAAAATGTCAATTGGTGCGATCACTTCGTGATCTTCTACCCCTCTTGGTGGTCCACTATGCCGGCGCTTCTGAAGGGCCTCTTCGACCGCACGTGGCTGCCGGGCTTCGCTTTCAAATTTACCAGCGAGTTCACTTGGGCGAAGCTTCAGAAGGGGAAGACCGCTAGGATGTTCGTCACTTCAGACACTATCCCCTTGGCTCAAAGAATTATCTTCGGCGACACGACAAACGAGCTTCGAAACGGCATCCTCTGGTTTGCCGGCTTTAAGGTCAGAGTAAAGAAGTTTGGCTATCTCAAGCATTTCGGCTCCACCGATCGTCGCGAGCGGATCAAACGCACGGTCTTCAACTTCGGCAAAAAAGCGAAATAATTGCATTATCTTTTGATTATTGTATTCTAGAAGCAGGAGGGTAACGTGGAAACAAGAGTTCATTACTTCTCGTTTACTTGGTTCATTCTCACACTGGCGATCAGCTCAATCGTCAGTTACCTAATGATCGTTAGCCGCATGTTCAGAGGTGATTTACGCGAATCGACGATGTGGGTGATGATAACATTCGCTATCGGAGGGTTTTTCTCCGTAATAGCCACGCTGGCAAGCCACGGTGAGTCCTCGTACGAGGTCCGAGGCAGAACATTCACGGCTTCACATCCATTTTTCAGTATTCAACTAGCGTTGGTGCTAGTTGTGGCTGTGCTCTACCTTATTGCCCGTGGGTACATCTGACTCCGCTATCTGATGCTCTCAACAAACCGCCCGCCGACGAGACCGCCGTGTCTCACAGGCAGGGCGGTTTCAATTTTTAACGGCTCAACTGGTTGAGCCGTTCAGAAAAACTATTTAAAAATAAAAGTCGCCACACCGAGAAGTCCTTGGTGTGGCAACTTTCTCGATGTGGCGGCTGACGAACTACCCGTGGACGACCGTGTCGACGACCTCTTCGGTTTTCTCCTGCTTCTTCTCGTCCTGGCGACCCGCGAGGTCGTCGAGAACTTCCTGCGCGAACTGGGCGAGGTGAATCTTGCCGGCGGACTTCAGGAGCTCGGGCAGACCAGCGTGATCCTCGGCGATCTTGTGTGCATCGGCCGCCTTCATCTTGCCCTGACGCAAGGTGTCGAGAATAGTCATCAACTCACCCCGCTTCATCTCTTCGGCAATGCCGATAGGTGCGAAGATGAGCTTGTGGGACAGGACTTCGTGGAGCGGACGCTTCTCTTGGGACATGGCACTCTCCTTGAAAGCTACGGGTTTACGTCTAATGGTGGGTGCGGAGGATCAACTTTCTGGTCAATAACATACAACAATCTAACTTGATTGTAAATAGTGGGTGTGATAGGGTGAAAGAGGAGGTACTTTCGATGTTGAAGCGTGTTCTGTACGTTCTTGGCGGACTTGTATTCATCGCCCTTGCTGTGATGACCTTTCGCACAGGTTCGCAGAGGTGGGATGAAGCCATGGCAGAAGCGAAAGTTCGGTGTGCTGATCTCACCGTCAGGAAAGATCGGACTGTCGAACAATGCTTGACCTATATGCGGTCGTACTATCATATAAACAGCCGATTACCCCAGTTTGGGTTTGGGGCGGTTGTGTCGGCTCAGGAAAAGAAGTCGGTGTTCGTCTCCGAGCCGTCTACGGTCCACTTACCAGAGGACGAGGTCTTCGTAGCGCTCGGCCAAAAGCTGAACGGCGAGCTGACCTACATCACGGAGCATTGCGCGAGCCACTGTCGGCCCCGCCGGCTCACGATCTGGCGGATGGGTGGCGCTAACCCACCTGGAAGGTGGGAAGCGCTCTACTACATCCAAGAGCATTGAGGCAACAGGCCCCGCACCGCAAGGTGAGGGGCCCAACTCTTTTCTAGCTAAACAAAGTTTTAAAAACCGAAGGCGCACCCTTTCGAGTGCGCCCTTGAGTAGGACTAGATGAGGCTCATGCCCCAGTACTCGTGGTAGCCAGCAGTCTGGCCAACACACGATTCCGGTCCGCGAACCACGATCTCCTCGCGGCCTTTGAAGTGAGAGAAGTCGCCGTGCTCGACCGTATTGACGTAGAACACTCCGGCTTCGAAGTCGCCGACGGTTTCGCCCCGTCCACCCTTGAAGACACCTTTTTCGTAGGTGAGGCGTAGAGCCTTCTTGAGTGGTCGGATCAGTTCGTCAGGGTAGTAGCCACCATAGCTCATGAACCAGACGAGCGTCCCGTCGTGCCAAATCCGTGTCACCCCAGTGGACTTGTTCGTGTCCCGATTGACGTTCCACTCGTCGATGAGAAGCCAGTCCCCATCAACAAACCGGATCTCCTTGGTGCTTGGCCTCACGTCCGGCGGTGTCATGGTTTTCCCGACGCCGCCACCCGCGTAGCCCGACCGCATGGCCTTCAGAAAGAAGGCTTCAATCTCGCTGTTTGTCATCTGAACCCCTTTCAGAAGGTTAAAGTCCGAGACAAGAATACAATATTTTCTAGAACTTGCAAGCACAGCAGGACTGTGGTACTATGCTACCCACATGACCAACATCATGTCACAACTTAATACAAACCAGACCCCGCACAATTTCGTGGGCGCTCTTGGACGCAACGCTGTATCAGAGTGGCATGTTGTTATAAGCATTTAATTCTCCTCAAAATTGAATCCTTCAAACAGCGTGCCGACGGCACGCTATTCTGTTCTTTTTGATCTTTAACGTTCTTTGACATAACTTAGAAAAGGAGAAACTGATGGAGACTCGTAGTGACGAGAAGCGCAACCCGCTTCTCTACCTGTTCGGCAAAACCTGGCAATACTCGCAAGACAACCGAGGCAAAGTGGTTTGGTATTGGATCATGTTTATCGTGGCCAACACTATCACGATGATTGGTGGACCTCTCGTGTTTGCCAAGCTCATGAATACCGTCCAGCAGGAAGGGATTACAAGTGGAAACTTCAGGATGCTTATTGGCCTTCTGATGCTCACTCTCGTTTTCGAACTCTTCTTCTGGTCGCTTCACGGTCCGGCTCGTTGCATCGAGCGCAATAACGCCTTCAAGGTGCGTCTGAACTACAGACGATTCCTGATGAAAGGTGTCATGACTCTCCCAATGGAGTGGCATGTGGACCACCACTCCGGCGACACCATCGACAAAATTGAGAAAGGGACTAACGCCCTTTTCTCGTTTGCCGAGGATTCATTCATTCCGATCTGGGGATTCGTCCAGTTCACGGTAAGCCTTGTCATGCTTATCTACTTCGGCGGCTGGTCCGCTGCGGTAGTGGTGCTGGTAATGCTTGCTGTATCAATTGGGATCACCATCCGGTTCGACCGAGTCATGATTCCCCAGTACAAGGAGTTGAACAAATCAGAGAACCAGATTTCGGAGAGCGTCTTCGACGCGATCTCGAACATCTCAACGGTGATCATCCTGCGTGTCGAGAAGCTAGTCTTCAAGGCGATCATGCATAAGGTTGAAAAACCATACGATCTCTTCAAGCGCAACCAACGTTTGAACGAGCTCAAGTGGTTTCTCACCAACATGTGCTGCACGGTCATGACCATCCTCGTGCTTGCTGTGTACTTCTGGCAGAACCTCGACGTTATCCAAGGGATTATGGTGGGAACGTTCTTTATCCTCATCAGATACCTCGATCGGGTAAGCGAGCTGTTCTTCCGGTTTACCAGCGACTACAGCGACATGATCAAGCGTAAGTCTCGCATCATGAATTCCGAGGAACTCACCACGAACTTCAAGACCGAGAACTTCACCAATCATGTGCTGCCAAAAAACTGGCGGCGTCTCGAAGTGGCTAACCTGAACTTCTCGTATCACAACGAGGGTAATGGAGATGACCATCTGAAAGACGTTTCTCTCTCATTCGAACGCGGATTGAATTATGCTGTGGTTGGAGAGAGCGGGAGTGGTAAGACTACTACCCTGAAACTAGCACGTGATCTCTACAAACCCACAAGTGGACAAGTTGTCTGCGACGGTGATGTGATCGCTGACGGTTTCGGTGGAATCAGTCGAGCCATTGCGCTTGTGCCACAGAATCCGGAAATCTTTGCTACCACGATATTGGAAAATATCACCCTGGGAGCGGAGTACGAGATGGATTTTGTCCGGCACTTCACCGACATGGCCTGCTTCACTGACGTCGTCGAGCGCTTACCTAAGAAGTTTGATTCCTCGATCAAAGAGAAAGGGGTCAATCTCTCGGGTGGCGAACAGCAACGTCTAGCGCTCGCTAGAGGACTGCTCGCGTGTCATGACAAAGATGTGGTGCTTCTCGATGAACCCACTTCAAGCCTTGATACGGTGACAGAGATGAGAGTTTATCGGAATATCTTTCGAGGGTTCCGAGACAAGACCATCATCTCTTCGATCCACCGGCTCCATCTTCTGCCCATGTTCGACAAGATCTACATGTTCAGCAGAGGGAGAATCGTTGCTTCGGGGACGCTTCAAAACCTACTGGCGACCTGCCCTGAATTCCAGGAGCTGTGGCGTCAGTATCACGAGACCAAGAGAGAGGAGAGTGTGGAATGAATAACAGACCGCCAAGTAGCGAAAGCGAACGGCGGTCTTTGTTTTATGATATTCTGACTCTCTCATGAGCAAGTTAAGCGTAGGTATCGTGGGTCTGCCGAATGTGGGGAAGTCCACGCTATTTAACGCGCTTACGAAAAAGGGTGTGCCGGCGGAGAATTATCCTTTCTGCACCATTGATCCTTCGGTTGGCATTGTGCCGGTGCCAGACGAAAGACTTGAACGTCTTTCGTCAATGTCCAAATCCCAAAAAACAATTCCCGCGGTGGTGGAGTTTGTAGATATTGCGGGCTTGGTCAGAGGCGCTGCTGAAGGAGAGGGCTTGGGCAATAAATTCCTCTCTCATATTAAGGAAGTGGACACGATCATAGAGGTGGTAAGGATTTTCCAAGACCCAAACATCATTCACGTTCACGAAAAAGTTGATCCACTCTTCGATATCGAAATTATTAATCTTGAGCTTGAGAAAGCCGGAATTCAGAAGCCCACGCTTTATGTGCTCAATATGTCTGAAGCGGCAGAAAATTTGGAAGTAAAATTGCCAGGGCCATCGGTGAAAATTGATCCAATTTTCGGTACTGGCCTGGACCAGTTGATTGTCGAGGCATATAAACTTTTAGATTTAATAACTTTCTTCACTACGGGAGAGAAGGAGAGTAGGGCTTGGACTACCAGACGGGGCGCTACCGCGCCAGAAGCAGGCAAATCAATTCACACTGATTTCCAAGAAAAGTTTATCCGAGCCGAGGTCATTCATTGGGACAAGCTCCTTGAAGCTGGTTCTTACGCCAGCGCCTGGGCCAAAGGTTGGGTCCGCATTGAAGGCAAGGAGTACATCGTCCAAGATGGAGATGTTGTAGAGTTCTTAATTTGATAAGATATCTAAGTGATGACCTTTATGGCTATTTGGCCGGTGATGGTTATAGTGATAGTGGTGGTTTTTGGTTTAGGTATTGTGACCCTCCTTATCAATTTAAAAGGAAACAACATGGATAATCGAAATGTGGGCACGGCTAAAGACTTCTTTATGCAGTTGGGAGCGATAGTGACTTTCTACGCCTCGGCCATAGCGCTCATCACTCTGCTCTTTGAAGTGATCAACTTCGCTTATCCGAAGGTTACCAATTACTACCAATACTATTCTCCGTCTATCAGCTTCCAGGTAGCCACTCTCATTGTCGCTTTCCCGCTCTTCCTTCTCCTCTCTTGGCTTCTGCAGAAAAGTTATGCTTCGGAACCGGCTTTGCGAGAATCTCTTGTCAGGAGATGGCTCGCATATATAACGTTATTCATCGCCGGAGGAGTGGTAGCGGGGGATTTGATCACCGTCATTTATATGTTCCTCGACGGACAGGAACTTACCACCAGCTTCCTCCTCAAAGTTTTGGCGCTTTTGGTGATTGCCGGTGGAATCTTCCTCTACTACCTGCGTGAAATCAGAAATGTTATTGCTCCAAGCGAGAGAAATATTTGGAGAATTGTTGCGGTACTCATTATCCTCGTATCGATTGCCGCAGGATTTATGATTGTGGGTTCCCCGGCAGAGCAGCGCGCTCGCCGATACGACAGCCAAAGAGTCTCCGATCTCCAGAGCATCCAGTGGCAAATTGTAAATTACTTCCAGCAGAAAGGCGGTTTGCCCGGTCGTTTAGACGATCTCGTCGATCCAATCTCGGGTTACATTATCCCTCGCGACCCGAAGACTGACGGGTTTTATGAGTACGTTCTTAAGAGCCAATCAACGAAAGCATTTGAACTTTGCGCAACGTTTGACGGCGAAGGTTCCGGCATGGGAGCCGGTAAGATTAGGCCGATGGTTACGTCGGGATTACCGGAAGGATCTGTCATTGATAGAACTTCAGAAACTTGGGCCCACGGAGCAGGCAGGCACTGCTTCGAGCGCAGTATTGATCCGGAATTGTATCCTCCGATCAAACGCTAGGTCTTCCACCAAGATAACTAATAAAAACCGCGCTATCGTCCCGTGCTCGGGACGCACGCTCCGCTCCTGCCGACGCAGTCCGCGACGCTTTTTATTAGTCATCTTGGCTATGCTACAATCTAACTTACATGTCAAAGGAATATGACCCCAAGGATATAGAGCAGAAGTGGCAGAAGGAGTGGGAGAAGTCTGGCATCTATAAAACAGGTGAATCCGCCGGCAAGCCAAAATTTTATATTTTGGACATGTTTCCATATGTTTCCGGAGAAGGGATTCATGTCGGGCATCCTAAAGGTTATATTGCTACCGACATTGTTTCGAGAATGAAGCGTATGCAAGGCTATAATGTCCTGCATCCGATGGGTTTTGATTCTTTTGGTTTGCCGGCGGAAAATTATGCAATCAAGACTAAAACTAATCCTGTAATTGCGGTTGCAAAAAACATTGAGCGTTACAAGAAACAACTCGAGATGTTTGGTTTTGATTATGATTGGGATAGAGAAGTAATCACTTCTGACCCAAACTTCTACAAATGGACACAGTGGATTTTCCTCAAGCTTTTGGAAAAAGAATTGGCGTACGAATCTAGTGAGCCAGTCAATTGGTGTCCGGTGGATAAGACAGTTCTTGCAAACGAAGATGTTGAAAATGGTAAGTGTGAAAGGTGCGGAGCAGAGGTTGAACTGCGTCCCATCAGACAGTGGGTGCTAAGGATTACTGATTATGCAGATAGATTGCTAGAGGATTTGGAAGAACTAGATTGGCCCGAGTCTATAAAAGAACAGCAGAGAAACTGGATTGGACGTTCCGAGGGGGCGATAATAAAATTCGACGACATAGAAGTTTTCACAACCCGCCCCGATACTATCTTCGGCGCGACATTTCTGGTAAAAGCGGGGAAAGAAGATAAATTTACGGACGAATACGTCACTAATCCGGCGACGAAAGAGAAGATTCCTGTTTGGGAAGCCCAATATGTCATGGCTGATTACGGCACTGGCGCCATCATGGGTGTGCCAGCGGATGATGAGAGAGATAAAGTTTTTGCCGAGAAACATGGTCTGTCGATTGTCGAGAATTATCAGAAGGCCGGCTTTGAAGATTTTGGCAAGAAAGTTACCAAATACAAGCTCCGGGATTGGGTATTTTCAAGACAGCGTTACTGGGGTGAGCCAATACCGGTAGTCCATGATGGTAACAAAGTTATTCCGCTTACGGAAGATGATTTACCTCTTGTACTTCCTCTTGTGGAATTTTATGAGCCGACTGGAACCGAAGAATCACCATTGGCCAATATTTCCGAATGGATAAATATAAAAGTGGGGGATAAGATTCTCCGCCGGGAAAGTAATACCATGCCTCAATGGGCAGGTTCTTCCTGGTATTACTTACGTTACATGGATCCAAGTAATAACAAGGTATTGGTCGATAAAAAGAGAGAAGAATACTGGAACATGGTAGATTTGTACGTGGGCGGTGCAGAACATGCCACACGACATCTTATTTACGCTAGATTCTGGCATAAGTTTCTCTACGACATTGGGGTAGTCAGCACTAAGGAGCCGTTCAAGAGGTTACAACATGTCGGGTTGATCATCGCGGAGGATGGGAGGAAGATGTCCAAACGCTGGGGAAATATAATCAACCCTGATGATATCATCGGCACTTTCGGAGCAGATAGTTTGCGTATATATGAAATGTTTATGGGACCGTTTGACCAGTCTGTGGCGTGGAATAGCCAAAGTATTGTTGGAGTGAGAAGATTTTTGGAGAAGGTGTGGAGATTGGAAGACAAGATTTCGAACTCGACCTCACCTCAGACTTCGTCTCGCCCCTCTCCTAGCTCTAGGAGAGGGGAGGGGGGTGAGGTCTTAATGCATTCAACGATCAAAAAGGTTTCGAAAGACATCGAAGCGATGAGATTTAATACTGCCGTCTCAACGCTAATGATTTTCGCCAACGATTTGGAAAAAAGAGAAAAAATTTCTCAAGAAGAATACGAAACCTTGCTAAAACTTCTTGCCCCGTTTGCGCCGCATGTTGCAGAAGAAATCTGGTCAACACTCGGTGTTGACCAAGGGTCTATACATTTGGAAAGCTGGCCGCAATATGATGAAACGAAGCTCGTGTCAGAGACTGTTACAATCGTGGTTCAGGTCAACGGCAAGGTGCGAGGAAGTTTTGAAGTTCCCAAATTTGTAAGTGAGAAGGAGATACAAGAGAAAGCCAGGAATCTGCCGGAAATAGAGAAGTGGCTTGTGGATAAGAATGTGGAGAAATTAATTTATGTGCCTGGAAAACTTGTGAATCTAGTCGTTTCCGACTAGCCTCTTGACATAACTTGACACTAGAGTAGTGTGATGATACAAATAACAAATAATTATGGAAAAGATTGCAACCAGCTTTAAACCTAAGGAAGCCACCAAGAAACTTCTTTCTGTCCTCACTAAACGTGGGCAGGATGTCATAGTTTCCCGCTACGGTCTGGGAGCGAAAGCGCAGAAGCTCACGCTCGACGCCATCGGCAAGAAGTACAACATTACCCGCGAGCGCGTGCGCCAGATCGAGAATCATTCTCTCGCCACTATTAGAAAATCAAAGGCCTACAACGAGACGCAGCCGGTTTTCGACGAATTGAGGAGAATCGTTTCCGCGCTTGGCGGTGTTGTAGCCGAGAAAGATCTTTTGAAGCATTTAGGCAAAGATCCTTCAGTTCAGAACCATTATCACTTCCTGCTCGTCATCGGCGAAGAATTCAAACGCGAGAAAGAGGACGAAGAGTTCCAGCACCGCTGGCATGTGGACCAGGAGCACGCCGACAAGATTAAAAACGCTCTGCGCAAAATTTATACCAAACTCTCCGACGACGAGTTGGTGGTCGAGGGCGATCTTATCAGCTCTTTCCTCGATGAGGTGAGGGATATCAATGAGAAGTATAAAGACGAGGAGATTATCAAGCGTTGGCTCGGCATTTCGCACAAGATCGGCAAGAATCCTCTAGGTGAATGGGGCCGCGCTTCCTCTCCAAATATCAATGCTAAAGGCATGCGCGATTACGCTTTCCTCGTGATCAGGAAACACGGTTCACCTATCCACTTCAAAGAAGTGGCCAAGCAAATCACGCAATACTTCAACAAGAAAGCGCATATTGCCACCACTCACAACGAACTCATCAAGGACAAACGCTTTGTACTTGTCGGCCGCGGACTTTACGCGCTTGCCGAGTGGGGCTACATGTCCGGCGTAGTCAAGGATGTTATCAAAAGTATTCTAGCCAAAGAAGGACCTCTTACCAAAGAAGAGCTTGTGAAGAGAGTGCTCAAAGAACGCTATGTCAAAGAGAACACCATTCTCGTCAATCTCCAGAACGCCAAATATTTCAAGAAAGACAAAGAAGGACGCTATTCAAACGTTTAGTATCGGGTTAGAATAAGGGCATGTTCGAAAATCTTATAGGTCTTTTCCAAACCCAGGTATTTTCCTCTGCCACTAGCATTTTCCTCAACCTATGGCCGGTCTGGGTGCCGCTCATTCTCGCGAATCTCGCTTGGAGAGCTTGGCTTAATTATGTCAGGAGGTCCTGGATCAACTCCCAAGGCTACATTTTCCTGGAAATCCGCTTGCCCAAAGATGTGGCCAAATCTCCGGCGGCCATGGAGCTCGTACTCCAGGGTATCTGGGAAAACGCCAACATCTCCACTCCCGCGGACGCTTTCTGGGAAGGGAAGATGCGCGAATGGTTCTCGCTTGAAATTGTCTCAATCGGCGGACAAGTGAGGTTCTTTATTTGGGCTTTCCCAAGATGGCGGAAGATCATCGAGTCGAGAGTTTACGCCCAGTATCCGGAGGCCGAGATTTTCGAAGCTAAGGACTACGCTCTCGACCTCAAGTATGATCCGGACAACACCACCAATGCCTGGGGCGTCAATACAGCTCTGGCCAAGCCGGACGCTTATCCCATCAAGACTTATATAGAATACGAACTCGACAAGAAAGCTGGAGGTAAGCCGGAGGATCAGGAGGGTATTGTCGATCCCATTACGCCGGTCATCGAATATCTTGGTAGTTTGAAGCCAGGCGAAGTGGCCGGCATTCAGATACTGATTCGCGCCCATGCCAAAGAAAGTTTTCTTTATGGCCGTCTGCGCGCCAAGCCGGACTGGCAGGCAGATATCAAGAAAGAGATCGAGAAAATGGTCAAAGAGGAACAACTGGCCAAGCCGGCCGAAGACAGCAAAGGCGTTACCTTCCTCAATCTCACCAAGACCCAGACCGAGACCATAGCTTCGATTCAGCGCAATGCCGGCAAACTTGCCTTCGACACTATGATCCGGCTAATGTACGCTGCGCCCAAAGACGAGTTTGAAAAGACGCGAGGCATGGGCATTATCGGCTCGATGCGCCAGTTCGGCTCGAGCACTCTAAACGGTATTAAGCCGGTATTCTTTACCTTCACTCATCCGTGGCAGGACTACAAGGGTTTGCGCAAAAAAGAGAGGATGAATAACTTTATCGACGCGTATAAACGCAGAGCCTTCTTCGGCACTCCTCATTATCACTTGTTCGGTAAACCCTATATCCTCACGACCGAGGAGGTTGCCACCATTTTCCACCTGCCGGGAGCGGTAGCCACTACGCCGTCGCTTGCCCGCGCGCCATCCAAGAAGGCTGAAGCGCCGGCCAATCTGCCCGTCTAATGCATATGCCGGAAATAGAGCAGGCACAAAAAATCAAAATTTTTCTGTTTTTCTTGAGTATTATTCTAGTTATCGCTGGCGCCGCAACCCTCACTCCGCCACCCGATTTCCCCTCCGGCTCGATTATCGATGTCGCCGAGGGTTCCGGTCTCCAGAGACTCTCGCTCGAGCTCAAGAAGGAGAATGTCATTCGCTCGCCCTTATGGTTCCGCGTCGCGACCATTATCCTTGGTGGCGAGAGGGATATGAAAGCGGGGCAATACTATTTCGAACGGCCGCAAAGCCCTTTTGTCATCGCCTGGCGGATTCGTTGGGGCAGGTACGGCATCGAGATGAAGAAAATTACTGTGCCCGAGGGCTTTACAGTGCAGAAAATTTCAGCACTTTTCGGAGGAAATTTTCCCTTCTTCGACAATGCGATGTTTGAAAGGGCGGCGCCAGAGGGTTATCTCTTCCCGGACACTTATTTTATGCCGATAACGGCTACCGCCACCTCGACGGTAAAGACCATGCGCGACAACTTCATCAGGAAAATTTTCCCAATCATGCCGGAAATTGAAGATTCTGGAAAGAGTCTCGAAGACGTCATCATCATGGCTTCTCTCATAGAAGGGGAAGCGAATAATCAAACGGATAGAGAAATGGTTTCCGATGTGCTCTGGAAGCGCTTGAAAATCGGCATGCCCCTCCAAGTGGATGTGGAAATGAAGACGTACGAATTCCAAGGCTTGCCAGAGAAGCCGATCAACAATCCAGGGCTAGACAGCATCCGGGCGGCGCTTCGTCCGACTTCAACTCCTTATCTTTATTACTTGACCGGTAACGACGGCAAAATGTACTATTCCAAAACTTTCGATGAACACGTCGCCAAAAAACAGAAATACATTAGGTAAAGATAAATCAAAAATCTTCGTTGGATTATCCGGCGGAGTGGATTCTGCAGTGAGTGCCGCGCTTTTGAAAGAGCGGGGATTTGATGTTACTGGAGTTTTCATTAAAGCTTGGCAGCCCGAATGGATGACTTGCACTTGGAGAGAAGAGAGGCGGGATGCCATGAAGGTGTGTTTGGCTCTTAATATCCCATTTCTTTTCTTCGATTTCGAGAAGGAATACAAGCAGGCGGTGGTGGATAAAATGCTTGAAGAATACAGAGCGGGTAGGACGCCGAACCCCGATGTGCTCTGTAACAGAGAAATTAAGTTTGGAATTTTCTGGCGGAAGGCTAGAGAGCTTGGGGCGGACTTCATTGCCACCGGGCACTATCTTTCGGGAGAGAAAGATCAGTCGTATTTCTTATGGACTCTTACCGACAAAGACTCGGAACATATTATTTTTCCAGTCGGATATTTGGAAAAGCCTGGAGTTAGGAAGTTGGCCAGGAAGTTTAATCTACCAGTGGCGGAGAAGAAGGACAGCCAAGGTATCTGCTTTATCGGCGATGTGAGTATGGAAGAGTTTCTCTCGCACTACATTGAGGCCAAACCGGGGAAAGTTTTAAATGCGAAAGGCGAGGAGATAGGTACCCACAAAGGCCTTATTCATTACACTATCGGCCAGAGGCATGGTTTTGAAGCTTTTGGGAGCTCCCCGTACTATGTTTTGGCCAAAAATATTGAGGAAAATACTCTGATTGTTTCTGATAAGGAGACGGAAATATTAGAGCTCTCTCCCAAGAAAATAATGATTAAAGATTTGAGTTGGCGGGACAAGCCATACGAGAATGTTTTGGCTCAAATCAGATATAGAGGAGAGAAATTTCCTGCAAAAGTTATGGGCAATGTTGTCGAATTCGCCGAACCGGTGAAAGGCCTTTCCCTAGGCCAGTCAATAGTTTTCTATAAAAATAACTTTCTTCTCGGTGGCGCGGTGATGGATAAGATTTTGGAATAAAAAAAGCCCCCGGCAAGCCGGTGGCGAGAGGCAGGTTGGGTTGAGCTTCGGGTGTTCGAGAGACGCTCGGCAAGCCCGCTGCTTGTTCCAAGCGGACTCAAACCCGCGTCCCGAACAATGCCTCGGTTCACCAACCTGCCTTTATACACTATACGCTTATTTTTTAACATCTCAATCTGCTATACTTGGTTCATGAGAGAGGTGCTTAAACAGCCTATCAAGGACAAAGGGAGTGTAAGACCGGAAGAGATTATTATCGTCAAAGCCAATGGCAAACATGAGAGCTTTGATCCCGAGAAATTGCGTTTCTCGCTTCTTCATTCCGGAGCGAACGAGGAGGAAACGGAAAATGTTTTGAGCCATCTCCTGCCCGAGCTCAAAAGCGGCATGTCAACACACGACATCTACCGGCATGCTTTCGGCATTCTTGCCGGCATCAGCCAGCCTGCTGCCAGAAGTTACTCGTTGCGCCGTGCCGTCATGGACTTGGGACCCTCCGGTTTTCCCTTCGAAGATTTTGTGGCCGAGATTCTGCGTGCGCAGGGCTTCCAATGCGTTACGCGGCAGACAGTTATTGGTGGCTGTGTTCCGCACGAGGTGGATGTGGTGGCCTATAACGACAAAAAACTTCTCATGGTCGAAGCCAAGTTCCACAATGAGCTTGGCACCAAGTCCGATCTCAAGGTGGTGCTCTACGTCAAGGCGCGTTTCGACGATCTCAAAGACAACGTATACAGCTACGGCGGCAATAATCGCAAGATGACCGGCGGCTGGCTTGTCACCAACACCAAGTTTTCTTCGACAGCCATACATTACGGCGAGTGCAAGGACATGACTCTCATCGGCTGGAATTATCCCGAGAAAGGCAATCTCCAAAACATGATCGAACGGCATGGCCTTCACCCATTAACTTGCCTCACCACGCTCTCGGATGCGGAGAAAACTGTGCTGCTCTCCGGCGGCGTGGTGCTCTGTTCGACGATCAAGGAGAAGCCGCAGACTCTCCGCGATCTTCTCGGCGCCGACTTCGACTCGGTGGCGGTATTAGAAGAAATTAACTCACTATAAATGATTGAAAATATTTTGGCCGACGCTTTTTACGGACCGCTCGCTACTCTGGTTGTCTCGCTCCTTCTCGGTTCTATTCTCGGTCTTGAGCGGACATTGGCGCACAAGGTGGCCGGTGTGAGGACGTATGGACTGGTCTCCATGGGTTCGAGTCTTTTCATACTTATTGCTAGATACGTGGTGCCGACCTCGAGTATTTATTCCTTCGATCCTCTGCGCATTGCGGCGGCCATAGTTATGGGCATCGGCTTTCTCTGCGGCGGGGTAATCGTTTTCAAGGATTCCACTCTGCAGGGACTTACTACTGCGGCGGGTCTCTGGGTGGTCGCGGGCATCGGCATGGCGGTGGGCTACGGATTCATTCTACTCGCTGTTTTTGCGACAGCTGCCACGCTTGTCGTCTTCACGCTATTCTGGTTTATCGAACACAGGATAGTAAATAGTAAGTAGTAGATAGCAGCAGATGGAAGAAAAAGAGAGAGAGCTGAAAAAGATAAAAGACGAGGTTCTTAATCTCGCGGAGTCGCCGCTTTACGCATACCGGAAAGAAAATAATTATTTCCCTGTTATAGGCGAAGGTAATCATGAGGCAAAAATAATGTTTATAGGCGAAGCGCCGGGAGAAAATGAAGCCAAAACCGGTCGGCCATTCTGCGGCCGGGCCGGGAAAGTGCTTGATGCGCTTTTACAAAGTATCAACATCGAGAGGAAAGACGTTTACGTCACCAATATCGTCAAAGACCGCCCGCCCAAAAACCGTGATCCCTTGCCGGACGAGATTGCTTGCTACGTGCCGTTTCTCGATAGACAGATAAAAATTATTAAACCTGAAGTGATTGCCACGCTTGGCCGATTTTCTATGCAATACGTGATGAATCGTTACGGACTCGAGCTCGAACTCGATAGTATTTCAAAAATTCATGGGCAAATTTTTGATACAAAGATTGAAGGCAAAAATACAAAGGTGTTACCTTTGTATCACCCAGCCGCCGCCATATATAACCAGTATTTACTCGACACTCTTAAAGAAGACTTTAAAATGCTTGCAAGTTTGTAGAGGATGTGGGATAGTAAAAGTAGATTGTTGGAAGCGCGGTCAGGAGGAGGAACTATGGCAGAATGCCACCATCCGTATGAAAACCTTCGGCCGTCCGGTGTCCGGGAAATCGCGGTTTGTGGGGATTGTCGTGAGAGAATCGTCTGTCCCCATCCCTTCCATCAGTTGGTTTCTGAGGGTCAGACGGTGAAGTGCAACGCCTGCGGCGCGACGTTGAAATGGTGTCCGCTTCCGTTGATTCCCCGGGTCTATCCTTTGCCGTTCTAGTTATCGGCAAAATGGGCGGCGCTTCAAGCGCCGCCCTCCTTTTTAATATATGATATATTTCTTCTATGAAAAAGGCTTACACGCCACCGAAGAAGATTTTAGAAAAGTATGCCGATGTACTTATTAATTTCGCATTGGGCGGCGGCAAGGGGATTAAGAAAGGGGACGCCATTCTGGTTTACGGCTCGGAAGTGTCAAAACCACTTTACATAGAACTTATCCGTGCGATCCGCCGCGCCGGCGGACACTCGATCGGCCGTTATGCTCCGGACAGCGAGCCGGGTGCGAAATTGGATCGGGAATTTTATGATGAATCTTCGGAAGAACAATTGGTCTTTTTTCCGGACAAGCTAATTAGAGGCCAAGTAGATCAGATGGATCATTCAGTCCACATCTTGGCCAAAGTGGATCCAAAATCTCTCAAAGATGTCGATCCGAAAAAGATTATGAAAAGAGGTCTTGCCTGGAAACCGGGCAGCGAATGGGCAGATGAAAAAGAAAATAAAGGCAAATATACCTGGACCCTCGGACTCTACGGCACTAAGGGCATGGCCAAGGAAGCGCGCATGAGCGAGAAGGAATATTGGAATCAGATTATCAAGGCCTGTTTTCTAGACAAAGCGGATCCGATCAAGGAATGGAAGAAGGTCGCCGCGCAGGTAGAAAAATATAAAAACAAACTCAATAAGTTAAAAATCGAAAAGTTGCATGTCAAAGGCCCAGACGCCGATCTCTGGATCAAAATCGGCGAGAAGAAGGCGTGGGCTGGCGGCACCGGCCGGAATATTCCAAGTTTCGAAATCTTTACCTCGCCCGACTGGCGAGGCACTGAAGGCTGGATTAAATTCAATCAGCCGCTCTACGTTTACGGCAATCTGATAGAAGGTATCGAACTTGAGTTCAAAAACGGCAGAGTGGTAAAGAGTAAAGCCAGGAAGAATGAGAAGGTGCTCAAGGCTATGATCGCGACCAAGAATGCCGATAAGGTCGGGGAGTATTCCCTTACAGACAAACGCTTCTCACGTATTACCAAGTTTATGGCCAACACGCTCTTCGACGAGAATGTCGGTGGGCCGCACGGCAACACCCACCTCGCTCTTGGCAGTGCCTACCACGACTGTTATGCCGGAAACCCGGCTAAAGTGAAGAAGATTGAGTGGCAGCGCCTGGGCTATAATGATTCATCTGTCCATACCGATATCATCTCGACTGCTCCGCGCACAGTTACAGCATATTTGCCTGGCGGTAAACAAAAGGTAATCTATAAGAACGGGCAATTTACGTTATAAATAGACTTCAAGGTTCATATAAAATAAAAAATTATAATACGTTATAATTAAGCCATGGCGTAATCTTATCGTATGGGAGATTTGGAACAAAAATCGCGTAGACGTACCAGATCGGCGAATCTACAAAAGGTAGTTCTTTATAGCGTTGCAGCTGCTGGAGTATTGGCGATTGGAATGCTTGCCCCCAATGTTCTGGTAGCAATGGACAAAATCGGGCTTATTCCAAAACGGAGACAGAAAGAATATATTTCATCGGCCGCGGGCGTTTTAAAAAGGAAAGGACTTCTAAAATTTAACGGAAAACACTATGAACTGACTCCGGCAGGCAGAAAACTTCTCAGTCGATGGGTATTTGCAAACTATAAACTTAGAAAGCCACAAAAATGGGATGGCAAGTGGCGTGTCTTCATTTACGATATTCCCCATAAGAAAAAGAAAATCCGCGACTATATCGCTTCGATTTTCCGCCGGGCCGGATTCGAAAGAATCCAGGATAGCGTGTGGATTTTCCCTTATGATTGCGAGGATGTAATCGGTTTGTTGAAGACGGATTTACGGGTGGGAAAGAATATTCTATATATGATTGTTGAGGAGTTTGAAAATGACAAATATCTTCGTGAGATATTTAAACTACGATAAGATTAAGCCATGGCGTAATCTTATCGTATGGATTATGTGAGAAGAATGTGTGAGATAGTTTTTGTGGTATATTCTTATCATGAATTCTGCAGATATCAGACAGAAATTTCTGGAATTTTTTAAAAAAAAGGGGCATGCCGTAGTGCCGTCGTCTTCTCTTATTCCCGAAAACGATCCAACTACTCTTTTTACAGGTTCTGGCATGCAGCCGATGGTTCCGTATCTTCTAGGGGAAAAACATCCCTTGGGGACTCGTATCGTCGATTCT
Source organism: Candidatus Zambryskibacteria bacterium RIFCSPLOWO2_01_FULL_47_14 (assembly GCA_001824005.1). The sequence goes on along the minus strand of MHWG01000023.1, from coordinate 48,178 downwards.
CAAAAATGTTTTCGCGCGGAAGATATAGATGAAGTAGGGGATAATAGACATACCACCTTCTTTGAGATGCTTGGGAACTGGAGTTTTGGGGATTATTTTCGAAAAGATCAGTTGAAATGGATTTCAGAATTTCTCTTTGATGAAATTAAAATTGACCCAGGTAAATTATATGTAACTGTTTTTGGTGGGGATGAGAAAAACAATCTACCTAAAGATACAGAATCAGTGGATCTTTGGAAAAAAATCTTCGCTGCTAGAGGTGTGGATGCCGAAGTGGTAGAAATGGGAAGTGAAGAAAATGGGTCAAAAATGGGGATGAGAGGAGGAAGAATTTTCTATTACGATTCAAAAAAGAATTGGTGGAGCAGATCAGGCACTCCTGACAATATGCCGGTAGGGGAGCCGGGCGGCCCGGATTCTGAAATGTTTTATGAATTTTCTGACATAAAGCATGATCCTAAGTACGGTGAATATTGCCACCCCAATTGCGATTGCGGCAGGTATCTAGAGATTGGAAATAATGTATTTATGACTTACAAAAAGGTTGCAGAGGCGAAATTTGAATTATTGCCCAGAAAAAACATAGATTTCGGCGGAGGTTTGGAACGAATTACCGCTGCAGCAAACAATAAATCCGATATCTTCAGTTTGGATGTTTTTGCTTCTTTAATTTTACTGTTGCGTCCCGTTTATGACAGTTCTTCGAGAATTGTTGCAGATCATGTCAGGGCATCAGCATTTCTTATTGCAGACGGTATATTGCCGTCAAATACAGACAAGGGCTATGTATTAAGACGCCTTTTGCGCAGAGCATATGTGTACGCCAAAAAACTTCCCGAAATTGGGGAGCCTCTAGATGTTTTGAAATCTGTTGCGAATATTGTCATGGGACATTCAAGCTATAAAAATTTATATGAATTCTCTCCAATGACTCTCGAGATTATTACTGATGAGATAAATAAGTTTGAAAAGACATTGGAAGAAGGTTTGAAGCAGCTCAAAGCGGGCGAAGATCCATTTATTCTCGTCACTTCCTATGGTTTTCCCATCGAATTGATTAAAGACCTGGGCGTGAATTTCGATGAAAATGAATTTAATGAAAAATTCAGGCGCCACCAGGAAATTTCAAAAGCGGGTTCAGAGCAGAAGTTCAAGGGTGGGCTCGCGGGGCATGGGGAGGCGGAGGTGAAGCTTCACACCGCCACACACCTTCTCCACCAGGCGCTCCATGACGTGCTCGGCGACGAAGTAATGCAGAAGGGCAGCAATATTACGCCGGAGAGATTGCGTTTCGATTTCTCTTTCCCCAGAAAGATGAGAGATGAAGAGAAGAAGAGGGTAGAGGAGATCGTGAATGAAAAAATCACAGCAAGCCTGCCTGTGCAACATTCGGTGTTGCAAAAAGAGGAGGCGATAAAGACTGGCGCGCGGCACTTCTTCGACCAGAAGTATCCCGACGAAGTTTCCGTCTATTACATAGGCGAGACGCTTGATACGGCTTATTCGAAAGAATTCTGCGGCGGACCGCATGTGGAAAATACCGGGATCCTTGGGAAATTCCGCATTACCAACGAAGAATCCTCTTCCGCCGGCGTGCGTCGTATCAAAGCTGTGTTAGAATAGTTCTATGCCGAAAAAAATCGAGGACATAGTGGTGCCGGACAGGAGAAGGAGTATACGAGACATCCCCATTCCAGAAAGTCGCAGGAAAGAAACAGGTAGGAAAGATATAAGAAACAAGATACAAGATACAAAAATTTCAGAAGAGTCGCTGCCGCCGGTGCGTACTCCCATCTCGCGTCACAGACGGTCTTTCAGGAAGAAGATTTGGCTAGTTGGCATTATTACTGCTGCTGTTCTTGTTTTTATCATTCTCTCGATTTTTAACGGCGCCACTTTAAGCTACGCACCGAAGTCCACTGTGCTTGCTTTCGAAAACGATGTTTATATCGCGCACAAGTCCGGTTCGAGCGGACCTTTCTACAGCGTAGTCAAACTCTCGCGCGATAAAGGCATCACGGCTCCGGCCGGCTCCGAACAGGATGTGAGCCGCAAAGCCTCCGGCACGATTGTCGTTTACAACACTTCTTCAGCATCCCAGCGTCTCATCGCCACTACACGCTTCGAATCTGCCGCTGGGAAAGTTTATCGCATCGACAAAGCGATTACCGTGCCGGCCAAAGGTTCCGTCGAGGCCATAATTTATGCCGATGCGCCGGGGCCTGAATACAACAGCGCTCCAACCGACTTTACTGTACCCGGACTCAAGGGAAGTTCCCAGTTTGAGGCGGTGTATGCTCGCTCCAAGACGCCTCTTGCCAGCGGTTTCGTGGGCAAAGAGAAGGTGGTGAAGCCCGAAGATCTCGCCAAGGCCAAGGCTGAGCTCCAGGCCGCTTTGAGAGAAGAACTTTACACCGAAGCGGAGGCAGAGGTGCCGAAAGACTTCATTCTTTTCCGCTCGCTCTCAACCTTCAGCTTCGAGGATTTGCCGCAAAGCGCGGGTTCTGGTGCGAACATCACGCTCAATATGCGGGGCAATCTCTATGGGGTAATGTTCAAGCGAAGCGACCTCTCCCGCTTCCTTTCGCAAAAGAAGCTCGGTACCGGAGCAATCGAGGCAATTGAGATTCCAAATTATTCTTCTCTCGAAATTACCTTCGGCTCAGTGCCGCCTTCCGACCTTCTTTCCTCGGGTGAGGTCAGTTTCAAAATCAAAGGCAATGCATTGGCAGTCTGGCTAACGGACGAAGTGGCGCTAAAGGCGGACCTTGCCGGTAAGCACAAAAGCGAAGTGCAAAGTGTTCTCAAAAACTATCTAACCATCGCCTCCGCCAACGTTACGGTGAGGCCTTTCTGGAAAAATTCTCTGCCGAACGAGGTGACAAAAATCAGGATCACTAAGGTCTCCGCGGAGTAAAAATGGCTTCAAATAATCAAGCGATAGAGAAGACGGGAGTAGTGACGGAATCGCTTCCCAATATCATGTTCCGGGTAACTTTGGACGAGGGAGGCGAGAACATCCTAGCCTACCTCTCGGGCAAAATGCGCTTGCACAGAATTCGCGTCTTGGTAGGGGACAAAGTGATTATGGAAATGGACCCCTATGGCGGCAAAGCCCGGATAACCAAACGTTTGTAATAAACAAGGACTAGACATAAAATTCAGCTTGGGTTAGAATGCTACCTTGTCATGAAAGTTAAGGCGGCGGTGAGAAAATTATGCTCGAAGTGTCAGATAGTCCGCAGGAGGGGCTACGTTTACGTCGTCTGCAAAGCCAATCCTCGCCATAAGCAAAGACAGGGGTAACCGACAACCAACGACAAACAACAATGCGATTGCTAGGAATCACGATACCAGAGGAAAAGCGTCTTGAAATCGGCCTAACGACCTTATATGGAATAGGTCGTTCGCGCGCCCAGCATATTCTTGACCAAGCGAAAGTTCCTTACGCCACTCGTGCCAAAGAGGCGACAGTCGAACAAGAGAACAAAATCCGCTCGATTATCGAGAAGTTTGTTCTCGAAGGTGATCTTAAGCGCGAAGTGGGGGCTAATGTCAAACGCCTCAAGGACATCAAGGCCTATCGAGGTATCCGCCATCAACGAGGACTCCCAACCAGGGGCCAGCGCACAAAGTCGAATTCCCGCACCACTCGTCCGTACAGGGGCAGGAAGACCATGGGCACGGGCAGGAAGATTGCCGAGAAAAAATAACGCGAATCTCCGCAAATATGATCGAATGATACGAATATAACAGAATGGGAAAAAAGAAAATTGTTACAGCAGAAGAGAAGATCGAAACTCCGGCAATTGCGCCCGAGGCGGCGACTGTGGCTGTCAAAAGTTCCAAGAGGCGAATTGACGCTGGTATTCTTTGTGTCGAATCGACTTACAACAACACTAAGCTCGTGCTTACTGATCCAAAAGGCAGCACCATAGCCTGGTCTTCAAGCGGTGCGCTTGGCTTCAAGGGAGCTAAGAAAGGCACGCCCTTTGCCGCGGCCAAAGTTGGCGAGACTCTTGCCGCTGTAGCTGCAACGCTTGGCGTGAAAGAGGTGAAGGTGGTGGTCAAGGGCGTCGGTTCCGGACGCGAGTCCGCCATTAGAGGATTTATTTCCAAAGGCATCAATCTTACCACTATCCGGGACATGACCCCGGTGCCCCATAACGGTCCCAAACCCCCTAAACCCAGGCGCAATTAAAATATTTCAATATTTAAATATTTAAAAATATGAAAATTGGACCGAAATACAAAATTGCCCGCCGCCTCGGCGCTCCGGTATTCGAAAAGACGCAGAGCCCGAAGTACACTCTTTCCCTCGCGCGTAAGGATAAGGCCGACAGAGGGCGCGGCAGGCCGAAGAGCGAATACGGCCTGGCTATGCTTGAGAAGCAGAAGACGCGCTACAGCTACGGCCTTACCGAGAGCCAGTTCCGTATTTACGTCAACAAGGCTCTTCGTGCCGGGAAGCCGGTAGAGAAGCTCTTCGTCCTGCTTGAGACTCGCCTCGACAACGCTCTTTATCGAGCCGGTTTAGCCAAGACACGCTCCGCCGCTCGGCAAGTCGCCGGGCACGGCCACACTCTGGTGAACGGGCGTCGCGTTACCATTCCCTCAATCGGAGTGAAGATAGGCGACAAACTTTCTCTGCGCGAGGGTTCTCGCGAAAGTGCTCTGTTCTCGGAAGTTAGCGAGCGCATGCGCTCGCTAAGCATGCCCGTCTGGATCAAGGTTGATCCCGAAACGCGGATGGCCGAGATAATAGGCGATCCCGTCTATGTGCCGGGCGAACAATTGTTCGACTTGGGAGTAGCAATTGAATTCTATAATAGATAGTGTTATAATTATTACCTAACTTTTTCATAATATTATGGCCGATTACACAATACACCTGCCTTCGAAGCCGAGAATCGTGTCTGAAGAAGGGGAGAGCGGTATCTTCGAGATTGAAGGTCTCTATCCTGGTTATGGTCACACTTTGGGTAATAGTCTTCGCCGCATCATCCTCTCTTCGCTTCCCGGTGTGGCCATTACTTCCGTCAAGATTACTGGCGTACAACACGAGTTCTCAACCTTAGAAGGCGTCAAAGAAGACGTCATAACTATTCTTCTAAACTTAAAGAAGATCCGCATGCGCTTCGCTACCGATGAACCGCAAATGCTTTCGCTTAAAGTCAAGGGATCGACTCTGACAGGTTCAGAATCGAAAACTATAACAGCCGCAGATCTCGATGTACCAGGTCAGATCGAGATTTTGACGCCGGATATCGTCATCGCCACTCTTACGAATAAAGCCGCCTTGCTTGAGATGGAGATTCGGGCCGAGAAAGGTCTTGGCTTCATGCCAAAAGAGATGATCGACAAATCGCGCGTGGAAATCGGCTCTATTGCCCTCGATGGTATCTTTACCCCCATTCGCCGCGCAAGCTACGAAGTGGAGAATATGCGCGTGGGTGATAGGACCGACTTCAACAAACTCCGTCTATTCATCGAGACCGACGGCACTATTACCCCGACCGCCGCTCTTACCGCCTCGATAGAAACTATGATCAACCAGCTCAAGGCCATTGTCGGCTTCAAGGAAGAGGTGCCAGCGGAGGAAGAAACGCCAAAAGTGGTAACCCAGTCTGTTCCTAAATCAGAAGTTGATCCCGAAGTGTTGAAGACCAGAGTCGAGTCTCTTGACATCTCCGCTCGTACTCAACATGCTCTTGCAGATGCCAACATTCGTACCGTCGGCGGTCTGGCGAGGAAAAAAGAGAAAGATCTTCTGGAAATCGAGGGCCTAGGCGCCAAGGGTATTCAGGAAATCAGGAAAGCTCTGGGGGAGTTTGGAATTACATTAAAGTAATGGCGTATCACGGAGGACACAGAAAATTTGGCCGAGAGAAAAATCAGAGAGTAGCTCTGATGAAATCGCTCGCGTATTCGCTCGCGCTTAAAGGGAAGATTAAGACAACTGAGGCCAAGGCTAAAGAACTGCGCCCTCTCATGGAGAAGCTCGTAACTTTAGGCAAGAAGCAGACCCCTGCATCGAGAAGGCTTTTGGAATCCCGAGTAGGAGTTCAGGCGGCCAGGAAGATCTTTGTTGACCTTGCTCTGACTTACAAAGAGCGAGCCGGCGGATACACCCGCATAACCAAGATGATCCATAGGAAGTCAGACGGCGCCCCGCAAGCAGTCATAGAATTCGTATGAAATATACCTTAGATGCAAAAGGAAAAGTGCCTGGACGAGTAGCTACCGAAGTAGCGGTGCTTCTGATGGGGAAAAATAGAACTGACTTCGCAAGAAACAAGATTCCCGCCGTCGAGGTCGAAGTGGAGAATGCCGGAGCCATGAGTTTGGAAGCCAAGAAGCTGAAAACTAAAAGCTATCCGCGCTATTCCGGCTACCCGGGCGGATTGACGCTTGAGAGCATGGCGCACGTGGTCGAGAAGAAGGGCAAGAAGGAGGTGCTCCGTCGCGCTGTCTATGGCATGCTGCCGAAGAACAAGCTCCGTCCGCGCATGATGAAGAATTTGAAAATTAAGGAGTAAGAAACAAGAAACAAATGGCTACGAAAGCAGAAAAATACATGGAGGCAGTAGGGAGGAGGAAGACGGCGGTTGCCCGCGTGAGGATTACACCCGCTTCGAAGTCGGTCATCACTGCTAATGGCAAAGAATTTGAAAAATATTTCCCAACCAAGGAATTGAGGAACTCCATTATGAAAGTGTTTGCCGACGTGCCGGCAAACTTCTTCGTCTCGGCCAAGCTCGTTGGAGGTGGTATCTCCGCCCAAGCAGAAGCGCTCCGCCACGGCATTGCCCGTGCCCTTTTGATACACGACGTAGAGCTTCGCACCAAACTCAAGGTCAAAGGATTCTTGAAGCGCGACCCCCGCGCCAAAGAGCGCCGCAAGTTCGGCCTGAAGAAAGCAAGAAAAGCGCCACAGTGGTCGAAGAGATAGTTGTGCACAGTTTATCCAGTTTGTACGTTGTTATGTATTGAGGGATAATACTTATCTATGAAAGTAAATCCATTTAAAAAAACTAAAGCCCAGTTGGCTAGGGAAAAAAGGAATAAAGAAAATTTGAAAAGAAGTATGGCAGAATTAAGGGCTGTTGTGGCAAGAATTGGAAAATGGCGTCGTCAAATTGACCGAGAATTAGTTCATGAAAACTAATTTTGGAAAAATTAAGAAAGAGATTGCTGCCCAGATAGATGATATGGCAATAGCGTTATCGAAAACTGTAAATGAACTGGAATCCAGATTTCAGGAAATAGAGAATGATCACCTTATCATGAAGAAACACTACGCAACTCTTTCTAATAAAGTGAATTATCTCGAAAAAAAGGTTTTAAAATGATCGAAAGAAAAGGGCGGCCGTTGGCCGCCCTCAGCGCACAATCCGATGTGAGATTGTCATTTCCCCTCGAGGAATTTCTGCCGATACTCCTCGAAAAGTCTGTCCTTCTCCAACCGAGAGACGTTGGGGAAGTTCGCCTCGATCGTGACCCTGATGGTCAAATTCGCCATCCTCCTTTCGGAGTCTTCCGTCACCCTTTGGTTCATCACCCCCCACATCATGATCATGGCTATCAATCCCAAGAAGGAAATCATCTCTTTGCTCATTTTGCTCATTCTAGCCTCCTGTTTCTACCGTACACACAAACTGCTATTTTGTCAAGTCAGCTATTGATTTTGTCTATTTATTGATGTAAATTACATTCTGCTACTTGTCCCGTTAGAAATTAAACGGGAATAAAAGAAAAATCAAATTATTATGGGTAAAATTTCTAATGGGATGGATGAGCAGGAAAAGGATTTCGAATTGTCTCAAGACGACGTGGATGATTCTGTTGTTGAGGAAGAGCACATGAGCGAGAAGGTCAAAAATCTGAAGGAGAAGCTCAAAGAGGCCGAAGGGAAGGCTAAGGAGTATCTCGACGGCTGGCAGAGAGCGCAGGCCGATTTTGTCAATATACGGAAGAGGGACGAGGAGGTGAGGAAGGAGTTTGCTAAGTTTGTAAGTTTGGAAGTTATAGAGGATCTCATCCCGGTTCTTGATGCGCTCACACTTGGGAAGAATGAGCAGATTTACAGGCTCATGATGCAGATATTGGGCAAGCGGGGTCTTGTGGAGTCAGATCCGATAGGGGAGCAGTTCAACCCGGAGTTCCACGAAGCTATTGGCATGATTAAGACGGATAAAAAAGAGGACAACCACAAGATTCTTGAAGTTGCGCAAAAAGGTTATATACTACATGGGAAAATCATCCGTCCAGCTAAGGTGCGGATAGGGGAATGGACGGATAATTAACAATTTACAATTTAATTTTCATTGAAAATTCATTGAAAATTGCAAAATTAAAAATTGAAAATTAATTACAAACTATGGCAAAAATAATTGGAATCGATCTTGGAACCACTTTTTCCGCCGTGGCGGTAATGGAGGCGGGTGCGCCTAAAATTCTTGAGAATTCCGAAGGCGCTCGCACCACCCCTTCGATCGTCGCAATTTCTAAAACTGGCGAGCGCCTCGTTGGACTCTTGGCCAAGCGACAAGCAGTAACGAATCCCAAGAACACTATTTTTGGCATCAAGCGCTTCATCGGCCACACTTTTGCCGATCCTGCCGTGCAGAAAGACAAGCAAACCGTGCCGTATGAGGTCAAAGAAGGAGCCGATGGCGGAGTAATGGTGAAGATGTCGGATAAGGATCTTCGCCCGGAGGAAATTTCTGCAATGATATTGCAAAAATTAAAATCAGATACCGAAGCGCGATTGGGCGAGAAGGTGACAGAAGCGATCATTACCGTGCCGGCCTATTTTAACGACTCACAAAGACAAGCGACGAAAGATGCTGGCCAGATTGCCGGACTCGATGTGAAGCGCATTATCAATGAGCCGACCGCCGCCGCCCTCGCGTATGGATTCAATAAAAAGAAGAATGAGAAGATCGCAGTCTTCGACTTCGGCGGAGGCACATTCGACATCTCGATTCTCGAAGTTGGCGACGATGTGGTGGAGGTGAAATCGACCGACGGCGACAGTCATCTTGGAGGCAAAGACATTGACCAGAAAGTTTTAAATTACATTGCGGATGAGTTCAAGAAAGAATCAGGAATTGATGTCCGTAGCGACGCGCTCGCTCTTCAGCGCCTCGACGAAGCGGCAGAGAAGGCGAAGATCGAGCTTAGTACCGCTACTGAAACGGAAATCAATATTCCATTCGTCACTTCCGATGCATCAGGCCCGAGGCATCTCTTGATGAAGATTTCACGGGCTAAACTTGAAGAACTTGCGAGAGAGTTTGTGGACCGCGCCATGACTATCACCAAGAGAGCCATGGAAGCATCTCCGTTCAAAGTTGGCGAGATTGACGAAGTAATTCTCGTCGGCGGCCAGACGAGGATGCCCGCCATCGCCGAGGCGGTGAAAGGTTTCTTCGGCAAAGAGCCTAACAAGTCCATTAACCCGGACGAAGTGGTAGCCTTGGGCGCCGCGATCCAGGGAGGCATTCTTGCCGGCGACGTCAAAGACGTATTGCTCCTCGACGTTATCCCGCTTTCTCTCGGTATCGAGACTATGGGCGGCGTCGCTACAAAATTAATTGAGAAAAATACTACCATTCCCGCGGCGCGCTCGCAGATCTTCTCCACCGCGGCTGACAATCAGACCTCCGTCGAGATCCACATAGTCCAGGGCGAACGGGCCATGGCCTCCGACAATAAGTCGCTCGGCCGCTTCATCCTCGATGGCATACCGCCGTCGCCGCGCGGACTTCCGCAGGTCGAAGTCACGTTTGACATCGACGCCAACGGCATATTGAACGTCAAGGCCAAGGACAAGACGACCAATAAGGAACAATCGATAAGGATTGAAGCAAGCTCTGGACTCTCCAAGGAAGATATTGAGAAGATGCAAAAGGACGCCGAGGCCAATGCCGCCGAAGATCAAAAGAAGAAGGAACTCGTGGACGCTAAGAACACCGCCGAACAGCTCATCTACACGGCCGAGAAGTCTCTCAAGGACGCATCGAATATTCCGGAGGACATTAAGACTGCCGTGCAAGGGAAGATTGACGCACTGAAGAAAGAAAAAGATTCTGGCACTCTTGAATCGATCAAGACAGCGACTGAAGCACTCTCGAGCGAGCTCTCGAAAATAGGGGAGTATCTGAATAAAGCACAAAGCACAGAATCCAAAGACCAAACTCCGCCGGAAAACCCTGACATCAAGGATGCTGAAACGAAATAACCCCAAAGGGGTCCCATTGGGATGAAAGACTACTACAAAATTCTAGGAGTAAATAGGAACGCATCGGAGGACGAAATAAAAAAGGCGTTTAGAAAATTGGCGCACGCCTATCACCCGGACAAAAGCGGCGGCGACGAGGCCAAGTTCAAAGAAGCCAACGAAGCTTATGCTGTGCTTTCGGATAAGAAGAAGCGTGCGCAATACGATCAGTTCGGCTCTGCTGGGCCGGGAGCTGGTGGCTTTCAGGGTGGATTCAATCCGAACGATTTCGGGTTTGATTTTTCCGGATTCAGTCAACAAGGGTTCGACGTAGGCGATTTGGGCGATATACTTTCCTCAATTTTCGGCGGTAGAAGAGTGCGTCGCGGTAGAGATATTGCGGTAGATATAGAACTTTCTTTCCAAGAAGCGATTTTCGGCGCGCAGAGGAAAGTCTTAATCAATTCCAAGGTGGTGAAGCAGAAAGAAGTTTCGATCTCGGTGCCTCCTGGCATTGAAGACGGCCAGATGATCCGTCTCTCAGGCATGGGCGAGACTCTGGAAGGCGGTCTTCCAGGCGATTTGTATGTGAAAGTGCATGTGAGGAGACATTCGTATTTGAGGAAAGAGGGATACAACCTTATTATGGATCTCTCGGTCAAGATGACGGAGGCTATGCTCGGTTCGGAGAGGAAGATCGGCACCCTCGACGGCGAGATTACTTTGAAAGTTCCCTCTGGCACCAAGCACGGCACGATCCTGCGCGTAAAGGGCAAGGGTGTGCCCATGGATTTGAATAAACGTGGTGATTTATATGTCCGCACCCTCATAGACATCCCAGACAAACTCTCCAAAGACCAAAAGAAACTCATTGAGGAATTGAAGAAACAGGGGTTATAATCAAAGACGGAGACATAGGATGATCATGGTATTATTTCTATATGGACTAATTCATACGAATTAGTCCACTAAGGATAAGTAAGTTAATATGAATAGAAGAAACCTTGAGAAATTATTGAAAGCAGTAGCAAACAAACGCCGCTTGGCGATCTTGGAGTATTTGTCTAAAGAAAAAGAGGCGAATGTAGGCGATATCGCCGAGCATATCAACCTTTCATTCAAATCTACCTCAAGACATTTAAGCACTCTGTCTGCAGTCGATCTCATCGATAGAGAACAGAGGAGTTTAGAAGTATTTTATCGACTCCCGAAAGATATGCCGGCACTGGCTAAACAGATCATGAGTCACCTTTGATTTCTTTATGGACATATTCGTGAGAATTAGTCTGTATAGGGAAAGGACAATTTAAACCGGGGTTTCAAACACATCATTTTCCTGTTAACATAGTTTTATGGCAAAAAAGATACTCTTGTCGGGGGTCAAGCCCACAGGGAGGCCGCATATCGGCAATTATTTCGGCGCCATGAAGCAGTTTGTGGAACTTCAGGACCAGTACGAGAATTTCATCTTCATCGCCGACCTCCACGCTCTTACGACAGTTCAGAATAGGGAAGAACTTGAGGAGAACACAGCTGGCGTGCTCCTCGACTACATGGCCATCGGTCTCGATCCAAAGAATGTCACCATTTACAAACAATCCGACGTGCCGCAGGTGGCCGAGCTGGCGTGGATCTTCAACTGCCTTACCACCGTGCCTTACCTCGAGAGAGCGCATGCTTATAAAGATGCCATCGCCAACAAGAAGGAACCGAGCGTGGGCCTATTCGATTACCCCATACTTATGGCGGCGGATATTCTGATTCAAGATACAGATGTCGTGCCTGTGGGCCAGGACCAGAAACAGCATGTCGAGATTGCTCGTGATACGGCGCAGAAATTCAATAATGCATTCGGAGAGACATTCAAATTGCCGGATGTTTTAATCTTAGATAGAGTAGCGACCGTGCCCGGCATTGACGGCAGGAAGATGAGTAAGAGCTACGGCAACACCATACCGCTTTTTGCAAGCGACGAGGAGATTGAGAAAGTAGTGATGAGCATCTTGACGGATTCGAAATCGCCAGATGAGCCGAAGGATCCGGAGAAGGACAATGTCTTTGCCCTCCACAAACTTTTCACCGAGGGACCGGAATTCGCCGAACTCCGCGACCGCTACGAAGCGGGCAAAATCGGCTACAAAGAATCGAAAGAAATTCTTATCAAGAATATCAAAGAGAAATTAACACCAATGCGCGAACGCCGCCAGGCACTTGAGGAAGATAAGCAAGCGGTGCTAGAAGTGTTAAAGGAAGGCGGCAAAGTCGCCCGAGAGCGGGCAGAGAAGAAGATGGAGGAAGTTAGAAAGCTAGTCGGCCTCCAATTATACTAATTTCTAATTGACCTAATTTCTAAACATGATTCAGGGATTTATACATGCATTGAGGGTCCAGTCGAAAATAATTTTCATTGTGGTCAGAAATCTTAAAGGTCTAACACAAGTCGTCGTCACGGCAGATAACCCAGAATTCGAGAAGGCCAAAAATTTTACGTTGGAAAGCGTCATACGATGTACGGGGGAGATGAAGGAGGCTCCTCAAGCCCCAGGCGGAAGCGAAATGCATCCAGACAAGATCGAAGTTTTGTCTCAAGCGGATCCGGAGCTACCGATCCCAATAGTGCTTAAAGGTTCTGAAGAGACCGAAGCTCCTATTCGCTTCGACTACCGTTGGATAGATTTGAGAAAGCCCGAGAAGGCAAAAATATTTAGAGTCTGGACAGAGTTCGAGAAAGGCTGGAGAAAGTATTGGGACGAGAACGGCTTTATCCAACTTTATCCGCCGGCTTTTATGTCCACACCATCGGAATCCGGTGCCCAAGTATTTGAGGTGAAGTACTTCGATAGGAAAGCTTATCTTGCCCAGTCTCCGCAATTCTATAAGCAGATGGCTATGGCGGCAGGGTTTGAAAAAGTTTTTATGACCTCGCCTGTCTTTCGGGCCGAAGAGTCATTCACTACCCGGCACATGACAGAGTTTACCGGCTGGGACTTCGAGATCTCATACATTGATAGCCATCATGATGTCATGGATGCGGAAGAGGGAATGATCGTCTCTGGGTTTGAGAGACTGCTTAAGATATTTAAAGATTTAAATATTAAAGTGCCAAAACGGCCCTTCCCGAGAATTACCATGTTGGAAGTAAAAAAGATTTTGGCTGGTCTTGGTATCGAGTCTCCCGAAGAGCATGACCTCTCGCCGGAAGAGGAACGGGCAATTTCTGAATATGTATTGAAGGAATATGATCACGAATTTGTCTTCATTACCGAGTACCACAAATCTAAATCCGCGTTTTATCATATGCGTCTTGAGGAAGGATCTGACAGAAGCCGCCGGGCTGATCTCCTATACAAAGGCCTGGAAGTAACTACTCTTGCCCAGCGTGAGCACCGGCCGGAGATTCTCGAGAGACAGGCGCAAGAGAAAGAGATGGATCTTGAACCGCTCAAAGACTACTTAAGCTTCTTCCGCTATGGCTGTCCGCCACACGGCGGCGCCGGCATCGGTCCCGGTCGCTTTATAATGAAGATCCTTGACCTACCCAATGTCCGTGAAGCCACTTTCTTGCCAAGAGATGTGAAGCGCCTGAACCCATAACTTAGAATCAAGTTTCCAAGTCATTGACGAGATAAGCAAAATGTGATTAACTTGGGAGAGAACAAGCCCTGGAGGTGATATGGCAGAAGCAGACATGGCGACGGCCGTTGAATTTGTACGGGAGCACGAAGACGGCCTCAAAAGTATCTCGGACCGCAATAACGCGGTCCGCATTCTCACCAGACTACAAGAAAACGGCATGAAGCCGAAAGAGCTGATATTGCGGGCGGGATACTCGCCCCACAGCCAGTTTCTCACTGGCTGGCTTTTGCAGAAGAAGGGCCGGCGCTAACGCGCCGGCTTCGCTTTTCACATGATTTTTAGGTTGATTTCAAGGGTCGGTTACTGCTATTATTTTGTGGTAACAAATCCAATAGGTTCACGCAGATAATACAGAAACGCGGCAGCTCCATTACCTCGAATCGGGGTATTTCTTTTGTCTAAATTATCATCTAGCCAATAATCAATGAATAAAATTACAACGTTCGCCGAGAAGTTCTACCAGTTTCTAGGGATCATAGTGCCGGGGGCTTTTTTGTTTGGGATCTTCCAGTTCCCGATGAAGCCCGCGGCTGTTTTACCCATGGCGGCGAACGTTATTGCCGGAGAGGTCATTACTAAGCGCGCGCAAGTAGTGCTTACCGAAGTATTCTTTGGCAAGGTGGCCCATGCCGAGGAGATTCATAAAACAATCGAGCAGAAGATCGCTTTCGTAAGCTCGCGCAAAGCTTATCCAGCCTCACTTGCCGTAATAGAGAAGCATGAGAAGACTATCAAGCAAAAGGCGGCGCAAAACGGCGTGCCGGAGGACGTGGCCATAGGCGTGGGCCTCCTTGAGAACGGCGGGTCTGACACCGCCAAGTCGTCGGCAGGCGCCTTGGGCGTCTTCCAGCTCATGCCGGGCACGGCGCGCTCCCTCGGCCTTGCTGTGAATAAAAATGTCGATGAGCGAAGGAATCCAGTCAAGAATATCGACGCTGGCATGCGCTATCTTCGTAGCAATTACGACCGCTTCGGCGATTGGGGACTGGCCACTTGGGCCTACCATGCTGGGGAAGGTAATGTTTCCAAAGCTCTCCAGATTTACGCCAAGGCAAACCATAAGGTAATGCTCACGGGCGTTAAGAATGCCGCCCAGATTAGAAATTATGTCGAGAAGAATGGCATTACCATCCACAAACTTCTCTCCGACCCGTCAGTCAAGCAATTCACCAAGAAATTGAACGACGATTCCTCGGGCTACCCGTACAAGGTCATCGCGACCGCTACCCTCTTCAAAGAGGCCAACAAGAGCAAAGAAGTCGCAGAGAAATAAACACGAATCTCCGCGAATATGATCGAATGATACGAATAAGAAAGGGCGTGGATGCATCGCTGCATCCACGCCCTTTGTGTCACCGCCGTTGTTTGAGTCACGGAATCAGCGTGTGATGAATCGACTGCGGCATGCCTTTCGACATGGCAATCTCTCTGATCACTTGGGTGACCGTGCTGGCCACTCTGTCCGTCGACAGGTACTCCGGGATTTCGATTACTTGCACCGCGAAACTTACTTCCACACCCCTCTTGCACACGGCCGTAATGAGTAATCTCATGATTTGCCTCCTTTACTATCCCAGCACACCTCATATTATTTGTCAAGCTTTTGGATAAAAATGGCTCAAATGCTAGATTTTAGCCCTTCGACAAGCTCAGGGTAAAGGATATATAATGTGATTTAAATGACTGCCAAATTCGCTGTTAAAACCCAGGTTTTTGAGGGACCTTTAGACCTATTGCTTGAGCTTATAAGCAAGCGGAAGCTCTTCGTAAATGATGTTTCGCTCTCGCAAGTCACGGACGATTTCATCGCCTACATACAAGAGCATGACGAGTTTCCGCTTTCCGAGAGCGCGGAATTTATTCTCGTCGCCTCGACCTTAATGCTTATCAAATCGCGCTCACTTCTGCCGACACTCGAGCTCACGGAGGAAGAGGAAGAAAGCATTCATGACCTCGAAGACCGCCTCGCTCTCTACGCCAGGACCAAGGAGCTCGCGGTGGAGCTTAAAAGTATTTTCGGCAAAAATATAATTTTTGAAAAGCTACCGGCGAGAGATCCGCTTATCGTCTTCTCTCCTGATTCAAAAACCAATCCGGCGGAAATTCTTATGGCGCTCGAATGCGTCATTGCTTCTCTGCCAAAGAAGGAAGTCCTGTCGAAGGTAACGGTCAAGAAGGTGATCAGTCTCGAAGAAATGATCGAGAATCTCTCGGAGCGGATAGCTAAATCGGGGAAAATGTATTTCAAAGACCTTGAACACAAGGACAAAGTCTCGATGATTGTGGGCTTCCTCGCCATGCTCGAGCTCGTGAAGCGCGGCATCATCCATGTAAAGCAATCGAGTCCAGACGAAATAGAAATCGAACATGCTTGAACAAAAAATAGAATCAATACTGTTTTTCAAAAATGAACCGATAACTCTCGCGGAACTCTCGAAGATGCTTGGTGTTCCACGAGAAAATTTAGAATTTTCAATTTCCAATTTACAAAAGAAATACGAGAATTCGGGAATAGTCATCGTCACGGATGGGGAGCTGGTATCTTTCGGCACCCATCCCGATAATTCGAAACTGATCGAAGAAATTCAGAAAGAAGAGCTCTCGCGCGAGCTTGGCCGGGCCGGACTTGAAACTCTGGCCATCATTCTATATCGCGGCCCCGTTTCTCGGCGAGAAATTGACCATATACGGGGTGTGAACTCCGGATACACCCTGCGCTCGCTTCTTATTCGCGGACTTATCGAAAGGGCCGATATAGAAGGGGAGCGGAGCTACAGCTACAAGCCGACCTTAAAGCTTCTGCAATACCTTGGTGTTACTGCTAAAGAAGAGTTACCGGAATTCGAAGCGGCATTCAAGAAAATGGAAGAATTTGTCAAACAAAATAGTTCGACTAGCTCACTATAAATGATTAAAGAATTTTTGGAAAAGAAGGAACTTGAAATCAGATTCTTTGTTTTCCTTATGGCCGGACTCTCGCTCCTCATGTTTCTTTCTTATCTTGCTGGTTCAAAGATGGAAAGGGAAGATAATTCCGCGCCGTCGGAATTGGTGCAAAATCCTTTTTTAAAGACCGAATTAGAGGCTAAGGCCGTTTATATCTACGACATCAGGACCAAATCGGTGCTCTTCGCCAAGAATGAAGATCTTCGTCTACCACTAGCTTCGCTTACCAAGATCATGTCGGCTCTAGTAGCGCGCGAATTGAGTCCCGATTATACAGTTGTTACCGTAGGCCGCGGCGCGGTCGATGCAGAAGGTGACAGCGGCCTCCGGCCGGGAGAGAGATGGCGCCTCAAGGATCTACTCGACTTCTCGCTCATCTCTTCTTCAAACGACGGAATCCGCGCCGTGGCGCTTACTCTCGGCGCTCTGGAGAAAAGCGAGGCATCCGAAGAGGAGATTCTTGAGAGCTTTGTGAGGTCGATGAACAGGAAGGCTGGAGAACTTGATCTCAAGAACACCTACTTCCGGAACGAGACCGGTCTCGACGAGACAGAGTTCAAAGGCGGAGCCTACGGCACAGCAAGCGACATGGCTAAGCTTATGGAATACATTCTTCTCTACCACCCGGGAGTTTTTGAAGCGACGAGCGATCTGTCTCTGACCCTCTCTTCTCTTGACTCCTACCGGCACGAGGCCAAGAATACCAATACTCTCTCCGGCAGTATCCCGGGATTGATCGCCTCGAAGACCGGCTACACCAATACGGCCGGCGGCAATCTCGCCTTCATCTTCGACCCCGAGCTCGGCCGGCCGATTGTCGTCACCATTCTCGGTTCAACGGAGAACGGCCGTTTCGCCGACGCGATGAAGCTTATCAAAGCCACTCTTAAACACCTTAACCAATAACATGTGCGGAATAACAGGAATAACTTCAAAAATCGAAAATAAAGAAGAGGTCATAAGGAGGATGACCGATATTATCGCGCATAGGGGTCCGGACGATGATGGCTTCCACACGGACGAATACGCCGCGCTCGGCATGAGACGGCTTGCGATTATCGATTTGGTACACGGCGATCAGCCCATCACGACGTCTGACAGCCGCTACAAAATTTTCTTCAACGGCGAAATTTATAATTACCGCGAACTTAAATCACAAATTCCAAATTACGAATTCCAAACAGAAAGTGACACGGAAGTGATTCTCGCGGGATATGCCAAGTGGGGCCCGGAAGTTTTGAATCGCCTGCGCGGCATGTTTGCTTTCTGCATCTACGACACGCGGGAGAAAACAGTTTTCCTCGCTCGGGATTTCTTCGGCATCAAACCGTTATATTATCTTGTCTCTGGTGAGTCTTTAATAGCTTTTGCTTCCGAAATAAAGGCCTTTCTTGAGCTGCCGAATTTCGAGCCGGAGGTGAACGACGCCGCGGCCGTAAATTTCCTCTCGTACCAGTACAATCCGCTTGAGGAAACATTTTTCAAAAACATTTTTAAGTTGCCGCCCGCGTATTACATGACGATTGATTTGAAGACGGGGAAGTGGGATAAAAAAAGGTATTGGCAATTCGAGTTTGCACAGGATGGAAAGTTAAATGAAGAAGAAACGAAGGAAAAAATTCTTGAGACCATGCGTGATTCTGTGGCGCACCACATGATCGCCGACGTGCCGGTAGGCTCTTTCCTCTCCGGCGGTATAGATTCGAGCATCATCGCTACGCTCATGGGATCCAAGACGAAGACTTTTACCGTTACCTTCGGTTCCGTATCAGAGGGGTTAGAGGCGAAGCAGACAGCAGAACCTCTCGGCACAGATCATAGAGAAATTTCCGTGGGTCCAGAAGAATACTTCGGGGCATTGGAGAAGGCTGTTTGGCACTTCGACGAGCCGGTGGCGGACCCTTCGGCCATAGGTCTTTACTTTCTCGCCCGAGAAGCGAGAAAACACGTCAAGGTAGTGCTCTCGGGCGAAGGGGCGGATGAACTCTTTGGCGGCTACAACATATATCTCGCGCCACTTGCGGCAGATAAACTCCGATGGTTGCCAAAATTTATTCTCCGGTTTCTCTCGGCGCTGCCCCTTCGCGGCAGCAATTACGCTAAGCGCGCGCTTCAAAAACTTGAGGATTGGTACATAGGTAATGCCTCTGTTTTCCAGCCGGCCGAAATAGCCAAGCTCTGGCGCGGCAGTCCAATATCAAGGGCTACCCTTGATATTTTGTACTGGGAGGCGAAAGGATTGAGCGACTCGACCAAGATGCAATACATAGATATTAATACTTGGCTGGTAGGGGATATTCTCGCCAAGGCCGACAAGATGACCATGGCGCATTCTCTCGAGCTTCGCGTGCCTTTCCTAGACAGCTCTGTAGCTTCTTTAGCTTCAAAGCTTTCGGACAAATTCAAATGGCGAAACGGGGAGACAAAATATCTCCTGCGCGAGGCGTTCAAATCCATCTTGCCGGAGTCCACGCGCAAGCGAAAGAAGCTCGGTTTCCCGACTCCGGTTGGCAGTTGGTTGGGCCAAGATCAATTTGATAAAATTTCGGAAAATGAATATATTAAGTCGCATTTTAGTATCGTAGAGGTCAAAAAACTTTTCAAAGAACCGAAAGTGAACGCCAGAAAAATCTACCTCCTCCTCATGCTCGCTCTCTGGTACAATGTATTTATTGAAAATTCTAAATTGAAAACTGAAAATTAATCCCATGGAGATCCTCAAAATTATCGTTCCCACAGCTCTGGCATTCTTTACCGGCATTTTTATTACCCCTTTTTTCACCCGATATTTCTACAAGTACAAGATGTGGAAGAAGAGTCCGAGAACGGAGGCGGATACCTCCGGTGCCTTCAAAGAAATCCACAACACCGATCACGAACTCTCGACTCCGCGTGTCGGAGGCGTCATCATCTGGGTTTCAGTATTTCTCACCGTGGTTGTTATCTTTATTCTCTCGAAACTTTTTCCGGCAGGGCTCTTCGGAGGAGAGCAGAGCATTTTCGACCAGATAAACTTCTTCAGCAGGAGCCAGACTGTAGTGCCGCTAGGTGTCTTCTTCCTGGCTGCTGTTATTGGTTTTCTCGACGATCTGCTCCAGATTATCGGTCAAGGGAGCTATGCCAAAGATGCGCTGGTGTACCGGAGAGTAAAAATAATTTTTGTCACTCTTATCGGTCTCGCCATCGGCTCATGGTTCTACTTCAAACTCGACTTTGTTTCGATTCATATTCCTTTCAACGGCGACTTGTGGCTTGGCGCTTGGTTTATACCATTCTTCGTGCTGGTAATGCTCGCCACTTTCTCGACCTCTGTCATCGACGGACTTGATGGATTGGCTGGCGGGGTGATGGCATCAGTTTTCGGCGCGTATTCACTCATCGCTTTCCTTAGCGGCCAGTCGGACATCTCTGCCTTAGCCGGAGCTATTGCCGGAGGCATTCTCGCCTTCCTCTGGTTCAACGTGCCGCCGGCGCGATTTTACATGGGGGAGTCCGGTATTCTCGCGCTCACGGTGGTGCTCTCGGTCATCGCCTTTCTTACCGATACAGTACTCCTCTTACCCATAATTGCTTTGCCTCTAGTTGCCACTTCCGCTTCCGTTATTTTACAAGTTTATGTTTTCTATAAGCCCTTCAAACGCCGGCTTTTCCTGGTTACTCCGCTCCACCACCACTTTCAAGCGTTGGGCTGGTCGCGTGAGAAGGTCGTTATGCGCTACTGGATTGTTTCCGTTGTCTCCGCCATTACCGGTGTGATTTTATATCTGGTAAGTTAAATCCATCCCAGCCCTTCCTTTATCAAGGAAGGGCGATAAAATGAAAGAAAGAATCGAAAATTTAAAAAGTTGGTATGAGGAGAGAGAAAGGAAGTTCTCGGCGTTCTTTTTGTTATTCGGCTTCGTTTTTGATTCGTTCACTTTAAACAGAATTGATTCTCTAATTGATAATCTCTGGCTTGGGGCCAATCTTCTGGTAATTGGCATTTGTCTCATTTTCATAAACCGTTCGGAAAATATCGGGGAAGAGGGAAATTGGAAAAGGTTCTGGTTTTTCAATATCCTCCAGTTTTCCTTCGGCGCATTGCTCGGCGCTTCATTCATCTTCTATTTCAGGAGTGCGGCGCTTGCGGTCTCTTGGCCGTTTCTCCTCATTCTTCTCGTGGCGCTCGTGGGTAATGAAATTTGGAAGAAGCATTACGAAAGGCTCGTATTGCAGCTCTCGTTCCTGTATCTCTCACTGTTTGTCTTTGCCACGTTTCTTCTGCCAGTGATTATCAGGAAAATGGGCGTTCTTGTTTTCCTCGGCTCGGGTATTTTAAGTCTTGTATTATTCCGGCTTTTCATCATCATTCTCAACCGTTTCGCCAAAGAAAAATTTAAACAAAGCTGGAAGAAAATCTGGATTGCCATCGGAGCCATATTCCTCGGAATGAATTTACTCTACTTTACCAATCTGATTCCGCCCATTCCGCTCTCGCTCAAGGATGCCGGCATTTATCATAACGTCGAGAAGCTTGCCGGCGGCAATTACCGCGTGCTTGAAGAAGAGGAGAAGGGGATTATGCGCTACTTCGACTGGCGGCCGGAAGTACATCTCATCCCCGGCAATACGCTCTTTGCCTATAGTGCCATCTTCTCTCCCGCTGATCTCGATACCGGCATCGTCCACGAGTGGCAGCACTACGATGAAGCGAAAGATGAATGGGTGACGGCAAGCAGAATTCCGCTCCGGCTCTCCGGCGGCCGCGCCGAGGGCTATCGCACCTTCTCCTCCAAGACCCTTCTGCCGGAAGGCAAATGGCGGGTCAATGTTACAACCAGTCGCGGCCAAGTTATTGGCCGGATAAACTTCGAAATCATCTCTGCCCAAAACATGCCCATCATCCGCGCAGTAGTGAAGGATTAAATGATCAAAAAGGCCGGGTTGCTGTCGCAACCCGGCCCGCGAACTGTACTTACCACAGAGGTTTAACCTCTGTGGTATTTACGAAAGGTCGGCGATGAGTCGGTCGAGAACCTGCTTCATCTCCGCGAGCTTCCACCCCTGCGCGACCCGCCGGTAGACGAACGTCTCCGCTTTGCGGTATGGGTTCGATTTGCCATCGGGACCGAGAATGGTGAAGAGATGTTCACAGCCGTAGTAGCCCTTCCCGGGTTCTACCCATTTCGGCAGGTTGCTGTAGTACTTCTTCTGCCATTCCGCAGAAGTGCAGTTTTCATCCCTCAAGCTTGTGAGATACTGTACTTCCCGTTTCAGATCGAACGTCGCCATGTAGGTCGACGTATGTCGCAAGATCCGTAAATAATCGTTGCGATCCTGCCGTGGCATCGCGGCGAGTGCCCTCTTGATACTAGGCACCGTCAGGCGATACGCCATCTCGCGCGAGTCATTCTTCCAGAGAAATGTTACCGCTCGTGTGAGGTATTCTTGCCGGATCGGATTGTTACCGGTCTGGAAGATGCCGTAAGCGATCATGACTCTACGGGTGTGATTCCTCGCGCGGCGCCGGACTTCCGGAATGTCCCCATACTCGGAATCATTGAGCTCTTCTTTCTCGTTGTAGGTCTGGGGCTCGCTGACGAAGTAGTAGAGAGATATACTTACGACTTCCCGCCAGCCGCCTTTGATCCTCCAACTTCTGATGTTCGGGATCTTGTCGAGCTCCGGGCTGATGTGGTACGTGGCGATGGCTTCTTTCGCCTCCTTTGAGTAATACGGTTCAGGCGCCTGTTCCGGTGCAACCGGAGCCGAGGTGGGTTCCGATTTCTTGGCCTCTATCGGCCTCACCTCTTCGCCGCATGCGGTAAAGAGGAAAGCGATCAGAGCGAGTATCACGCACGTTCTCATCCTTCTCATCGTCGTTTACCTTTCATTATGACCGGACTGTGCCGGTTATTTCTACTATCTATCTTATCATGCTTAAAGTTATTTGTCAAGTCTAGATTTAAACCATATTTCAGGGCATTCTTAAAGTGTTATGAAAAAGTGGCTTAAAATGCATTTCATCCCCCACGAGGGGAACGGGCATAGGCCCTACTTCCTTCACAGGAAGAATGCGGCACAGCTTGTGGGCATTGTCTTATTTTTCGAACTTATTCTATTCGTCCTGCCCGGGCTCAATTTCGTAGGTTTTTTCAATATCCTGAATCTCAGCGCGGTATTGCCGGGCGTGCTTACTACTCTTACCAACGCGGAGCGCCTCTCGAATAATCTTCCGGAGCTTCGGGAGAATATGGTTCTTGCCGAGGCGGCCCGACTCAAGGCGGAGGATATGGCGACTAAGGGTTACTTCGCCCATACCTCGCCCGAGGGTAAGACGCCGTGGTACTGGTTGGCGCAGGCTGGTTACTCGTATATATACGCCGGAGAAAATTTGGCGGTAAACTTCATCGACTCGGAAGACGTGACGAAGGCCTGGATGAATTCTCCCACCCATCGAGCCAATATCATTCACGGTGCTTACACTGAAGTGGGCACAGGCATTGCCGTGGGTATGTATAAAGGCAATGAAACGGTTTTCGTAGCGCAGGTTTATGGACGTCCCGTCGCTTCGCTCCCCAATTCTCAATTTCCAATTTCCAATTTCCAATCAAATCCCAATGAATCAATTTCCAATGAAAATTCTATAAATGAAAATTCATTGCAAATTGCAAATTCGAAAATTGAAAATTCCGTTTCAGTTCTCGGGGAAACGCAGGTAAAAAATTCGGGCGCAAACAAGATCACGCAAGAGACGATCAAAAACTTTTTCCAGGAAGCGGCTACCGCACCGAGACGCGCCACCGACGCCGTGCTCTACAGTATTTTGGGCATCATTATCCTTGCTCTCTTTTTCAACATCTTCATCAAAATTAAGCATCAGCACCCGGATCTCATACTTAACGGAGCGGTAATCGTGGTGGTAATACTCGGTCTCCACATCGGCAATACCTACGTCTCGCAATCCAAAGCCTTCGAAACCTCCTTCCTCGCTTTCGATTCGCAGAATCAGGTGCTGAATCAGTTGAATCAATAGTTAAATCAGTAATATCAAACATACGTTATTTACTTACATATGTAGGATAATAACGTATACGTTATCTTCATGCGGTCGCACAAAAGTAACGTAGAGGAATTTCCTCCAGATCATAGCCAACGATCTTACAACCGCCTCAGAGGTACCTGTCGAAGTGATAGATGGCCCACGTGGCGAAGTGTTTCTGGCCTGTACTGAAGAGTTCAAGGACTACGGCGCAGGCAGGGAAGCGATTCACAAGGTGAGAGAACAACTTGAGCGCTTCACCGGTGATGACTTCAAAACGTGGGTCCGTGAAAATGGGTCTGACAGCTTTATCCGACTTAGTGACTATACAGTCAGACTCGAGCAGCGCATTGCCGCTAACGAAGCT
>MHWG01000023.1:17463-23973 GCA_001824005.1 Candidatus Zambryskibacteria bacterium RIFCSPLOWO2_01_FULL_47_14 | reverse complement strand
GCTCCGACCAAGGTCGGAGCGGCTTTTCCATTCGCATCATTCACCCATATTCGCCTGCCTGCGGTAGGCAGGTTATAATTCGTGTTATGAGGAACAGGATAAAAGTTGATAAGCCGTTTCTTATTATCGCGGTAATTCTCGTGGTGGCGGGATTTTTCATCTTCTCTTCTGCTTCGCTCGGACTTCTGGCTAAAGAAAGTTCAAACTACTCGAGTGTGGCTTTCTCGCAGACGGTGCTTGGGCTCTTCCTCGGCACCATCGCCATGATTCTCGCCGCCCGGCTGGATTATAAAATCTGGAAGAAATGGGCTTTCTACCTGCTGGTTCTCGCCGTCATTTTAAATATTATCGTCCTTGTGCCTTCGATCGGCTTCGAGCACGGCGGCGCGAGGAGATGGCTTATGATAGGGGATCTCTCCTTCCAGCCATCGGAAGCGCTCAAATTTGCCTTCATCATCTACTTTGCCGCCTGGGCCGCCGGGATTAAAGAAAAGATAAAAACCTTTTCTTCCGGCTTCCTACCCTTGATAATTTTGCTTGGCCTCTGTGGCATTCTCCTCTTAAGCCAGCCGGACACCGATACCTACATGGTCATCGCCGCGACCGGTATCGCCATGTTCGTGGCCGCGGGCGGGAGGTGGAGGCATGTGTTAATCCTGGGACTAATAGGGCTCATAGGACTAATAGGATTGGCGATAGCAAGGCCATACGTCATGCAGAGGATTACCACTTTCCTCAATCCGACCTCGGACTCGCTTGGCTCCGGCTACCAGATTCAGCAGTCGCTCATCGCTATCGGTTCCGGCGGACTCTTCGGCACCGGCTTCGGCCAGAGCGTGCAGAAATTTACCTATCTGCCCGAGCCGGTGGGGGACTCGATCTTTGCTGTGGCGGGAGAGGAATTCGGCTTCGTGGGTTCGGTGCTTCTCATCGCCATCTTTACTCTATTTGCTGTGCGGGGGCTCAAAATCGCTGGCAATATACCGGACACCTTCGGTAGACTGGTTGTCGCGGGAATTGTTATAATGATAATCTCCCAAGCATTCGTCAATATCGGCGCCATGCTCGGAGTGATCCCGCTTTCGGGCATTACATTGCCCTTCGTTTCTCACGGCGGGACCTCGCTTTTTATCAGTCTATTCGAAATCGGGGTGATTCTTTCCATCTCCAAACATCAAAAGCAATGAGGATCCTATTCACAGGAGGCGGCACGGGCGGACATTTTTACCCAATTATCTCTATTGCCGAAGAATTGAAGTCGCTAGCCAAAGATAAGCGTCTTCTCTCGCTCGAACTCTTCTACATGTCGCCCTCACCGTACGATGCCGGAGTGCTCTTCGAACACGGCATCGAGTACAGGAAGAACAGCGCGGGTAAGCTTCGTCGCTCAAAAAGCGGAATGAATTTCATCCGCAATTTTTTCGATTTGTTCAGAACAGGCTGGGGGATAGCGACGTCTGTCGTGCAAGTCTTCCACCTTTACCCCGATGTCGTGTTTGGCAAAGGCGGGTATGCCAGCTTCCCAGCTTTATTGGCTGCAAAGCTTCTTATGATTCCCGTTGTAATCCACGAGTCCGACAGCGTGCCGGGTAAGGTGAATCTATGGGCGGGGAAGTTTGCCGTGCGGGTGGCCGTTTCCTATCGTGAGGCGGCGGAGCACTTCGCTCCCGAGAAGGTCGCTTATACCGGTCAGCCGGTAAGGAAGGAGATTGCAACGCCCATTCACGAAGGGGCGAGGGAATTTCTCGCTCTTGAGCCGGATATTCCCGTTGTGCTCATCCTCGGTGGCTCGCAGGGGGCGCAGAAAATAAATGATGTTGTACTCGCGGCGATAAAATCTCTAGTCTCAAAATACGCAGTTATCCACCAGACGGGGGCCAATAATTTCCCAGAGGTCAAAGCGACGGCCGAGGCGGTGCTCTACGACACTCCGCATAAAGATCGATATAAAGCTTTTGACTATCTCAACTCGCTTGCTCTGCGCATGGCCGCCGGCCTCGCCAGCGTTGTCGTCTCGCGTGCAGGCTCAACCATCTTCGAAATCGCCTCCTGGGGTGCGCCATCGATCATCATCCCCATCAATGAGAAGGTTAGCCACGATCAGCGCAGTAACGCCTTCGCCTACGGCCGAAGCGGTGCCGCGACCGTGGTCGAGGAGATGAATCTCACTCCGAACATTCTTGTGTCCGAAATAGAACGATTGGTAAACAACCAAGAAGTAAGATTTAAGATGCAAACGGCGGCCAAGGTCTTCTATAAGCCCGACGCGGCGCGGTTGGTCGCGGAAGAGATTTTAAAGATTGCGCTGGAGCATGAGATAGAGAAATAAATTCCCCACAAATCCCTCCAGCCTCCCTTTATCAAGGGAGGCACATTATGAAATACGATTTTATACCTTACGACAAGAATCTAGTTTCCAGGGCCAGAGAATTAAGAAATAATCAAACCAGAGAAGAAAAATTCTTTTGGTCAAATATTCTAAAAAGCGAAGAATTTAGGCACCTAACTTTTCTTAGGCAGAAGCCAATCGGGAATTTCATTATGGATTTCTATTGTGCAAAGTTGCTTCTAGGTATAGAGATAGATGGCGATATTCATGATGCGAATAGAGATAAGGAAAGGGATTATATTTTGAAAAAGAAGTTTGGTATTACGGTAATCCGATATAGGAACGAAGATATCATCAATAAAACTGAAAACGTAAAGCAGAACTTATTGAAAAGCATCCCTCCCTTGATAAAGGGAGGGTAGGGAGGGATTGTGTTAAAATGAGCCCATGCAACAAAAAACTAATGAGAAAGTCACAGTCCGCATCCCACCCTCTCCGACGGGGAATTTGCACATTGGTACTGCCCGCACGGCGCTTTTTAATTATCTCTTCGCCAAAAAACATGGAGGCAAAATTCTTCTGCGCATCGAAGATACGGATAGGGAAAGATCAAAGAAGGAATTTGAGGAAAATATTATTGAAGCGCTTGATTGGCTCGGCATAAAACATGATGGGGAAGTAGCGAGGCAATCCGAAAGAACGGATGTGTATGAGAAATACATTAGGAAAATGCTTGAAAATAATTCCGCTTATGAATCTGATGACGGCGTAATCCGTTTTAGAAATCCGAATGCGAAAGTGAAGTTTGCCGACGAAGTGCGCGGAGAAATTGAATTCGATACTTCTGATCTTGAAGATTTTGTGATTGCGAAAAGTTTAAGGGAGCCGCTTTATCACTTGGCGGTGGTGGTGGACGATTTCGAATCCGGCGTAACGCATGTGATTAGGGGAGAAGACCATATTTCCAATACGCCGAGACAAATCCTGATTCAGGAAGTCATTGGTGCGTCGAGACCAGTCTATGCTCATATCCCTCTCATCCTTGCTCCGGACCGTTCCAAACTCTCGAAGCGGCATGGCGCTACTGCGGTAACGCAATATCGAGATATGGGAATTCTGTCAGAAGCTTTGATAAATTATCTTGCGCTTCTCGGCTGGAATCCGGGCACGGATCAGGAAATTTTTACCATGGAGGAGCTTATCGAGCAGTTTGATTTGAAAAAGATTCAGAAAGGCGGAGCTATATTCGATCAGAAGAAGCTTGATTGGGTAAACAAGGAACATATCAAGCGGCTTCTGCCAGAGAAGCAGCGAGAGCTGCTTCTCAAGAGTATAGAAAACGAGTCATATATGACTAGTGAGCCAGAACTTGATGCCGGGAAAATTGTTTGGAAGAAATCTTCAAAAGAAGATGCGATGCGTCATCTCGGGGAAGTAAGTGAAATAATGCAAAAGGGAAGTAAGGGAGATATGGGGGATGTAAAAGAAAAAATAATGGAATATGCCGAGAGGGAAGGGAAGGGCAATGTCCTTTGGCCGATGCGCTATGCGTTGACGGGATCGGAGGCTTCGCCAGACCCCTTCACTATCCTAGAATTCTTAGGTATTGAGAAGTCCCTAAAGCGGATTGAAAAAGCTATAATCATTCTAAAGAATGACAAATCCGAAGTTCGAAATTCGAAATCCGAAACAAATTAAAATTTTCAAAATTCTAATTTTGATATTGTTTAGTGCTTCGTGCTTCGGATTTCGTGCTTTTGTTCATGCCGCCAGTTCGACGGAGCTTTCCTCTCAAATAGAAAACGTGCGCCGCGAGAGGGAAGAGCTAGTGGCTGAACAAAGGCGTCTCCAGGCGGAGCTCGAGAAGGTCAATGCCGAGAGCCAGACACTCGGCACGGCGGTCAAGTCGCTCGACACCACCAAGAAGAAGCTTGCCGCCGATATTAAAGTGACGCAGTCGAAGATTTCCTCAACTGATCTCTCGATCAAAGCGCTTGAGAACAGCATGACAGACAAGGAGGAGAAGATCGGCGCACACGAAAAGGCGATTGGCCTCGCTATCCAGACTGTCTCTCGTTACGATACCAGGCCGCTGTGGGTCGATTTGCTCGCTTCCGCAAATTTCTCGGATGTCTGGCGAGACAGAACCCAGCTCGAAGGACTTTCCGCCACTCTTAAAGACGAAGTGGATAATCTGCGCGAAACCAGAAATATTTTAGGAGAAGAGAAGAAGAAAAAAGAAGAGGCTAAGAAAAAGATCGTAAACCTCCAAGGCGAACTCAAGGGGCAGAAGGTGGTTGTCGAAGAGAGCCAGAAGGCCAAGGAGAGGCTCTTAGCCGAGACCAAGAACAAGGAAGCGGAATATCAGAAAATGCTTGCGGAGAATCTCGAGCGTCAGCGCCAGAGTGACGCAGACCTCTTTCGTCTCGAGTCGGAATTGAAGATTACGCTCGATCCATCGCTTATTCCCGACGCGCGCCACAGCTTGCTCTCCTGGCCGCTCGAGACCATTTTCATTACCCAGAGATTCGGAAGAACTGCTGGCGCGGCGCGGCTTTACGCCTCCGGCTCTCATAATGGAGTAGACTTCCGCGCCTCACAAGGCACGCCGGTAAAGGCTATGCTCTCTGGCGTCATTGAGGGAGAAGGCAATACCGACGAGCAGAGAGGATGCTATTCCTACGGACGCTGGATTCTCATCAAACACGGCAACGGTCTCTCAAGCGTTTATGCTCACCTCTCGGCAACGCTTGTGAGAGCGGGGGAGAGTGTCGAGACTGGGCAGGTTATCGGTTACTCGGGCGGCACTCCGAGAGTTTTTGGCTCCGGCTACTCGACCGGGCCGCACCTCCATGTAGGCCTCTTCGCGAGCCAGGGAGTGACTGTGAGGCAATTTACGACGAGCAAGGGCTGTAAACAAGTTTTCATCCCCCTAGCCGATGTGAGGGCCTATCTTGACCCGCTTGCCTATTTGCCCGCTATATAGTTTAATAAGTTTAATATGTCGAATAAGTTAAATAAGGAAAGGGGGTTTGCCCCCACACCTATTTCCCAAAAAATAGGTGTGGGCTCGCAAAGCGAGCGGGGGTTTGTTACCACACTTCTCCTCATCATTATCGGCTTGGCGCTTCTCAAATATTTCTTCAACTGGTCAATCTTCGACGCCGCGGCCTCCGAGCAGGGGAGAGGCACTATCTCTTACATCCGCGATGTTTTAAATACCGTCTGGTCCTACATCGGCACGCCGGTTACCTTCGCCTGGCAAGAAGTGGTGAAGCCCTTGTTCTTGTTCGTCTTCGAATCCTTGCGTCAGCTGATTGCGGAGGGCAGGGGAGCCCTCAATCAGTAGCCAATGAAGATTGTAAAGATTATCTTATTTTTGATTCTGCTTCCGCTTTTCTTACCAGCCTACCTCCTCATGCACTTCGGCTTCAAATGGTGGACGGGGCTTCTTGGGGGAGATTGATTTGCAAATCAACTCATTTTAAGTAGTATCGTTGTGGGACAGTTCTTCGTAAACAACTCCAAAACCACAAGAAACGAAAGGAAAACAGCATGAGTACTGCGAGTCGTATCATTCTGGCGGCTGATGAGCTGACCCTCGATCAATGTCTGGATCTCGCATCCAAGGTCGGTGATCGGGTTCATGCCATCAAGATTCACAATTTGTATGATCGGGCGGGAGCAATCGCCGTCCAACAACTTCGAGATGCAGGCGCACGTCGTGTCTGGGTGGACGCCAAGCTCCACGACATTCCGAACACCGTCAAACTCCGCGCAAAGGCCATTGCCGAGTCCGGAGCCGACATCCTCACCGTTCACGCCTCCGGCGAGATCGAGATGATGATGGCGGCAGTCGAGGGTGGACCGTCCGAGATTTACGCGATCACGGTCCTCACCTCGCTCGGTGAGGAACAGGCCCATCTCCTCTTCGGACAACCGTCCAAGGCAGGAGCGCTCTACCTCGCACGTCTGGCAAAGCTCGCCGGCGTTCACGGTGTCGTGTGCTCACCCAAAGAGGTCGGGATCCTCGCCAAGAGACCCGAGCTCCAAGGGCTGAAGTTCATTACACCGGGCGTTCGTTCTACGGGAAAGGCAACTGATGATCAGAAGCGCGTGGACACTCCGGCGGGCGCGATCGCTTCCGGCGCGACCCATCTCGTCATCGGACGGCAGATCAC
>MHWG01000023.1:15513-17437 GCA_001824005.1 Candidatus Zambryskibacteria bacterium RIFCSPLOWO2_01_FULL_47_14 | reverse complement strand
CGGCAAGGTCGGTGCAGTCATCGCCGACAGCCATATCGTCTACACGTCCGGCAAGCACGGCATGGCGTACGTCAACAAGGATGCGGTCTATCCGCACACCGCGGAAACGTCTCGCCTCTGTCGCGCAATCGCCGAACGGTTCGCGGATGACAATGTGCAAGTGGTCATCGCTCCGGCAATAGGCGGCGTGATTCTCTCCCAGTGGACGGCGCATCATCTCACCGAGATGAATGGTCACGAGGTGTTTGGAGTCTACGCCGAGAAGTTGTTCGATGGCGGAGACGCCTTCGTCATCAAGTGTGGCTACGACAAGCTCATAGCTGGCAAGAAAGTCCTTGTGGTGGAGGATGTTCTCACCACCGGCGGCTCCGCCAAGAAAGTGATCGAAGCTGTGCGAGTCATCGGTGGCAACGTCGTCGGCCTTGGTGTGCTCTGCAATCGCGGAGGAATCACGCCGCAGGATGTTGCCAACGTTCCGAAGCTCACAGCACTCGTGAATGTGAAGCTCGAAGCGTGGGATGAGGCATCGTGCCCGCTCTGTGAGCAGAACATTCCGATCAATACGGATGTCGGTAAAGGACGTGACTTCCTTGATCGGAAGTCGCTCTAATATCTGGCATTCAATGTGGCCGCCACGCTCTTATATGTGTGGCGGCCATTTCCTATTCAAGTTTATTAGTAAATACGGTAAATAGGGGATTAGTATTGACAAAAATATTTCAAACTTCCCTACCGACCGGTGGGGGAGAGGGCCGGGATTCGATTTCGAATCCCGGCCCGTATTGTTTAATTCACAATTTCTAATTGCTCTAATTATTCTAAATAAATTCCAAGCACCAAACCCCCAATTTTAGGTCAATTAGGTTAATTAGAATAATTTAGAAATGCAACCAACCACTTATCCCCATAGTTCGTTTTACATATATTGTGCGAACCACTACAATATAGAAAGTATGAGTCATTCCCTACCAATTAAGGATCACATCATCCCCTTCCTCGATTACTGCGAGATTGAGAAAGGATTGTCGAACAATACACAGAAGAATTACCGGCAGTATCTCCTGCTCTTCGTCCGCTGGCTCGAAAAAATCGACGAGCCGAATTTAAAACCCGAGGATTTGACAGCTAAACACGTCTGGGACTACCGGCTCTACCTGGCCCGCGGCTACAAGGTTCCTGGAGGCTCGTATTTGGCCAAGAAGAGCCAGAACTACTATCTCATAGCTCTTAGAGCCCTTTTAAACTATTTTGCCGAACATGACATTACGTCTCTTCCCTCTTCGAAAATAAAATTGGCGAAGCAGAAGTCCGACGAAACAATTTCATTTCTCGACACCAATGACGTGGAGAAAATGTTGAAGATACCCGACATCGCAACCACATCAGGCCTACGCGACAGAGCGATAATGGAACTCTTTTTCTCCTCCGGCATGCGCATTTCCGAGCTTGTGGCTCTAAATGCCGATCAGATCTCGTTTTTAAGCGATAAGAAGGTTGATAAGACGTATGAACTCTCTATTGTTGGTAAAGGCAAACACGTTCGCACCATCTTTATATCTCCTCGGGCGGCAGAATGGCTCCGACAGTACCTTGATAAGCGCCACGACGTGCATAAACCCTTATTTTTAAATTCGAGGCCGGATGACGAGGACAACAACCGCCTCACTCCCCGCTCGATACAAAAGATGATTTCAAGATGTGCCATGCTTGCCGGACTTTCAAAAAAAGTGACGCCCCACACTCTGCGCCACAGTTACGCGACAGATCTCCTATCGCACGGCGCGGATCTCCGAAGCGTCCAGGAACTCCTGGGCCACAAGAACGTAGCCACGACCCAGATCTATACTCACGTTACCAATAAGCGCCTGCGCGACATCCACGAGAAATTCCATGGCGGCAAGGATTTGAAGGAATAATAAAGCGG
>MHWG01000023.1:6838-15440 GCA_001824005.1 Candidatus Zambryskibacteria bacterium RIFCSPLOWO2_01_FULL_47_14 | reverse complement strand
TAGCCGCGCGCAAGCGCGCGCGGCGGCTCGATTCTTCGTCGTCGTGTTCGACTTCTTCCTGTTCCTCTTTCCCCATCATGCCTCCCTGATTAAAACAAAACGAGCGGTCTGAAAATAATTTAACAGATTTATCTAAAACAATAAACCCCTCCGAAGCTTCGGAGGGGTTTATTGTGGATTACTTCTTGGCAATCTCCTTTTCGCTGAACTTCGACCAGCAGGCCGAGGAGGACATCCAAGGCTTGGCGCCTTGCTTCTCGTAGAGATAGCGGGCGTAGGCCACGTTGTCATCGATGTTGTGTAGGTCGAGACCGAGCTTTACGGCAGTGCCTTCGTGATAATAGAGGTTAATCTGCATTACTCCTCTATCCAAGGGTGTTACTTCGCCCCTAAGGACGCTTCCGTTCTTGTCGTAATGACGGTTCCGGGATTCGCACTTGGCGATCTTTGCCATGAGAGGCATATCCGCGAAGTAGTCGCCGAGAAATCTCTCAACGTTCTTGGGATCACTCAATGGCTCATAGTCTTCTGACTTGACTGTAAGTGTGATCTGCTGAACCTCTGCCACTTGGGCCTCGCTGGTTGTTCCCAGCGGATTAACCGCTGGTAACACGGCAAACGCGCCTGAAGTGAGGCTCATGAGAAGACTGATGGTAGTGAACTGGATAATAACAGTAGGATAGTTGGTAATATTGAGCAGCTAGTTCCGAATATGGCACTCTCGCTCAATCGAAAAGCCAGCTCTCGCTGGTTACTAATATGTTAGCACATCTGCTACTTGATGTCAAGCATTTTGTGTGGCCTGCTGCGTTTAGAATGGCTCTATAAAGCCATAATATGGCTTTATAGGACCAACGGATATTAACGTTTGCAATTGCTGGCCAGGGTGTACCCGGAGGCTTCGGCGGCTTTTGCGTCGGCGAAGACGATTTTGTTGGCTTCGGAGATCTGTTTTACCCCGGGACAGTCGCGAAAGTGGTATTTCTTGCCGTTTTTGGAAGCGTAAACTGCCTCACTAGGGGTAGTAAGGGAGAAGATTGAAGATGCGGTTTGGATTGTCGGGGAGGTAAGGGATGTGAGTGCGGGATCAAATTCAACCTTGATTCCTTCCCTTTCCCCTACTACGGAAAGCCGACCCAGACCGAAGGCAAGCAGAGTCGCCAGTATGATGACGGCCGAAAGATAGTACTTCCGGTATGGCGAGACTATGCCGTTCTTGTCGAACGTAAACGTCGCAACAGGTTCGCTCGGACTCTGAGAGTCAAGACTCTCATCTCCTCGCTGCCTGTTGTCAAATTCGACTTCTTCTGTTATCATCTTGCCGTTAGTATACCTTATTCAACTTATACAACTTATTAACTTATCAACTAACAATGGCACATAAAAAGTCTGCAAGTACGACAAAGAACGGCCGAGATTCCCAATCTAAGCGGCTGGGAATCAAGGTTACTCCTGGCGCTCTCGCCAAGAAGGGCTTTGTGCTCGTGCGCCAGCGCGGCACCGACGTCCTGCCGGGCAAGAATGTGCTTATGGGCAAAGACCACACCCTCTTTGCGGCAATAGACGGCCGCGTCGCTCTCTCCTACAAGCGCAAGGTCCACTTCGACAACAGCGTGATGAAGAAGAAGGTTATGAATGTTGTGCTTTCCTGAACTCCTCGAGCGCCTGATGCTTTTCTAAGCGCTTCTTCTCCTTTTCTTCAAGCTCCATAGCTTCTTTGGCTTTGTTGGCTTCACTAGCTTTTTTAAGTTCCTCTACTTTTACTCTGCTTGCGTTATCTGCTGTGACGGCGAAGTTTCTCGGCAGGAGGAAATTAAGGGCATAGCCGTCGGCTACACTCTTCTCTTCGAACTTCCTCCCCTGCCCTTTTACATCTTTTAGAAAAATAACCTTCATTTAGGTCAATTAGAAATTAGAATAATTAAGTTAATTTTTCAATATCTCCAATGCTTTGTCGAGTTGCGGATCGCGACCGGCTTCCATATCGGCTGGGGTGCGAAGAACTTTGTAATCAGGTTCTATCCCCTTCTCCGAAATCGAAAGGCCTTTGGGGGTGAGCCATCTGGCGACAGTTACCTTGAGCGAAGTTTCTGATGTGATGCCAATGAGCTCTTGCACGCTGCCTTTGCCGAAAGTTGTTTCCCCGACGAGGATCGCCTTGCCGTGCTCGGCGAGTGCGCCCGCCAATATTTCCGATGCTGAAGCCGAACCCTTATCGATAAGAATCACGAATTTCAAATTATCGGCGAAGACGTCATAGCCTCGGCTTCTGTAAACCTTCTCGTCCTTTCTGCCGCCGAAGTCCTCACGCACGACCACCTTGCTTGCCGGCAGAAACCAGCTTGCCATATCTATGGCCGCTTCCAGATAGCCGCCGGGATTGCCGCGCAGATCGAGGATCAGTTTATCGTTGTTGGAGAGGACGAATTCCCGCAAAGCGTTCCGGAAAAGGTTGGGAGACTGTTCCGAGAAGCTGTAAAGCTCAATAACAAAGACGCCGTTTGGCAGGCTTCGAGTATTAATAATCGGGATATTGATGATGTCACGGACAAGCCTCACCTCGAATGGTTCCTTGACTCCCTCTCTGAAGACCGTCACGGTAACGGCAGTACCTCGTGGACCGCGAATAAGTTGGACGGCGTCCTCGGTAGTGAGGCCGGAGGTCTCCTTGCCGTTGATCTTGATAATCCTATCTCCGGCGAGCATACCCGCGCGGAAAGCGGGAGAATCTTTAAGCGGTGCGATCACGGTGATAGCCCCGTCTTGGGCTAGAATCTCCATGCCCACTCCTTCGAAGTTGCCGCGGATGTCGGATTCAAAGAGCTTGGCCTCGACTGGCGGGAAGAAGACTGTGTACGGGTCCTCAAGCGATGCTGCTAGGCCACTTATGGCGCCGTAGAGCTTCTCCTCGTCTTCTACTACCGCCACGGTGGTGCTTGCCGGAACATACTTCTCATTGAGGATGTTCCAGGCCTTCCAGAATGGGCTGAAATCAAGAGGCGCCTCGGCGGATTCGGCATTCTCGATACTAAGGGCAGTGCCGGAGACTCCATTCTCCCCCGAGCGATAGCCGATATTGTAGAAGACGAAGGCGATGATGAGCCATAGTGCGAGGATTGCCCCATGCCGTCTTAGAAATTCCATTTGGAGAATTGTATCATATAATACTTAAGTGGCTATAAAATTTCACAATACTCTGACAGGCAAGACCGAAGAATTCCATCCGATCGATGAGATAAAGGTCCGGATGTATCACTGCGGTCCGACGGTGTACGGTATTCAGCACATAGGCAACCTCTCAATGTTCGTCTTTACCGATATTCTCCGCCGGACTCTTGAACTTGGCGGTTGGACCGCCAAGCAGGTTATCAACATCACCGATTTCGGCCATCTTACTTCCGATGCGGACGAGGGTGAAGACAAAATGGCCAAAGGGTTAAAGAAAGAAGGTCTCGAATTTACTCTCGAGAACATGCTTGCTCTCGGAAAAAAGTATGGTGGCATTTTTCTCAACGATCTCTCAAAACTTAATATAAAAACCGAAGGCACTTTCTTCCCGTACGCGAGCGATTATGTCGTTGATCAGATTGATCTTGTCAGGAAGCTTGAAGAAAAAGGATTCGTCTATGTTGCAAGCGACGGTGTGTATTTCGATACAGGCAAATTCTCTGGATACGGGAAATTGGGCGGCCTTTCTGATTCTGAAACACAAGCAAGGGTTATATCGAATCCGGAGAAGAAAAGTCCAAGGGACTTTGTGGTATGGAAGCTTAATTCAGAGCTTGGCTGGCAGTCGCCCTGGGGACAAGGATTCCCCGGCTGGCACATCGAATGCTCGGCTATGATTCTTAAGCTCTTGGGCGAGCAGATAGATATTCACACGGGTGGTATCGAGCATATACCTGTGCATCACAACAACGAGATTGCCCAGTCAGAAGCTGCCACAGGTAAGACGCCGTTTTCGAGATTTTGGCTCCATCGAGCCCATCTCCAGATCGGCGGGCAGAAGATAGCCAAATCTGAAGGCAATGTTGTTTATCTTTCTGAAATTATTGAGAAAGGATTCAGTCCCCTAGCCTTTCGATACATGCTCTTACAATCACACTATCGCACTCCGGCAAGCTTCACCTGGGAGGCGCTTGAGGCGGCGCAGAATGCGTACCGCAAACTCAAGGAGCTTGTTTCGACCCCCTCCGCCTCCGGCACCTCCCCCTTTGCAGAGGGAGGTAAAATTAAATTAAATTCTCCCCCTGCCAAGGGGGAGTTAGAGGGGGTTTATATCCAAGAATTCAAATCCGTTCTCGAGAACGATCTCAATACGCCGGCGGCTTTGGCAGTAGTGTGGAATCTGATCAAAGATGAAGCCATCTCTCCCGCCGACAAGTACGCGACGCTTCTTGAATTCGACAAAGTGCTTGGGCTCGATCTCGCTCACAACGAGTTCCTCGATGTTTCTAGAGAAATAGTGGAGTTGGGAGAAAAAAGGCAGAAAGCAAAAGAGGATAAAAATTTCGAAGAAGCTGATAAGATAAGACAAGAGATTGAGGATAAGGGCTTTGAAATCAGGGATATTGACAATACCTTTTTAATATTGAAGAAGTAATTATTCCACAGCTTATCCCGCATTTTCTCACCAGTTAAATTCGCCTGCCTGCCGGCAGGCAGGCTATAATTCGTGTTATGCAGATTTCTAGCACCACTACCCTAAACAGCGCTGGGTTGCGCATTCCGCCGCACTCGGCTGAAGCGGAAATGGCGCTTCTGGGATCAATCATGCTACGTCCAGACGCTGTTTATGAGATTCTCGACATCGTGGTGCCGCAGTCCTTCTACTTCGAAAAGCACAGAATAATATTCGAGGGTATGCTCGAGCTCTTCGGCAAGCATCATCCGATTGATATTCTCTCGCTCTCCTCCCGGCTCAAGGAGAAGGATCAACTCGAGCGCTTGGGTGGCGCGGCCTATCTTACGGAACTTGCCAACACCGTCCCCTCATCCGCCAACGTCAAGCATTACGCCGAGATCGTGATGAAGAAGCACATGATGAGACAATTGATCGAGGCCTCGGAGCATCTCTCGCACCTGGGCTTCAACGAAGCGGGCGAGCTTGAAGAAATTCTCGACCAGGCGGAGAAAAAAATTTTCGACATTACCCAGCACTTCGCCGGTTCGGCCAAGTTCCGCGAACTTACTCCCCTCTTGACCGATGCCTTCGAGCGCTTCGAGAAGCTCTCCTCCGCCGAGCACGAACTTCGCGGCGTACCGACCGGCTTCAAGTCCCTTGATGACATTTTGGGCGGTTTCCAGAAGTCCGACCTCATCATCTTGGCGGCTAGGCCTTCGGTCGGCAAAACAGCTCTCGCTCTAGATATCGCCCGCCGCACCGCCTCCGAGCATCAGGTGCCGGTTGGGATCTTCTCTCTCGAGATGAGTGCCGATCAGCTGGTGGATAGGATCGTGGCCGCTCAATCCAAGACCGACGCCTCACTCATCAGAAAGGGTGTGCGCGTCCAAAGTGGCACCTGGCGCGAAGACGTGTTCAAAAATATCCGCGACGCTCTTGACGATCTCTCGAGAACGCCGATTTATATAGACGACCAGCCGGGCAACACCATCATGAAGATGCGAAGCGCCGCCAGGAAATTGAAAATTGAGAAAGGACTCAAACTTCTCATCGTGGACTATCTCCAGCTCATGGCGCCATCGACCGCTCGCACCAATGACTCGATGGTCCAGCAGGTTACCGAAATCTCGCGGTCGTTGAAGCACCTGGCGCGTGAGCTCGACATCCCCGTCATCGCCCTCTCCCAGCTCTCGCGCGCTATCGAGACGCGCGGCGGCAAACCCAAACTCTCTGACCTGCGCGATTCCGGCTCCTTGGAGCAGGATGCCGATTGCGTCATTTTTATCCACTCAAACGAGGAGGACTTGCGCGACGAGAACGGCAGGATGAAGGAGGTTCAGCGCCGGGAGCTCATCATCGCCAAACACAGGAACGGCCCCTTGGGCACGGCGGTGCTCGATTTCCACAGCCGTTTCAACACCTTCGTCGAGATCGACTTTAGCAATTACGGCAAAGCGGAGGAAGAGTTCAAGAATTTCTAACACGAATCTTACGAATTTGATCGAATGACACGAATATGAATTCCATAGATAAATTGACGGAAATTTTCCGCAGTTTTCCGGGTATAGGGCCACGCCAAGCAAAACGCTTTGTTTATTATTTATTGTCCAGAAACGGTAGCTATTCGCAGGAACTGGTACAGGCGATTCAAAATTTGAAAAAGGAAATAACTCAATGTTCCGAATGCCAGAGGCACTATGCGAAGAATGGTTATACCTCAAAGACCTGCAACATCTGCTCCGACGAGACGCGTGACGGCTCGATGCTTATGATTGTTCCCCGCGACATCGATCTTGAGGCGGTTGAGAGGAGCGGCAGTTATCGCGGACATTACTTCGTGCTCGGCGGCGTGGTGCCGATTTTGGAGAAAGAACCGGAGAAGAGAATCAGGATTAAAGATTTAGGATTTAGGATTCAGGAATCACTCAAACACGGACTCAAAGAAATAATTTTGGCGATGAATGCCAATCAGGATGGAGAAAATACCGCTGAATATTTGAAGGAGCGACTAACGACTAACAACCCACAACTTACAATGACAGTACTTGGTAGAGGTTTGTCCACAGGAGCTGAACTCGAATACGCCGATCCGGAGACCCTCAAAAACGCCTTTTTACACAGGACGAAATAGAGTTAAAACGGAAACCGGGCGGCGCGATGCGCCGCCCGGGTGAGGCTCTAGACTTTCTGGGTCATGAGCCTCTTGGCTTCTTGGACGACCCATCGCCTATCTTTCGGGACCAACTCGAATTCAAGCAATGAATCGTAGAGCATGTTATCGACAATCTGATCCCGCTTGGCCCGAGCGACGAGCATCTTCTCCCCTGTGATTTTGATGCTAATCACAGACATCTCATACAGCCTGTCTTGGGGAATGACAAGCCTTACGGAGAGCCGGTGGACGGCCTCCTCGATCTCCTTTGTCGAGTGGTAGCCGGCCTTGATCAACAGGATCGCCCCCACAGACAGTATCAGGCCAGCCATAAACAGAAACGTCTCTACAATCGATGGTTTGTGCGGTCCGTGAGAGCTCAATTCTCCCACCACCACCAACCAAGCATAAGAGAACAGTCCTGCCGAACCCAGAGACAATAGGCTGTACCCGAAGCCAAGGTACCGCCTACGCTCTCTCACAGCTCCGGATGCGCCAGGATAGCGTCGGAAAATCGACGATTGATATACCTTCACAGAGTCCTCCAATCTGAAGTCTGGAGATACTATACTGAATTATTCAGACTTGTAAATATCGTTTTTTTAGTGCATAAAATATAAAAATTTGAATCCTTGACATACACACACACTTCTGGTAGGGTCTGGGCCAGACAAAGTGGATTTAACCGCTTGTGTCCTTTGAAAGGAGACTGCATGTGAATGTATTCCGTGGCTACATGGCAGAATGCCTGAAGCATATGGGCGGTCGCTTCCTCGAAGTGTATCCGAAAGGAAACAAACGGGCAGCGGAAGCCAAACGGCCGATGGCTAAATTCTGCGGTGTCAGCGTTGATACTGTCACAGGGTGGCTCTACCGAAATGATCATCTCCCAAGGGGCGAGCAGTACATCAGACTGATGTGCTTCCTCGAGCTCAATGGGTACAAGGTCATT
This sequence comes from Candidatus Zambryskibacteria bacterium RIFCSPLOWO2_01_FULL_47_14, assembly GCA_001824005.1. Next base: position 7,712 of record MHWG01000023.1, on the reverse strand, counting down.
GAGGCGGAGCGGCTCCAGCAGAAACTCCACAACTTCATCAGACTTATCGGCTTCGGGCTGATATCAGTCACAGAAGCGGTGGAGATACTCGGCTACAACGACCCATCAGTGCTTTTCGCTCTGCTTCGCGGCGATCGAGGAGCAAGTGATGAGGTCGGGCAGAAGTTGTGGGACATGTGGAGAGCAAGAAAGGACCAGCTTGATGAAGCAGTCGAGAAAGCGTCGGAAGAGTTCCGGCTAAATTTCTCGAAAGCAATAGTCAGTCCGCGTCCGACGCCGACAACAGAAGAATCGATACCCTCAGGCGGGAACAACTGCCCCAAGGATGGGGTGGTTGATATCATGCAGGGATTGTTGAGACTTCTCGACAGTGGTGCTCTCTCTAATCTCACCGATGCTGATTGGGTGACATTGAGAAACTCAAGCGGCATGATTCTTCGACTCTCATCCCACCTCTCTACGATCAGCGCTAAGCTGGTCAGTCCAAGCTAGGAGAAGCATATGGACGAAATACAACACTGGACAGTGGAGAAGGTTGTACGCAATGGCCGGCATGGGCCATACGCGGTGGTTCAAGACCGGGAACTCGGTTCCATCACCTTTTCTCTGGTGTCGGAAATCTGGCAAGAAAAAAGATTTCCGGAGCCGGGTTCTGAAGTTGTTCTCGAGGACTTCCAGAAGAAGCGCGCCGGGTGGCGCGCAATGTCTGCTCGGTTCTTCAGACCGGGAGACATCGTCAACAACAAGCAACGGAGCACATAGCAATGAGTATCCAGATAAGCGACCGTTCGGTGACCAGGAACATCAAGGACCTCCAGCAAGACTTCTACGTCAGGAAGGAACTCAACACCGACTGGGCAATCCAGCTGGCTGA
>MHWG01000023.1:0-6821 GCA_001824005.1 Candidatus Zambryskibacteria bacterium RIFCSPLOWO2_01_FULL_47_14 | reverse complement strand
CCCGAGACGGGAAGGTGATCGACGGGCGTCACCGCATGGAGGCGCACGAGCTCGCCAAGAAGCAGGAGATCAAGTGCAAGATCGTCGAGGCTGACAGCGATGTCGAGCTCGTCGTCTTCGCACTCAAGTGCAACCTCGGAGGTTCCTTGCCGCCCTCCAAGGGCGACATCGAGCACACCATTCAGGAACTCCTCAACCGCGGTGTGCCGAAGAAGCAACTCGCGGAAACCCTCTCGATGCTGCCGGGCCGGCTGGTTCGGAAGTATCTCAACGACGTCGAGAGCCGCATGCAGCGAGCCAAACTCGCGAAGGCGGCATTCGCCATCTCGAATGGCGGACTGACGGTGCCGAAGGCGGCCATTCAGTACGACGTGCCTGAGGACGATCTCAAGGCACTCCTGACCACGCGGATCAAAGGCAAGACGAAGCGCGGGATCGAGGAGATCCAACGCCAGCTCTCGTTGTCGTACAAGTCACTCGGGCAGAGGAACTCCGCGACCGTTCGTCGGCTCCTGGATGCATACCAGGACGGTGACGTTTCGCACAAGCAGGCGATGAAGATCTTCGTCCACCTGGATCACCTGGTCAAGGTGTCGAGTCGTAAGGCCACCGAGTGGCGGAAGCGATTCGAGGTTATGGAAGCACCGAAGAAGATCGCGTAGTTCTTTTGCAAGCGCCCGGGGGCGCGATACAAAGAGACCCAGCGGGAACTGCTAAAGTGCCTTAGGCCACCGCCTAGAGTCCATGTTGAATGGATTCGGATGGTGGCCTTTTCGTTTTTGCACAGGACAAAGTCACTACTTTATTGAATCAATAGTTACCTCAAAGTATGGCTGGCGGTGGCCGTATTTCTTGAAATAGCGGGACTTCTGCTTGTATTTGATGACATCAACGGTTTTGTAGCGGGCAATTTTATTTAAAATGGCGGAGACATAGGAACCTTTGATAAACGGAGTGCCGAGGGTAGCCTCGGAGGCACCATCATCGATCAAAAGCACATTGTCAAATGTGAGAGTGTCGCCCTCTTTATGATCGCCAAGAAGTTTCTCAATCTTCACTCTATCCCCTTCTTTCGCTCTGTATTGCTTGCCGCCGGTGGCAAATACTGCGTATTTCATAGATTGGGAATTTTACTCCTCAAGAGCCGGCTTGTCAATTGAAATCACTTCTATGCCCGCGGCCTTGCCTGTGATGCGAAGAATATCCTTGTCGATTTTTTTGAACTCTTTGCCCGCCGAATTGTAGTGGTTTACCGTAATCGAGAGCGCGTTGCCGAGTTTGCCATAATACTCTTCGTATACCGAGAGGTGTTTCTGCAGGTCACCCACGTTCTTGATAATCGTCTTGACCGACTCTTCTATCTGCATGCCCTTCAACCCTTGGAGCACCGTTTGGAGGTAGGCGAGGAAGGATGTTGGCGAGACTATGAGCACGTGGTACTTGCTTGCGGCCCGCTGGATCAAAGATTCAGAGTCTTCCTTGAGTGCGCCGATTTTATTGACGATGAGGTCGTAGTAAATGGCTTCGTGCGGTATGAACATGAAAGCGAAGTCCATTGTCCCCTGCCCCGGTTGAATATATTTCGAGGTTTCGACTATGCGATTTTTGAGATCAGCGACGAAGAGTTTCTCCAATCTGTCTTTCTCCGTCGGATCTTTCTCTTCGATGATGCGGTTATAATTATCGAGCGAGAACTTGGAATCAATCGGAATAATTTTGTCCTTCACGAAGACTGCCGCATCGACGATGGTCCCGTCAGGGAAGGGGTACTGCATCTGGTAGCTTCCGGGCGGCAGAACATTTTTAAGCAAGGTTTCGAGATAATACTCGCCGAGCACTCCGCGTTGTTTTGGATTCTTCAGGATGTCTTGAAGTGACTGGAGCTGGTCGGCGAAGGAGACCATTTGCCGGCCGGTTTCATCCACCTTCGTCACTTTCTCGATGATTTCCTTAATATTGTTGTTGACGGAACGATTCAGAGCTTCCATCTGATTTTGGATAAGAAGCAGGCCCTCGCTCCTCTCCTCTTTCTTCTCCTCCTTCGGGCGCAAGAGGAAGAAAATCAGGCTCATGTTGAGCGCGATGACAATAATCAGCAATAGGATGATCCAATTCATGTTAATATTGTAGCATGTCGCTACAAACTGATATCAAAGTGCAGATGGTTGAAGCTATGAAAGCTAGGGAAGCTACGAAGCTATCTGTCCTTCGAGGTTTGATGGCCTCTTTTACCAATGAGCTGGTGGCCAAGGGCAGGAAGCCGGATGAAGAACTTACAGATGATGAAGCTCTCGCGGTAATCTCGCGCGGTGTGAAGCAGAGGAAGGACTCCATCGAACAATTTGAGAAAGGTTCTCGGCCTGATCTGGCAGAAGCCGAGAAAAATGAACTCTCGATTCTTGAAACTTATCTCCCAGTCCAGATGACGGAGGAGGAAGTTCTTGAGTTTGTAAGGGCGAAGTTGGAAGGAGTTTCCGCGGATCCAAAATCTAAAGGCCAACTTATGGGCATGATCATGAAAGAGCTCAAGGGCAAGGCTGATGGCACTCTGGTCAAAGCTATACTCGACAAACTTTGTCAATACTAATCCCCAACTTTTTATAAACAGTTTGTATTAAAATATGTAAACCTATTATTAGTTAGCAGATCTCAAATGAAGACTAAATCCGTCACGCCAGAGAGAGCATTGAAATTTATTATCAAACGAGATGGCAGCAAGGTCGACTTCAACATGACAAAGATCGTGCACGCGGTCACCAAGGCCTTGAACGAAACGAAAGAATATCGCCCCGGCGTGGCGGAGAAGGTGGCGGATTCCGTCGTGAGGAAGCTCCTCTTGAGGCAATCCTACGACAAGAAATTCATGCCAACAGTCGAAGGCGTTCAGGATCTCGTCGAAATGGAGCTCATGCTCCAGAAGCTTACCGCCACGGCCAAAGCCTACATCCTCTACCGGGCCGAGCGCACCAAGATGCGCGAAGAAACGCGCCGCGTGCCTCAAGAGATCAAGGACAAGATTGTCGAGAGCAGCAAATACTTCGTCTCGCCGTATCAGGAATTTATCTTCTATCAGTTCTACTCACGCTGGAGTCCGGAGATCGGGCGGCGAGAGACTTGGGTCGAGGCGATCGACCGCTTCATGGATTTTATGAAAGAGAATCTCGGCGACAAACTTACCTCAAGCGAATACGCCGAAGTGCGGGAAGGAATTTTGAATCAAGAAGTCTGCCCCTCAATGCGCCTTCTCTGGTCTGCAGGCTCCGCCGCGAGGAAGACCAATGTCTGCGCCTACAACTGCGCCTACATTGCGCCCACTTCTTGGCGTGATCTCTCGGAGATTATGTATGTCTCTATGTGCGGAGCTGGTTGTGGCTTCTCCGTCGAGCCCGAGAACGTCGGCAAGTTCCCCCAGATTCATAAACAGACCGGCAAGTTTGCACCGAAGATTGTGGTCGAAGACAGCAAAGAGGGCTGGTGCAATGCCTATGTGGCCGCCTGCAAGGCATGGGAGAAAGGCTTCGACGTCGAGATAGATTATTCAAAGATCCGCCCGGCTGGAGCCAAGCTTCTAACTATGGGTGGCCGCGCTTCCGGCCCTGCTCCCCTTCAGGAGCTTATGCAATTTACCAAGCGCAAGATGCTTGCCAAACAGGGTAAGCGCCTCTCGACTCTCGACCTCCATGACATCATCTGCCAGATCGGCCTCATCGTAGTGGCCGGCGGCGTGCGCCGCTCGGCTTTAATCTCGCTTTCCGCTCTCGACGATATGGAAGTCCGCGACGCGAAGTCTGGCGCCTTCTGGCAGACGGAGGGCCAGCGCTCGATGGCCAATAACTCGGCAGTTTATGAAGTTAAACCTACTGCTGAAGAGTTTCTTCAAGAATGGACGGCGCTTGTCACTTCGCGCGCGGGCGAGAGGGGCATATTCAACCGCGGCGGACTCCAGTTCCAGGTGCCGAAGAGGCGTTGGGACGTTTTGAAGAAGGCTAAGCTCCCGGGAGTGAATCCTTGCGGGGAAATTTATCTCCAGTCGAAACAATTTTGTAATCTTACTTCGATCGTGGTCAGGCCCAAGGACGACATGGAGAGCATGAAGAGGAAAATGCGCTTAGCCACCCTTCTTGGCACCTATCAGGCCGCTCTCACCGATTTTGGCTATCTCTCCAAGGGTTGGAAGAATAATTGCGAGAAGGAGCAGCTCCTCGGCGTCTCGATTACCGGCTATTACGACAACAAGATTGTGCGCGACGACAAGAACCTCGAGACTCTCCGCGAAGAAGCGGTCAAGGCCAACAAGAAGTACGCCAAGCGTTTCGGCAAGAACGAGTCCACCGCCATCACTTGCGTCAAGCCCCACGGCAACTCCGGCCAACTCTTAGGCGTCGGAAGCGGCATGCATACCTGGTACGCGCCTTATTACATTCGCCGTGTTCGCATTTCTGCCAATGATCCTCTGATGAAGCTTGCCAAGAGCCAGGGCGTGCCGATTTTCCCCGAAGTGGGCTACTCTACCGCCAACGCCACGACCATGGTCATGGAGTTCCCAGTCAAAGCGCCGGAGGGAGCGCTGGTAAACAAAGACGTGACCGCGCTTGAGATGCTTGAGGAGTGGAAGAGACTTAAAGTACATTTCACCGAGCACAATCCTTCCGTCACCATCTACGTGGGCGATGATGAATGGGTTTCGGTGGCGAATTTCGTTTATAAAAATTGGGATATTGTCGGCGGACTCGCCTTCCTGCCACGCGACAACCACGTCTACCGTCTCGCTCCGTACGAAGAGATAACAAAAGAAGAATACGAGAGGCGCGTCAAAGAGTTGGGACACCTCGACTTCTCGAAGCTCATAATCTACGAACAAGAAGACATGACACAAGGTGCCAAGGAACTTGCCTGCGCCGGCGGTGTCTGCGAAATCGACGTGGTGCCTGCGGAGGCAGCGGCTTAAAATATTTTGAAATAAGCCCGGACCTTGTGGGTCCGGGCTTGAAGTTTCCGATGGTAGGAGTGTTACCTCCGCCGCCTGCTTGAGGGTGCGCCCTCGTTCCATGAACTGCGATACTTTACTCGCGCGCTCGGCATCGGCTCATGGTATGAGCTGTTCGACAGAACGGGAGTCGGTGGGGTTTTTGGAGCTTCCGCAAAGTTTGGGCTCCAGTTCTCGATCTCGAGCTCAATCTTTGCGAGGACGCGTTGAAGTGCCTCGATCTCCTTAATATCTTTCTGCTCCTTCTCTTCTTTCTCTATTGAAAGAGCCCTCCTAACTGCGTCGCGTTCCTGCTCCAGACGTTGTTTTTTCAACAGATCATCGATTGAAGCCATACGTCCTCCATAGTGCCGTGAAAATTCTTTTGAAATTATAGTCACACTATGAATCAATGTCAATGCCGAAGAACCCTTCGGATTTGAGAACTCTCTTTTTCAACTCCTCTCCCCTATTGTAGCCGCCGTAACCTAGCAAGAACCGTTCTTGCTAAGAGAAAATTCATTGCAGTGGCACTTGGCGGTCCAACCGCCAAGCAACGAATTCACGTACCTCGAGCACCATTGCGGCTGTGGGTATTGCCATGGACCAGAGTACCCCTTCCTTCCGAAAGGGATGGACGAAGAGTGGTTCAGGAGAAGCTGCAGCGAAGGCCGCCGCCTTCAGGAAATCAGGAAATTCGTCGACAGAAACGGTATGTGAAAAGGATCGCGAGCGCGTCCCGTATAAGGGCTGTGCTCGCGGTCCTTATTCGTTCCCTTTCTTACTTGGAAACTTAGTTTCTAAGTACCCTTTACCCTTTATTTATATATGCCGTGATCACCGACTTGAAGCAACGCGGCCCGCTTATTTCCTCTGTCCAGATATTCGAATATTATTCTATATTTGTAATTGACGTAGAAAGCAAACTTCCCATCCTCTCTTCCATGCAGCTTGTGTACCCGGAGTTTCTTGTGATTGCTTCTGTGCCTGAATAGGCTGATTGCCTGCTTGACCTGCGACTGCAAACCCGGCTCCAGTTTACTGTAGAGTCTTACAAATTCGGAAGCATATCCGACTTCAATCATCCTAACTTTCTTGAGAGCTTATCCAGATCCCCGTAGTAGATTCTTCCGGCACGAACATCATCCTCTGCGCGCCTTAAAGATTCCCGCCAGTCTTCCTCGCGCAGTACCTCCAAGGCCTGCCTTACGGCATGAGCTTTATTGGCTGAGAGCCCGCTCTCTACGCGCCTCTCGATAAACTGCTCCTGATCCTTGGTGATTGGTACTGATATGGTAACGTTCTTAGTCATATGATTAATTAATAATTTATATGACGTTATCATATCATATTTATTACTAATGCAAGTTATAAACAAAAAGGCCTTCCCGGAGGAAGTGCCTGTGCAAACGGGTGGACGAACCAATGAAGCCGTCCGGAACATCCGGAACAATAGTGTGTGGCCTAGCAAATGCATGAAGTCTTTACTGTAGCAGACTTCATACCGAAAGAGCTGGAGCGGAGAGGGTTGGCTGGACTTTTGTGGACGGGTGGGAGTGGAGTCCCAAGCCGTGCTCAAAACCAACCCTACCCCGCATCCGTATTATAAGACGTGCGATTCTTGAATTCAAGACGGATTCATGTCTTGAAAATCAAGTAATTTATCTGTAAAGTGTTCTTGTTACGGCCTCATCGTCTAGCGGCTAGGACACGAGCTTCTCAAGCTCGGAACCGGGGTCCGATTCCCCGTGAGGTCATGAAATTTTATCTAAACTCCACTACGAAGCGGTACATGCCCATGGAGCAGAGGCCGTTTATGGTGCCCCTTTCCGGCACGCCGAGGTCTATGTCGGTT
>MHWG01000022.1:42351-47233 GCA_001824005.1 Candidatus Zambryskibacteria bacterium RIFCSPLOWO2_01_FULL_47_14 | reverse complement strand
TGGCGGTTCAAGCAGTCCGCCTTCTAGCACTTCTGGCAGGAGTGGAGGTTCTAGCAGACCTCCAACGACAACGTCTGGAGAAGTTTTGGGTGTAACCACGGCTAATTTCTGCCCATATCTTTCTAGTTATATGAGGATTGGTTTGAATAACGATACCATGCAGGTTATCCGCCTGCAGGCCTTCCTTAAGGTTTTTGAAAAGTTCGATTACGTCAATGTTACTGGCGTCTTTGATGAGGCAACCCAGCAGGCAGTGATGGAATTCCAGCTCCGCTATAAGGATGAAATTCTCGCCCCATGGGGGATAAGCCAACCGACGGGTTATGTTTACATAACGACTCTAGGCAAGATCAACCAAATACTTTGCGGCTCGACCATTCCTCATGTACAACCGGCAAAAGTTATAAAGGACATTAAGCCGGAAGTGCTCGGGAAGGAATATGGCGGCTTCAAAGAAGGCATGGGAACAAGCACGCTCTCATCGATACCCGTCATAGGTAGTGGTGGTGGAGGCGGCACAACATCCGATAAAGGACAAAAAACAGACATTCCAGAAACTTTAGCGGCAGCCTTATTCTCCTGGCCAGATACCTTAGGAGAATTTATCAGGTGCTTCTACGAGCTCCTATTGATACTTATTGTCCTTTATATCTTAGGAAATGTCCTAGAGAATGTCCTTTATAAAGACAATCCGGAAAATGTCTCTAAGAGATATTATGCTAAGTGGTGGACAATTACTTCCGGTTTCTTGGTTTCTCTAGGCGGGGCATATTACTTGGGGGAGTGGTGTTTGCTCACGCCCCTTCTCATAGCTCTGCTTGCCGTTGTTGTCTGGATATTCACGCGGCCTAGACCAAAAATAGTTCTGGAGAAAACTGAGAAGAAATCTTAGAAAGAAAGATTGCCTTCGGCAATAATTATCTCTCGTTTCTCCATTAAAGAAGGATCGCAGGATACTTGGACGTAAGCGGCAATGCCTATCATTACGGCATTGTCGGTCGTTAGAGACCGTTCAGGCATGCGCAAAAGAACAGCGTCGAAATCTTTCATCATCTCTTCAAGCTCTCTCACAAGATGTTTGTTGGCTGCGACGCCTCCTCCAATAATCAAAGTTTTTATATCTTCCGATGTGTTCCCCAGCGCTTTGCGGGTTTTCTCTACCAGCACCTCGACAGCCGCATCCTCAAACGCACGAGCGATATCTTCTTTCATCTCGTCATTTAATTTACCCAGGTCTCTTATTTTATAAAGCACGGCAGTTTTGAGCCCGGAATAAGAGAAGTTGAGGTCGCCGGAATTGATCATGGGCCTGGGAAATTTGAAATTTGTTTCTTGCTTTGCCCTCCCGTAGCCTTGCGCGGAGGAGGGTTTCTTGTTTCTTGAGATTTCAGCTAGCGCTGAAATCTTCGGCCCTCCTGGGTAGTGAAGGCCGAGCATGCGAGCCACTTTATCAAACGCTTCGCCCACGGCATCGTCCTTCGTGCGACCAAGAATCTCGTATTTATCAAAATCTTTTACCAAGACCAGCTCCGTATGTCCACCCGAGACCAGCAAAGCAAGCGCTGGCAGAGCTAGCGCAGATTTAGGATTTAGGATTTCTGATTTAGGATTTGTCTCGGTTCTATAAAGAACAGAGAAGATGTGTCCCGCCATATGGTTTGCGGGCACGACTGGCTTGTTCCATTTTTTACCCAATTCTTCAGCAAAAGTAATACCAGCCCAGAGAGCCGGCTCGAGGCCGGGGCCGGCCGTAACAGCAATGAAGTCGATGTTTGGAATTTCAAATTTCGAATTTTGAATTTGTTTGGAATTTGGTGCTTGTGATTTGGTGCTTTCAAGAGTTTGCTTGAGCAGTATTGGTAAATTCTTCTCGTGTTCGCGTTTGGCAAGCATTGGAAAGACGCCCCCGTACTGTTCGTGGAGCGGAATTTGAGAGAGCAGGGTATTGCCAAGAATCTTTATCTCCGGATTTTCGAGCGGGCCGGTAATATCGAGGAGAGCTACTGCCGTCTCATCACAGCTAGTTTCTATAGCAAGGATTTTCACATGAGCCCATTGTACCTAGAATGGAACACTTTGGAAAATATGGTTCTAAAATGGAAGAGCACTCTTGGCGGAATCCCACTTCCAGCTTTAGCCACGTAATATAGCCATTAAACCAAAGGTTAAACCGACTCCTCCACTTTCAAAGTATTACCTTAGTGGTTATTAAACCTTTATAAAAAGAAGAGGCGCCACACTTTCGCGTGGCGCCCTGTTAATGCACGTGTACTTCCGCTTGAACTAGACCGACGCCATTCCCTTGATGATCTCGTCGGCGAGAGCCGTGATGCGCTGACGCAGCTCGGCATCCCACACGGGGCTGTAGCCGTACTGGCTCTCGTCGGCCGGCTTCTTCGAGACCGTGATGACGAACGACGGCGCTTCCTTCTTCGAACGATCTTCGTAGGACGAAGCGAGGAACCCGACGAGAATGGACCCGTCGACCTTCCACGTGTCGAGACTTGAACCGTTGCCGTCGTGACGATAGCGGCTCTCGACACGTCCGATGGAAACCGTGACGCGAACGTCATCGTCTTCCTTGAGCACGAAGCTCTTCGGACTGTCGTATCGATCGCCAGTCATCATCTGCGCGGCGATCTGCTGGCCCACTTCGGCTTCGAGGCCGAGCAAGCCGCCGATTCCCGTGTAGATCTGGCTGAAGTCGATGGCGAACTGCTTGTCATCGAGCGGCTCCGTTGTGACGACGACGCTCTTCGAAAGCAGAGTACGCGGCACGCCGAGGAAATCGGCGAGACCCTGTTCTGGGGCATCTCCCACGTACGCGGCGTGAACGTTGAGAACGTAAACGTCCTCGTCCTTGTCGCGCAGCTCGATCTCGACGGTGGTCTTGAAGAAGTTGCCCTGGCCATCGTAGTCGTAGTGCCTGTTCCAGCGACTGTTGCGGCGAATAGCCGTCTCGGCTTCCTGGAGCATCCGCTCGACGAAGGCATCGGGGCTTCCCGCGAGTGCGCCTGCGTAGAGCATCAGACCGACCGCCAGTCCGCCACCCATCTGTTCGATGGCTTCGGCCTGGTGATTCGTGGTTGCGCGAGCGCCCCGAGCTTTCCCTTCGGAATAGGCCTGGAGTGCCGCTTTAACGCTGTCCCATCCCTTGAGAGGGATCCCACGGCAGTTCTCACTGCCTACGACACTGGTAATCTGCATTGTTGTCTCCTGTGAAAGGGCGGTTGATTCCGCCTAAGATACTAACATATTAGAGCGTTAATGTCAAGCACAATGCACTGGCTAAACTGACTCCGTAAACCTCTGCATAAAGTTTCCGAAAGCTCAAAAGAATAGAATGGAGTTTATATGCTTAAGAATAAGGGTTTTTAGGAAAATGAGGCAAAAATAACACTGAGCAAATGGACGGTTTATGCAGTAGTTTATGGAGTAAAAAGCCGAGGTTTAGCGAGTACTTTCTGCCACTATTTTGGTGTAGAGTTAAGGCTCATGGAAATACCAGAAATAGAAGCTTTGATTTTGGACGGAATACTACCTGATCAGCAACGGGCTATTGAACATGTGACTAGTCATGCGCGTCTTTTGGCTGGTCCTGGAACTGGTAAGACCCAGTAATGGAACAACCAGCTGAAATGCTATTAAACCCAGCAAACACCGAGGTCCAAGCTAAGTTGTTCGAGATGGTATTCGAAAGGATGCCCACTTATGAGGAGGTACTCAATGGAACACCAAAACTATCGTATGTATTCGAGCTTTCTTCCAACTTTAAGCCCGATAAAAACCAATGGGTGACCCTACCGGGGATCGAACCCGGGTTCACAGATTGAAAACCTGTTGTCCTAACCACTAGACGATAGGGCCGTCAACGCTAAATATCTTACCATTTTTGTCCTAAAATGCTATAGTTTCCTCTGCTGGAAGCGTGCCAGAGTGGTCGAATGGGCCGCACTCGAAATGCGGTATAGGGGTAACCTTATCGGAGGTTCGAATCCTCCCGCTTCCGCTGAATTAAATTTTAGTGTAATCTATTTTCAAATGCGCGGTTAGCTCAGTTGGTAGAGCATCCCCTTGACGTGGGGAGGGTCAGAGATTCGAGTTCTCTACCGCGCACAAAGGTAAGCTAAGTTGACATCAGACGTCTTCTAAGCTAGATTCCTTGCCTAGGAAACGTCCTTTCCGTATCAAGGGCTACCCTTGATATAGAGGAGTACAGTATGAAGAAAATCTTGTTCACGCTGGTTTTCCTCGCTTTCGCTTCGTCTGCGTCGGCGCAGGTTGGTGTTTACGGATCAGACAAGGAATGTTTGGCCAACCCCAATGGGCCGGCCTATGTTCCGACGACGACGAGTTCCAAACCGCTTGCGGCCGGTGAGGTTGTTATCTGGCACCAGGCGGGATGCGCCGACATGGAGGTGCCGGAGATAGTTGCTTCGAAGAAACGCGGGTGGGCGAAAATCGACGCGGGTAGCAATCTGGTCGCTGACAAGAATGTTGGCAAGGCCAAGCGCCATGCCAAATGCGACAATACAGTCTTCGAATTCGTGCCGTTTCCGAGCGAGGTGCCAACGGCGCCGATTCGCGAGGGTGTCACGCATGTGACCTTCGAGCCGGTCAGCGGCGAAATCAAGCACACATTTCCAGACCCGATTCGTGTGCGGGTTGAGGGCAAGGTGGAGACTAGTTCTCCGCCTAAAGAGAAACCCCAGCTTCTTCAGTTGGAAGCGAAGAAGCGGCCAGATTTTCTGGTCGTCTCTTACCGCCGCTGCAGTCGGCAGCGGCATCTACTGCGCCGTCGAGGGTTGCAGACGGACACTTACCGTCACCCAGACGGTAATCGTTCGCTGAAAGTGTGTCCGGGCCCCACTCCGACCTCTGG
>MHWG01000022.1:25511-42286 GCA_001824005.1 Candidatus Zambryskibacteria bacterium RIFCSPLOWO2_01_FULL_47_14 | reverse complement strand
CGTCGCCTGCGGCGATGTTGTTCTGATGGTAGAGTCCGTCGGTTGAGTCACCGGCCGCCCAGACGCCATCGATGGAAGTTCTTTGCGTTTTGCAATCGACGACAATCTGTCCGATTTTATTCATATCGACAAGTCCTTCCGCGAAGTAAGTGGTAGGCACGAGGCCTATTTCTACAAAGATGCCGGAAACCCTTATTTCATATTCTTCGCCGTTGCTATGATATATCATAACGTTTACAAATTTATCCCCTCCAATTTCTTTCGGTACAGCATTTTTTACCGCCTTTATATTGGGATGGGAAAGCACCTTCTCAACTGTTACGGGATCAGCTTTAAATTCGTCCGAACGATTGAGAAGTGTTACGGATGAGGCGTAATTTAGAAGCTGGGCGGCCGTCTCGAAAGCGGCATTGCCGCCTCCTACGACCGCCACGTCTTGTCCGGCGAAAAGGGGCCCGTCGCATGAGGCACAGTAGGAGATGCCTTTATTTTCAAACTCTTTTGCTCCCGGGATATCAAGCTTCCTTCTTGTCGAGCCGGTAGTTATAAGCACCGTTTTCGAAGTATAAGCTTTTCCGGATTCTGTCTGGATTTGAAACTCCTTATTCAACTTATTAATCTTATTAACCTTATCACCTAGGAGAATCTCAACTGATTCTCCAGCATAAGCATGCAGATGATTCTCCAGCATTTTGCCAAAATCAGCGCCGGGAATATTTATAGTGCCGATCCAGTTCTCGATGCCCGAGGATTCTGTGGACTGTCCGCCGAAACTCTCTGTTATTAAAATCGTTTTGAGCCGTTTCCTCGCGGCATAAACGCCGGCGGCCACGCCGGCGGGGCCTCCGCCGATAATCGTTAAATCGAACATTCCTCTATTTTACTTCAACTTACTCCTTCTGAGAAATGCTGGAACGGCACTCCAGTCGTCATCATCACTGTTGTCTTTCGCGAGGGGGACGGGGGAGGGGACGGGCTTCTTCACATCCACTTCTTTGGCCGGAGCTTTCTCGAGGGCGTTGAAGATGCGGCCTTTCTTATCTTCTTCCGAACTGAAGCTCTGGAAGAGCGATCCGGCTTTCCTTGCATTGTTCTCCGGGAAGTTTGAGGCGATGACGGTGATCTTCAATTCGCCCTTCTTGAGCTTCTCATCGCGGACGGTGCCAAAGATAATTTTGGCATTGGGATCGACGGACTCAGTAATAATTTTGGCGGCATCCTGAATTTCAAACATAGTGAGATCGTCACCGCCGGCAATAGAGAAGAGCACTCCCTTGGCTCCGTTAATCGAAAGTTCGAGAAGCGGAGAGGAGATGGCGGCCTTGGCGGCTTCGATAGCGCGATTCTCGCCGGAGGCGGAGCCGATACCCATGAGCGCAGCTCCTGAATTCTCGAGGATGGAACGGATGTCGGCAAAGTCGATATTGATAATGCCTGGAGTGGTAATGAGGTCCGAGATACCTTCGACAGCCTCCTTCAAAATATTGTCGCAGATGGCGAAAGCATTCTTGGCGGTGATGTTTTTCTCCACCGTCTGGAGTAGGCGATCGTTGGGGATAACAATGAGCGCGTCCACCGATTGCTTGAGATCTTCGATAGCGGTCTCGGCAATTTTCATCCTCTGCTGGCCCTCGAAGAAGAAGGGTTTGGTGACGACCGCGACGGTAAGACAGCCATTCTCTTTGGCGGTGCTTGCCACGACAGGCGCCGCGCCGGAGCCGGTGCCACCACCCATGCCGGAAGTGATGAAGACCATATCTCCGCCCTTGATCGACTCCTGCACCTCTTCCTTAGTTTCCTCCACGGCGCGCTTGCCGAGCTCCGGGTTCATACCGGTGCCAAGGCCTCGGGTAAGGTTTTTGCCAATATGGATTTTCTTCTTGGCGAGCGAGTTGTGGAGATCCTGGGCGTCTGTGTTTATACAAATGAATTCAACCCCCCTGACCTTGGAATTGATCATGTGGTTGACCGTATTTTTGCCCGAACCGCCCACTCCGATAACCTTGATTCTGGCGAAAGATTCTACTTCTGGTTTGATTTGTGGCATGGGCTTAAATTATTTTGATGGGCCTATCTTACTCAAAGCTTCTGAAAAAGGAAAGCAATAGACAAGATTCGCAAAATATTTCATCGTTTTATGGCAAAATTTGAGAAATCAGGCGGGAAATTTTCTGCATCAGTCCTTTGCCCCCGGGCAATATCGAATTCTGGCCGCCGCTGTTCCACGAATTTTTCTCCCCGGAATTGAAACCCGCTAAGGAGAGCCCGCAGGCCGTGGCCCAGATACTTTCCCGCATGCGATTCTTCTCGCTTGTGCCAAAATGAATTTCCGCAATGCGCGCCGGCAGTTCCAGGAATTCTTCCGCGAAATTTTTGGTACCCGCAAGCGATGCACCACCGCCGGTAAGGATGATGCCGGCCGGCAGCAGCCGATCGCGGCCGATAACCTTTAAATGATTTTCTATGAGCTCGAAGCAGTCGCCGAGGCGAGCGAGGATTATCTCCTCGAGTTTCTTCTTCGAGTACGTAGAGCGGGCCAAGCCTCCCTCCTTCACATTCTCTGCGTCTTCGAGCGGAAGCTTCAAGCCTAAGGCAATATCGTTGGTAATGTCTGATCCGCCGATGGGGAAAACTTCGAGGGAAACGGGGTTACTGTTCTCGAAAGTGGCGACGGAGAGCGTTTCCGCGCCGAGATCAACGAGAAGACAGCCAACGCGGCGGTCCTTCTTTGAAACGGTGACGAAACTTGCCGCTACCGGCGCTGCGATGACATCAACGACCTCAAGTCCGGCCACCTCGATCGTCTTTATGAGCTGGGAGAGGTGATGCTCGAAGCAGGTGATGAAAAGGGCCTTGACCTCGAGTTTTTGCGCCTTGAGGCCGAGCGCCTCGCCCCAGACGGCAAGAGAGTCGATCTTGTACTCGACGGGAATGGTATTGATGATTCGCTTGTTTAAAATGGCAGTCGAGGGCAGAGACCTCTCCGCCGCCTCGAGGACGGCGGAGAGGTCTCGCTCGGTAATCTCAAGATCCGCGCGGGTAATGGCCACCGAACCACTAGCTTTCGCACTTCCAAGTCCTATGCCGCCGAAGGAGACATAAGCGCGCCTGGCCTTTACTCCGGCCGCCTTCTCGGCGCGGCTTACCGCTAGCCGCACACTCTCGGCCGCCTCCGCGACGGAGACGATGTAGCCGCGCTCGAGGCCCTTGGAGTCTGCACTGCCGGCACCGATAATCCTCGGCGAGAAATGCCCCTGTTCGAAAATGGCTTCGGCTATGATTACCTTGGTTTGGGAAGTGCCTATATCGATGCCGACTGTGATTTGACGAGCCATTTTTTTTCTACTCGATTCATTCTAGCCCCATGTGGCATTCCTTTCAAATGCAGAAGTCCGTGGATAAAGAGATGAAGTGGCGAAAATTCGCCCAATTTCGACAGATTAATGAAAATTTCTCCCGAATTTTTCGAAAGAGGGAAGGAGAGTATATTGGCCGGTTTGTCTTTGCCTCGGAACTTAAGATTGAGCTTCCTCGAAAGTGAATTGCCGCAGAAAACGAGCGAGAGTTCGTAGCGTTTACCCAGAATTCCGTCTTTAATTTTCTCGAATGTCGCCCGAGGTATCTTCTTTCTGGTTTTATTGGAAATTGAAAATTGCAAATTGAAAATTGCCGAAGCCTAGCGTCTTCGGCGGGTAAACTTCGTCACCTCGGTCATTTTGCCCTGTTTTATCAATTCGGCGGTTGCTTCCTTCTTCTTCAAAAATTCAAGCGTCTTGGCGCGACGAACGTTTTCAGACTTCTCGCGCTCGGAATAGCGCTTGCTTCGAACGCGAGGGAGGATGCCGGCTGCCTGAACACGTTTGGTGAAGCGGCGAAGCACGCCGAGATTATTCTCGTTCGGTCCCTTCTCGACCTCTATATTGACCATGGCTTGCATAGGCGGACAATTTAACACAAGGCTAGGAAAATGTCTAATTATAGAGAAATCTTCTTTAAATATTCAGGGAGCAATTCAAGTAGGATGGTGTCCTGGGCGCGGGTTTCTATGTTTCTAATTGTGGCGGTGCCGTCGAGAGCCTCTTTATGCCCGATGATTATAAGATGCGAGACATTTAAGGCTTCGGCGTTTGCGAGTTGGACAGCGAGTTTGTCTTTGCCGAGGAAGTGGTGTACGGGGATCCGGTTGGCGCGCAAACTTTCTATGAGCGAGAGCGTTCTCATCTTGGCTTCGCGGCCGAGCTGGACGAGGTAGAACTTCGGCTTCGGCAATTGTTTGTAAACTTTTTTGGCGGCATTTTTCACAGCGGAGAAGATGGTCACTCCGGCCATGGGTATCTCTTTCCTCAACCCCAGACGCCGGGTCAGGCGCGAATATCGGTAGCCGACGGCGAGAGTGTATTCCTCCTCGTGCCCGATAGATCTCACGGCGAAGATAGCATGTGAAGAATGGTGCTTCTCCCCCACGAGCTCGGGCGCCAGGCGGAAGTCGACTCTCATTGATTCCAAGTATTCGAGCACTTCTTTGAAATGGAGTCGGCTTTGCGTCGAGAGGAAGGCAAGCGAGGTTGGCGCTCCAGAACGGAACTGAATTGCCTCTTCCTCTTCACGTCGGAAGAGATTCCAGACATCTTCTTTTAAACTCTCCTTGAGTGCTGGATTAAGTGAGCCGCCAAATTTCCTCACATAAGCGGCGAGTTCGCGCTCGTAGAGTAAGACGGAATCTTTGTCACCGATGGAGTTGATGTCCACGCGCAGATTTTTGTGTCCCTCTTCCGTAAGTATTGAGAGCGCGGCGCGGATGAGTGCAGCCTCGGCGATGCCTCCCGGCGCGCCGATGAAATGGAGAGAATATTCTGGTTCGCGCTGGCCTCTCTTCTTGTATATGAGGGAGAGCGGGTGGGGAAGGGAAGCTAGGTTCTCCCCCGCGTAATAGCGGATGAGAGCGGCCTTCTCGGCAGCGTCGAAATGTGGATGTTTCAGGCAGTGCGCCGTAGCCTCAAGATCCGCTTCGCAGATTTTGGGCGCCGCCACGGGCATGAAGCCGAAATAAGTCGCGGTCAAGATCGGCTTGTCGAATTCGTGAATGTTCCAAACCGGTTTTTGAGCTTCTTTAAGCATTACTCGTCGTAATTACCAGGGAATAAATCAGGCGGGTAAAGCCGGAAGACGGGTCGACCAACGATATTTGTTGCCGGCAGAGCTCCCCAGATGCGCGAATCAGCGCTCGATGCGCGATTGTCGCCCATGACGAAGTAATCGTCTTCCTCGAGGATTGTCGTCAGATTCTCATGCTTGGGCAGGCGTACATACGGCTCGGAGAGGCGGAGACCTTCGGGGTATTCGGCATTCACGATCGTGACCTCGCCGTCTCTAATCTTCACGGTTTCATTCGGCAGGCCGATGAGCCGCTTGATGAAATACTTTTTCGGATCGTTCGGATATTTGAAAACAAGCACCTCGCCTCTCTCCGGCCCGCGGAAGCGGAATGAGATCTCGTCGATAATAAGATAATCATCGTTGTCGAAGGTTGGATACATCGAGAGGCCATCCACGACAAATGGTTGGGCGATGTAGAGCCGGAAGGGGATAACGATGATGACAGAGAGGAAAACGAGTTTGAAAAATTCTTTCCAGAAACTCTGTTGTCGGTCGTTAGTCGTTGGTTGTGAGTTCTCTGGAGGCATTTCTTGTGAGAGATTGTATTACTTAAGTTTATTTGACACAATAGCAATATGTATATCGTTGTAGGTTTAGGCAATCCGAGCGCGGAATATGCGAAGACGCGGCACAATACCGGCCGCATGGCCGCTGACAATGTCCGCGACAAAGTCAGCGGGATAAAGGTTTTCGTTCCCGACACATTCATGAACAAGACTGGTAGTGCAGTAGCGAAGGTGGTGAAGAGTAAAAGGGCGGCGGAGAAACTGATTGTCATCTACGACGATCTCGATTTGCCGCTCGGGACCATGAGAATTTCTTACAATCGCGGTTCGGGTGGACACAAAGGGCTCGAATCTATCATCCGTGCTCTCAAAACCCGCGAGTTCATAAGGATCCGCATCGGCATCGGCAAGAAATCGGATGTCGAGAAGCATATTCTCGGCAATTTCTCGAAATTAGAAATGGAGAAACTGAAAAAAGTTTTCAAAGGTGTCGTAACTGCAGTCGAAACCATTATTGAAGAAGGTCTCCAACCAGCCATGACGGAGTTTAATGTAGCAAATTAACCTAATTATTCTAATTAACCTAATTAACCTAAATAATGTCTCAAGCTCCAAATCCTAAATACGATCTAGAAGAAAGAACCGCTAAGTTTGGGGAAGAGATAATTAATTTCTGCAGATCATTGCCACTTAATGATATTACCAGGCCGATAATCAACCAGTTAGTAAAATGCGGCACAAGCGTTGGTGCTAACTACTGCGAAGCTGATGATGCTGAAAGCGGGAAAGACTTCAAGCATAAAGTCGGCATTTGCAAGAAAGAGTCCAGAGAAAGCAAGCACTTCCTGCGAATGTCTGCCGTGGCTGTTCCGGAAAAGAAAGATGAAGCCAGAATATTGTGGACCGAAGCCAAAGAGCTTAACTTAATTTTCAATACTATCTACAAGAAAGTGAAATGATTTGGATATTGGGATTTATTTAGAATAATTAGAGCAATTAGAAATTAGGTTAATTTCGTTTGTTTTCAACAAACGACAAAGCCATTTTTTGTTCCCTGGGGTCGAAGAGAGTGATCTTGAAGCTGTACACCTTGCCCATTTCGAGAGTCGAGCGGAGCTTCTCTTCCTGCCCGCCGAATTCCGAGACGTGGATCAGGCCTGCAACGCCTTCCTCGATAGAGGCCAGCGCGCCGTGCTTGTTGTATTTGATGATGACTCCTTCGACCACGTCGTCCTTCTTGTAGGCCTTGGCGGCATCCTTCCACGGATTCTCCTTCAATGCCTTGATGGAGAGGGAAATCTTGCCGTCCTTGATCTCAATCACTTTTACCCGCACCTTTTCTCCAATTTTAAACATGGCTTTCGGATTCTCCACCAGACCCCAGTCGATTTCCGAGATATGGACAAGCCCTTCCAGGCCATCTTCAATTTTGACAAAAATGCCAAAATCTACGAGGCCCGTAACTTCGCCGGTAAGCTCGTCGCCTAAAACGTATCTCGAGACAATATCCTCCTTATCCTTCGTTTCCGGAGATTTCTCGGAGAAGATGAGCTTGCCTTCCTTCGGATTGACGCCGATGATCTGGACGGAGAGCTTCTCGCCCACAAGCTTCCTCAGTTCGTCGAGGATCTTGTCTTTGTCGCCGTCGGAGATTCTCGGATAATGCTCGGGCTTAAGCTGGGAGGCCGGCAGGAATCCAGTAATGCCCTGCCAGTTGATGATGAGTCCGCCCTTGTTGGCATCGGTGATAGGGAGCTCTAAGACGCGCTTCTCGCGAATTGCTTCTTCGGCTTCGTTCCAGATGATGGCCTGGCGCGCTTCCTTAAGAGAAATTTCGATATAGCCCTCCTTGCCGCCGATGCCCACCACTTTGCCCGCGACGATGTCGCCGACATTGATCTTCCTGATGATGTCGCGGGCGTTCATGAATTCGCGCCCGTAGATAATGCCAGTACCGAAAGGCGGCAGGTCCACATAGACCGCGCCTTTGTCAATAGAAATAACCGGACCCTCGACGAGGTCGTCGACTTGGGGAGGGTTCGGAATTTTTTCCAAAAATTCCTGAGATTCGTTATTTGTTTGGGCGGCGCGTATAGTCTTGCGAGGCACTGCTTGCGTCTTTTCCGCACTTCGTTCGACGTTTTCCGATACTCGTTGCGCTGCCGCTGAACGTGCCTGTTCGGCGCCAACTTCAACCTTATCTTCTGTCTTTTTTCTTCGCGTAAATAATCCCATTTGAGAATGCCGTTTCCGGTCCTCGGGGTTAAGAATGGTTGCCAGACCCAGCCTGCCTCCGCATAAAGCTTCGGCGTGGCGACGAGGGATAACAGAAACGGGACTAATAAAGAACCAAGGTAATTTAACAAAGTTAAAGCCCCGACGCAAGGTCGGGGCTGTTAGTTTCCCGGTAACCGCCGGGTGTCGGTGGAACTGAAGAGAACGACTACGACGCGGTCTTGGGGCGCTTCATGAGCGCGTTGTTCGCCTTGAACTGTTCGAAGTGCTCGAGGATGATTCGCTTCGCCTCCTCGATGTTTGCTGCGCTGCCATTTGTGATACTCATGCCGCACGCGCGCGCAAGGCTGAACGATACTGTGCTGGCGTTGCACTCATCCTTGTCCGGATTCGGATTCATGACGGCCTTCCACTGAATGTTACCGGTGACTATCTTCCCACCCCTTGTCACGTCGTATCGGTAGATCGTGTAGACCAGCAACTTGTCGCTGTATCCGTCGAGATTGACGCGGGTTGAGTAGTATCCGCAGCACGCGGCGGTGGCGAGAACAACAGCGATGACAACAAACGAGAGCAAGCTCTTCATACTGTGTCTCCTAAAAACGTGAGCACGAAATGTGCTTCCACTTGCTATCCCAGCATACTTCATAATTTTTGTCAAGCACGACGACGATTTGAAAATGTAAAAGGGCCCCGACCGAAGTCGGGGCCCTGGTTGTTCCCGGATGCCGCCGGGCGCGGTGGCGATTATTCGTCGCCGCTTGTGCCGGTCGCGCGCTGGCAGGTTTCTCCCGCCTTCACGCGTCGCGTACGCCGCGGCGCGATCTTCATCTCGAACGCGTTCGCATTGAGTGAGATCTCGCCGGTTTCCCGATCGACCACCACATGATAGCCGTTCGGAAATTCCATGACGTCGGTCCCGAACGTGATTGTGTTGCGACCTTCACGCTGGGCAGCCGCCACGGTGGCGCGGACTGCGATCGCCGGGTGCGGGGCCGGCTGGGGAGCCGGACGCTCCGGTTCGGGCGTCGGCACGGCTGCCGCGCCCGTCGTGAACGTAAAGCCGCGGTAGGTGTCGCCGCCGAAGTTGACCGGATTCATGCACGCCATGAGCGTGATGAGGTCTTCTTCGGTCCCGTCCTGGAAGCGATATCTCGCCCGGTACGCCGCGAGCGGTTGCTCGATGCGACGCGGACGGAATTCGCCTCCCAGATACCCAACCTCACCTTCGCCGACGATGGTGCCCGATTCGATCGGTCCGACCCTCGTTGCTCGGATGAGCGCGCGGTCCACGTGCGGATTCCTCGCTGCGTAGCGCGCCGCCGCCTGCTGATCGAAGAAGTTCGTCAGCCGCTGCGGCTCGCTCGCCGGAATCCCGCCCGGAACGTACGGTGTGCCCGATGTGATCGGGTCTTGTCGCAGTTCCCGCTCTTGCTCCTGCTGGCCTCGTTCGTAATCGCGACGGGCACGCCTGATTGCCCAAGCGGCCCATCCGCAGATTGAGATTATGGCAAGAAGTAGTGCTGTCAGCACCCACTTCAGCCAACCGAGGCTCTTCACCTCCGCTTGCGCGGGCGTCGCCGGTGCCGGCTTCACGAGTTCGTTGATCGGGATCGCCTTGGGCGTCTCGACATCGAACCGCACCTTGAGCCGGTTGAAGCCGAATAGCTCTTCGCCGGGTTTCAAGAGAAGAATGATCTTGCCATCCTTCTCGAAGACTCGGCCAGGCTCCTTCAACTTCGGGTTGAGCTCGACGATGAGTTTCCACATCGCCGCGTCGTCATAGTACTGACGAGAGAGCTCCCAGCCGGTGTCGCCGGGCTGGACGGTGTAGGTGCCAGTGGGCGCCTGCGCATTGGTGATCATGGGAGCGATCGTGAAGATCGCCACCAGGATCAGGACGAACGAAACGAGTCCGAGTCTCTTCATCTGTCATCCTTTCGGAGAACACACCGAGAATACGGTGCCTGTTACCTATCCTAGCACAGTTTAAAAAGAAAGTCAAGCTCGCTTTCGACTTCGCTCAGGGTAAAAAATGCTGGCAAAAATTGGCCATTTTTGGTATAATTGACACGAATTTACGCGAATATGATCGAATGACGCGAATATTCGTATCATTCGATCCAATTCGTAACATTCGCATTATGATAATTAGTTATCAGGGGTTGGACGCATTCAAGATTTCCCAAGGAGACTTGGCGATTTCCGTTAATCCAAGAGCAAAAGTCTCGGCCGATGTGACGTTTTTTACGGGCAAGAAAAATGAGACCTCGGAGAAATCCGGTTTCGTAATTGACGGCCCAGGCGAATACGAAATCAAAGATATTTTCATAAAAGGATTTTTGCTAAAAGAGGAAAATACTTACAAAACGACTTATCTCATCACGTTTGAAGGCATGAAGTTGTGCTTCCTAGGTTCGCTCGAGGCGCCGGAGGAGATCGAAGATGTCGACATTCTCTTCGTTCCAGTCAACGCCGATGCGGCCGCCTCGTACAAGCTTGCGGTCTCGCTCGAGCCCTCGGTCGTCATCCCGATGAATTACGACAAAAAGGCGCTCGAACAGTTTGTGAAGGAAGGCGGCGAGAAGGTCGAGCCGATTGAAAAACTGGTGGTGAAGAAAAAAGATTTGGAAGGCAAAGAGGGGGAGATAGTCATTCTTCGCGAAGAATGACTAAAATTAACCTAATTATTCTAATTGACCTAATTTCTAAAATTGATGCTTGTAAATTGGGATTTATTTAGAATAATTAGAGCAATTAGAAATTAGAAATTATGAGAACCTATCTCTCTACACTGCACAAAAGGTCGCCGGCGCATAAGAAGCGCTTCGCCATGCTTACTTCCGGCGGATTCACGCTATTGATCTTTGCTGTTTGGGCAATGGTAACTTTTCCGCCATCGGGACTGGCGGACCCGACAGCCCAAATGTCGGGTGGCAATGTCGCGAAGGTGAATGACGCCAATCCTTTCGGCTCGCTCATGCGCGGACTCGAGGCAAGCTTCGAGAATTTGAAAGAGAGCTTCGGCGAGTTGAAGAACAATACTCTGAATATATATGATCGACCCAGATAGAATCATAGCGAGATCAATCACGAATGAGATGAAGGAGAGCTTCATCGACTATGCCATGTCGGTCATTACCGACCGCGCATTGCCCGACGTGCGCGACGGCTTGAAGCCCGTGCATCGCCGTATCCTCTATGCCATGAACGAAATCGGTTTGAATGCCGGAGCGAAGACCAGGAAATCGGCCACCATCGTGGGAGATGTGCTCGGCAAGTATCACCCGCACGGCGACAGCTCGGTCTATGAGGCGATGGTTAAGATGACGCAGGACTTCTCCATGCGCTATCCGCTGGTCGTGGGGCAAGGCAACTTCGGCAGTATTGACGGTGACGGTGCGGCGGCCTACCGCTACACCGAGGCCAAGATGAGTCGAGTCGCCGGAGAACTGCTTAAGGACATCGAGAAGGAGACAGTAGACTTCAAACCCAATTACGACGGCACTAAGTCCGAGCCGGTGGTAATGCCGACCGTCGTGCCAAACCTACTTTTGAACGGCACGCTAGGCATTGCGGTGGGCATGGCAACGAACATTCCGCCACACAACTTAGGCGAAGTGGTCGATGCCGCGATGCACCTCGCCGACAATTCTGAAGCCACGACGGAAGATCTTTTGAAATTCGTGAAGGGCCCCGATTTCCCGACTGGCGGAATCATTTTCAACGAGAAAGATATTGCCCACGCTTATGCTACCGGCCGCGGCGGCGTGGTGGCTAGAGGTGTGGCCGACATCGCGGAAGGGAAGAGCGGACAGTATCAAATTGTCATTACCGAGATTCCCTACCGCGTCAATAAGTCCGACCTGATAGAGAAGATCGCTGACCTTCACCGCGAGAAGAAGATTGAGGGCATCAAAGCCATGCGCGACGAGTCCGCCAAGGATATCCGTATTGTCATCGACTTGAAGCAGGGTTCACAGCCGCAGAAGGTTCTAAACGCTCTCTACAAACACACTCAACTCGAAGATACTTTCCACTTCAATCTTGTGGCTCTTGTCGATGGCGTGCCGCAGACACTCTCCTTAAAGAGCATGCTTGCCGAATTCTTGAAGCACAGAGAGACGGTGGTCAAGCGCAGAGCGACATACGACCTGGCACGTGCGGAAGAGCGCGAGCACATTCTTCTTGGTCTCTCTAAAGCACTCGATCATATAGATGAGATTGTAAAGATCATCAAGGCGTCGAAGACCGTCGATGACGCACGCGGGAATCTCATAAAGCGATTCAAGTTCTCGGTCATCCAAGCCAATGCCATTCTCGAAATGCGCTTACAGAAGCTCGCTGGCCTCGAACGCCAAAAGATCGAAGACGAATTGAAGGAGGTGCAGGCCTTTATCAAAGAAATGAAAGATTTGCTCGCCTCGCCCAAAAAGATTTTGAAAGTGATAAAGGACGAACTCATCGCGGTGCGCGAGAAGTATGGCGACGAGAGGAGAACCCGGGTGGTCAAGGGCGGGGTCAAGCAACTCTCTGTCGAGGATTTAGTGCCAGAGGAGGACAATGCGCTGGTGCTCACTTCCGGCGGCTACATCAAGCGCACCAATCCCGACGAATATAGGAAGCAGAGGCGTGGCGGCGTCGGCGTGGTGGACCTCGATACCAAGGAAGAAGATTTCGTCACCCAAATTCTCTACGCTTCGACTCACGACGATCTCCTCTTCTTCACCGACAAGGGTAAGGCGTATCAGATTAAGATGTACGACCTGCCTGAGGGCAAGCGCGCCACCCGCGGCAAGTCGATTATGAACTTCATTTCTCTCTCGGCGGAGGAGAAGGTGACTTCAATCCTTGCCATGCCGAAGAACGCCAAGGATATAGAGGGTTCACTTCTGATGGTTACCGAGATGGGCACGATTAAGAAAGTTAGGGCCTTGTCATTTACCGATGTGCGCGCTTCAGGTATTATCGCCATCAAACTTGCTCCAGGTGACAGATTGGTGTCGGCAGAATTGATACAGTCCGGCGACGACATTTCCATAGTAACGAGGGAGGGGCAGTCGATTCGCTTCAAAGATTTTTCTGTGCGGGAGATGGGGCGCGCGGCCGGCGGGGTGCGTGGCATCAAATTGGGCAAAAATGATTCAGTCGTCGGCGCTCACGTCATTACCAAGAATGCCAAAGATGGTCACCTGCTCGTCATCTCCGGCAACGGCTACGGCAAGCGTACTGCACTCTCCGAGTACAAAGCGCAGGGGAGGGGCGGCTCGGGCATCCTGACTTCAAAAGTGACGGCGAAGACCGGCCCGGTCATCACATCGCAGATTGTCTCGGAAGAAAATGAGGTCATCGCTATCTCCAAGAAGAGTCAGGTGGTGCGCGTCAATTTGAATGAAATTCCGGTCCTCGGCCGCCAGACGCAAGGCGTAAGAATAATGAAGCTTCGTGAAGGAGACTCGATCGCCTCCCTGATTTGTTTATAAATCCTAAATCCTAAATCCTAATTTCTAAATCCTAAATTTAGGGTTTAGGATTTGATGCTTAGGATTTGTGGTATTATAAAAGTATGTCCAAATTCCAGATTATTCTCCTGTCAGTCTTCGGATTTTTCATACTTTTGGCGGTATTGGTCTTTGCCATGTATCGCGGCGGGGCGGGAAGCGAGGGAGCGGTTATTAGCGTTTGGGGCGATATGCCGTCGGAAGACGTGAGCCAAGTTTTCGACTCTCTTGTGCCGCAGATCGACAAGACTGTCATCATCCGCTATTCGGAGAAGGAGAGTGACGAAATAGACCAAGAGTTTACCGAGGCCTTGGCGCAAGGCCTTGGCCCGGATCTTTTAATAGTGACGCAAGAGCGTTTATGGAAGAACAAATCCAAGCTAATACCGATTCCTTACCAGAGTGTCGGCGCGCGCGATTTCCGAGACACTTTCGTCGAAGAGAGCGAACTTTTCCTAATGCAAGACGGCGTTTACGGTCTGCCGCTTGCCATCGACCCGCTCGTGCTCTATTACAATCGCGATATTCTCTCGGCGGCCGGAGAGGCGAAACCCCTGGCTTATTGGGACGAGATTTACAACTTGACGCAGAAACTTACCAAGAAGGACCAAGCGGGCAATCTGACGCAGTCCGCCATTGCGCTCGGCGAGACCAGAAACATTCCGAACTTTAAAGAAATTCTCTCACTTCTCTTCATCCAAGCCGGCACGCCGGTAACGAGCCTCATCGACAACGAATTGCGCTCGGCGCTCTCGGACAACTTCGGCCTGCCGGTCTCGCCCGGAGAGTCGGCGCTCGACTTCTATACCCAATTCGCCAACCCAGCCAAGGCCTATTACAGCTGGAACCGCTCAATGCCCTCGGCCGCAACGCACTTCACGAGCGCCGATGCGGCTTACTACATCGGCTTCGCGAGTGAACTTACGGCTCTGCGCAACAAGAATCCGAATTTAAACATTGGCGTGGCTCCCGTGCCGCAGTCGAGAGTTTCAGGGAAGAGGCTTACTTACGGCAAAATTTATGTGGTGGCCCTCTCGCGAGGCACGAGGAATCCGGCCGCGGCGATGCGGGCGGCATTGATGATTGCTTCGGAACCCGTGGCCGAATCTCTGGCCAAGAATCTCGGTTTGCCGCCGGCCAGGCGCGATTTGCTCTCGGTCAGGCAATCTGACGCCGTAATGCCGGTCTTCTATGAAGCGGCTCTGCAGGCTAAGGGCTGGCTTGATCCCGAAAATGTTTCCACCGGAAACATTTTCGCCGAGATGGTAAACGCAGTGACGAGCGGCCGTGCGAGAACATCGGAGGCTCTCGGCGCCGCGAGCCGCTCGCTCGACAGTCTGATAAAATAAAAATACATGGCTATACCCGGATGGCAAGATTTGATAGTTTGCGACACGAATTGCAACTATACGCATTTACTTCTTCTCGCCAAGAATCTTATTACCGATCTGGTAATCCTCTCTACATTTATCGCTATAGCCTTGTTTGCTTACGCCGGATTCAAGATGCTTCTGGCGCAGGGCAGCGAGGATTCGTTCAAGAAAGCTGTAACAATGTTTCAGAAGCTCGGTTGGGGCTACCTGTGGATACTCGTGGCCTGGCTTGTGGTTTACACTATAAGCAAGGCATTGCTTGATGCAGACTTTATCCTTCTTACGCCCTAAATGATTAAAAAAATTCTAACGGCATTTATACTCTTCTCTGCTTCAGTAGTAACTGTATATGCGCAAACCAGTACCGGCAATCCGCCTCGTCCAGCCGGTCAATTGGAGAACCCTTTCAAAGGTCCTGACTCACTGGCCGAATTGCTTAGGGTGATTGTCAATGACATTTTAGTACCTATCGGGGCCGTGCTGGCAGTATTCGCTTTCATCTTTGTCGGATTCAAATACGTGACCGCGCAAGGGAAGCCAGCTGAAATTCAAAAAGCTCACAAAATGCTTCTTACCACTACGATCGGTACGGCTATCTTGCTTGGCGCCTGGTTGATCGCCACGGTAATCTGCAAGACCGTCGGCCAGCTGGGCGGCCCTATTTGCCCGATTTAATATATGCCCCAGAATTTCACAGATTTAGTCAGACTGTTCATTGACCTTATCAATCCGCTTATTACCATACTGGTGGCGTTGGCGCTATTGGTCTTTTTCAAGGGATTGGTGGGCTTTATAGCGAAGTCAGGCGATGCCAAGACTCATGCCGAAGGGCGCAGTCTCATGATCTGGGGACTTATCGGACTTTTTGTAATGGTCTCGATTTTCGGCATTTTGCGATTCGCTTTCAATGAATTCGGTTTCAGAAATTTCGCGGTGCCAACCTTGCCCGTCAATAAATAAAATTCATGACTTTTCAAACCTTGATTAAAGCGGCGGACGGGTTGGTGGCGGACATCGTTCTAGTGCTGATCATCGTTGCACTGCTAGTCTTCTTCTGGGGACTGGTGAAGTTCATTGCCAAGGCCGGCGACGAAAAGGCCGTGGAAGAGGGGAGGAACTTAATGGTCTGGGGGGTTATAAGTCTCTTTGTCATGATTACGGTCTGGGGGTTGGTAAACTTTATAGGCGGTGAGCTTGGCATAGGCCAGAGGTCCTCAATACCCTTGAGGCGTTAAAATCAGTTATAATTAAAGATATGACAAATAAATTAATGAAATTAATGGCGGTTACCCTGTTGGTTTTGCCGGCAATAGCCAACGCGCAGACGACTTTCGGTACTACGGGTAGATGGATTGATCGCATAGGCGATCTCATACAAAATCTTATCCCGATTGTCATAGCTATTGCATTGCTCGTCTTCTTCTGGGGCTTGGTTAAATTTATTTCGAAAGCTGGCGACGAGGCAGAAGTAAAGAAAAGCAAGGGTCTCATGATCTGGGGCCTCATTGCTCTCTTCGTCATGATAACCGTCTGGGGACTTGTAAGATTTATACAGAAAGAATTGAATATCTCCGGCTACAATATTGATCTGCCTCAAGTTCCAAGGCCATAAGGGAAATCCCCATAGGTGGGGATTGATTGGTTGCGATTTCCGGCTATTGACGTATCATTAAACCATCGCGAATTTACGCGAATATGATCGAATGCCGCGAATGGGTTCGGTCCTCGCAAGGTTCGCAATTATTATTCGTGTCATTCGATCTAATTCGTAAGATTCGTACTATGAAAAAATTCGCTTTATTAACGGCTCTGGCAGTCGCTCCGTCGGTTGCCTTTGCTCAGAATCTCGGCAACCTCGAGACTCTTCTGCGCTCGATCGGCAGACTGGTAGGCATTGCCCTTCCTATCGTAGTGGCGGTCGCTTTGCTCGTCTTCTTCTGGGGCTTGGTGCGCTTCATCTTCTCCGCTTCAGGCGAAGATGCTCATAAGGAAGGTCAGCGTCT
>MHWG01000022.1:18164-25497 GCA_001824005.1 Candidatus Zambryskibacteria bacterium RIFCSPLOWO2_01_FULL_47_14 | reverse complement strand
ACCGTTCCCGGACTCTAGTTCGACTCCGCTCACTACAAGTAGTTATTGAAAGATGCCGATAATAGAGTTCCTCAACAAGATCAATCAGTACATCCTGAATCCGATTATTATTCTGGCTTTTTCCGTCGCTCTACTTGTCCTCTTCTGGGGCATAGTCCAGTTCATCAATTCCGAAACGACTGATACGAAAAGGGAGGACGGCAAGAAGAAGATCTTGTGGGGACTCGTCGGCATGTTCATCATGATCTCCGCTTACGGCATCATCAATCTCATTCTCGGCACATTCGGCATCAGTAAGCCGAATTATCCAGGACTTCTGTAAGAGATTAGGAAAATAAAATGGAAGAGGCGCCCCGACTGCGGTCGGGGCGCCTTTATTAGTATGGAAAGAACTTGAGGATGAGTTTCGACTTCTTGCCTCGGTTCTTCTCGGGATCAGCGAGCCTGAAGCGGACCCTGTCGGAATCCGGCGTCTTCAGTTCCCAATCATCTTTCGTGCCAGCTTTGGAGGCCGGTACGTAGATTGGTTCCTCGAGGGTTGGAAAGTCCACCTCGAAGGCCGTGGTTGGGTCCGCCCTACGCGGTTTCAGCCGCTCACCCCGAGGAATCGGATAGTAATCCGACCACTCGGAGGTGATGACGATCTCCGTCATCCAGAGCGGCCCTGCGACTGGCGTCGATGACTGACTCACCTCTGCCTCTTGTGGCGCCGGAGAGCCAGGTTCCCACAATGGCCGGAAGTACCAACCAAGCAAAACGAACACAAGTGCCACTCCGAAGATCGCGTTCCATTGCGCGGTTCTTTTCCATCCCGCTTTGTAGAGCCAGTAGGATAGACCGCCCACTGCAATTAGCGCGAGAACTGCACCAGACCATGGCCAGAGAACGTAGACGAGACCGAGGAACAGTATGGCGGTCAAAGCCGCCAATGCGTACACAATCTTTTTGTTCATGATTCACGCTCCCTTTTCTGTTCTGATTATAACATATTAAGTATAAAAAAGTCAAGAGCCGTTCTGGAGACCAGAACGGCTCTGTAATTTCACGGATTTTGCTTCCTTTCGGCGTTAATGGAAGCCAAGATGTCGCCACCGATAGCCGCAGGCTTAGCAATCTTGATTGCTTCGGCCATTGCGACTGCCGCGCCGACGGGATTAGAACCCCAGGCCGCAACTTTTTCTCTTGTGCCCGCCGCCTCAGCGATATCGCCATCCCGGTTGCCCTCTGCTTCTTCTCTGCGAGCCGCGGCTTTTTGCTTGGCGATTTCTACAGCGCGGACGGCATTTGTCATTGCCTGGTCGCCTGCGATCAGGTCGAATTTCACGAATCGCGCGTCTACGATCGAGATGCCGAATAGATCTCGCAGACCGGAACCGGGCAAGGCCCCGTTGCCGGTGGTCAAGTCCTTGACTCGGCGTACCAAGGCATCTGCGCCCGCAGCTTGTTCTTGGCGCAGATCATCGATGGTTTTCGTGCCGACATATTCTCGGAAGACGCTCTGTACCGCTGCGTTGGTCTGCGCCTCCCAGCCACCGGCGAAGAAGAATGCCTGTCTCGGCCTCTCGATCTGAACGGTGAAGACGACGACGCCGTCAACAGGGAAGTTACCGATGGTTTCCGCTCCTTCAATACTCGTCGCCATGTTGTAACGGAAGAATATTGACGGGCTCTGGTTCGGCCGACTCTTGACCCCGCGTGTTTTGGAGATCAGCTTCCACTCAGTCGAAGGATCGGGCATCTTCTCCCACTTGTCATAGCGCACTTCGCGCCACAAGAAGTATTTGTTGAAGCCGACCCAAGCGACTCCGAGTTTTGGCAAGTACCCACTTCGTTCGCCAATATCGGCCGGGTCTTCCCGGAAGAGGTCTCCATTTTCTTCATACCTCCAACCGATTACTGACTCCAAGATGCTGTCAAAGGGCCCGTCCGGATCACCAGACACGAGAATGTAAATCTCTCCTGGCGGCGGCAGAGTGCGAAAAGGGCTCCACCATGAATCGACGTTCCCAAGAAGGACGATTCCTCTTGGGATGAGGATTTCAACGATGAGGATTACCAGACCTAGAAATACGACGACGCCAGACAGAACAAGAATCGTTGTCTGCATTTCAAACCTCTTTCTCAAAGAGAAAAATTCAGTCTACCAAAATTATATCACACTGCTACCTTCTGGTCAATTTCGGTGAAGGGGACGCTGATTTTGACAGGAACCTTCTTGATGATGTCGACAATCTCGTCATGGCTGTCGGTGATGGTAAAGAGGTTCAAATGTGCCGGCTCGATGGCGCCATGCGCAAGCATCTCTTCTTCCATGAAGCTCTTGAGTTTGTTCCAGTAGTCGCTACCGACGCAGATTACGGGTATATTGCCGATTTTCTTGGTCTGAATGAGAGTGATGATTTCGAAAAATTCGTCGAGAGTGCCGAAGCCGCCCGGATAAAAGATGAAAACTTCCGCGCCGAAAGTAAGGCAAACCTTGCGCACGAAAAAGTAATGGAAGCTGATGCTCTGCGTAATGAAGGGGTTAATCGGCTGCTCGTCCGGCAATTGGATCAATAGGCCGAGCGAATTGCCACCTGCTTCATAAGCACCGCGGTCGGCCGCCTCCATTATGCCCGGACCGCCGCCCGAGACCACCGAGAAGCCAAGCTCCTTCACCAATCGGCCAGAGAGAATGCGTGCGCTCTGATAATACTGGTCGCTCTCTTTTGTCTGATTCGAGCCGAAAAAGGTGACCGACTTTGGATAATCCGCGAGAAACTTGAAGCCGGCCGTGAATTCTTTCGAAATTTCCGCGACACGCTCCGAGGCGATCTTCTCCATCTGGCCGCGGGAGAGCATAAGGTCGTTTAAAAGTTTCTGTTTGGTTCTATCATCCATTGGGCTTATGATAACATAGACAGACAGGTCGCATAAGTCTTATTACTCTAATAAATACAAATGAGCAGAAATCAATACATCGCGGTGTTTGCCGGCTTGGCGCTTCTCTCTTATATATTCTTCTCCGGACCGTTCATGAATCTTTTTAGAAGTCAGTCACAGACTCAAAACAATCAAATGCCACAAACAGGATACACGGTAGAGGAAGTGTTGGTAGGAGATGGCGATTTGGCCGAGCCGGGAGATAAGCTTACAGTGCATTACGTAGGTCGACTTACCAATGGACAGGTTTTCGACAGTTCCAGGGATTCTAATACGCCATTTGCCTTCACTTTAGGCGGAGGACAAGTGATTCGCGGCTGGGATGAGGGCCTCCAGGGCATGCGCGAGGGCGGCAAGAGGACACTAGTAATTGCTCCCGACTACGCTTACGGCAATAGGGCTATTGGACCCATCTCCGCGAATTCGACACTAGTTTTCGAAGTCGAATTGCTGAAGGTAGAAAAATAGTGCAAATGCATCACGCGTATCTCTTAGTAGGAGAGCGGGAAGCGGCGGAAAGGTATCTGTATGAATTATGCAAATATCAAGGTTTAACCTTGATAGGTTCGCCGGACTACTTCATCTTCAACGAAGCGCTCTTCGGCATTGATGAGGCGCGGAGACTGGGCGAACAGGCGGCGAGAAAAGCGTTTGTCGAAAGGAAAATATTCTTCATAACGCCGGAGAAGATAACGCTTGAGGCTCAGAACGCGCTTCTTAAAACCTTCGAGGATCCGGTCGAAGATACTCATTTCTTCTTGGCCGTTCGCGAAGAGGGGTTGATAATCCCGACTCTTCGTTCCCGCATGGTTACTTGGCGGTTGGACCGCCAAGTGGCGGTCCAACCGTTTGAATTCGAAGCCCAGAATTTTTTAAAGCTTCCACTCAAAGACCGGTTCGAGTTCGTGAGAAAATTCGTGGAGAAAGAAAAGAATCTCTCGGTATTCCTGGACGAGCTGCTCTGTGTTACGAAATCGAAAGAAGTTTATAAGATGCGCCTCTACAGCGACGACCGGGCCATCTCTGCGCGCCTCATTCTCGAACACCTCGCTCTGGTACTCTAGCGAATCTCCGCAAATATGATCGAATGATACGAATAGATTCCATTCGCGGCATTCGATTAAATTCGTTATAATTCGTGTCATGGCATACAACTTTACTTCTTTCAAACAATCTTCGGAGGCGGCGCTTTTGTGGTTGAAGAAGGAGTATTCGGGGCTCAATACCGGTCGGGCGATGCCCGCCATTCTCGATGCGGTTTTGGTTGAATCCTATGGCTCCAAGATGTCTATAAACCAGCTTGCAACCATCTCCGTAGAAGATCCGAAAACCCTGCGTATCGTTCCCTGGGACCGCGATGCCGCCAAAGAGATTGATCGGTCGATAAGGGAATCAAACCTCGGACTCTCGGTCACACTCGACTCGAACGGCTTGCGTCTCTCCTTCCCAGTGCTCACGAGTGAACGCCGAGAGAGCTTGACCCGGCTTGCTAAAGAGAAACTTGAAGAAGCGCGCATCAGGGTAAGAAACGAACGCCAGAAAGTTCTCAATGATCTCGGCGAATTGAGCGAGGATGAACAGAAGAGAATCAAGAACGAACTTCAGAAGTTGGTTGACGAATCGAACAAGAAGCTCGAAGAATTGGCGGAAAGAAAGCAGCAGGAAATTTCTAATTGATCTAATTGTTCTAATTTCTAATGTCTATACTGATATTTCTTATAATTCTCTCCGCGTTGATAATCGTGCATGAGCTCGGGCATTTTCTGGTGGCACGATATTTTGGCATACGTGTGGACGAGTTCGGTCTAGGCTACCCGCCGCGGGCCGCAAAACTTTTCAAATGGAAGGGGGCAGACTTTACCCTCAACTGGCTGCCCTTCGGCGGATTTGTGAAGATTTTTGGGGAAAATCCCGAAGAAGACCTCACCCCGACTTCGTCGACAAAAGACATGCTTTTGTCCTCTCCTAGCTCTAGGAGAGGGTTGGGTGAGGTGGACAGTTTCCAGGCAAAAAACCGCGGCATTCAAGCCGCGGTGCTCGCGGCCGGGGTCTTCTTCAATCTACTCTTCGCTTGGCTTCTTATCTCACTTAGCTTTATGACTGGCATTCCTTCGCCTGCAAACCCGAATCTTCCGATTGAGAATCCTCGCACCGTCATTACCCTAGTTGTGCCCGAGTCTCCGGCTGCCTTGTCTGGCCTCAAGACAGGAGATGTGATTCTCTACTTTACTCCCGAGGAAGCGACAAGTTATATAAAAAATTCTTCCGGGGCAATTGCTTTCAATATTGAAAGGGGTAAAGAAATTTTGCGCAAAACTATAACTCCAAACGAGGACATTTTACCGGGGCAAAGAGCTGTTGGCATATCGATGGAGACTATCGGCACGGTCAAACTGCCTTGGCACCTTGCACTCTGGTATGGGATGAAGACTACCGTTTCTCTCACTGCTCTGACTACCGAGGCTATCGGCTCGCTCATATCCAAAGCGGTTGTGGGCCAAGCTGATCTCGGCGCGGTAACAGGGCCCGTGGGCATTGTTGGCATGGTGGGGGAGATTCGTGAGCTCGGTTGGAGCTATCTTGTAACCTTCACCGCCCTTCTCTCGATCAATCTTTCAATCATCAATCTCCTGCCTGTGCCGGCGCTTGACGGCGGGCGGCTCGTCTTCGTCGGCATCGAGAGTATTACCCGTCGTCGCATCCCGCCGCGCTTCTTCAACGCCGTGAATGCTGCCGGTTTTGCCCTGCTTGTTTTCCTGATGATTCTAATTACCGTTAGAGACGTGAGGAATATATTTTGATAGAATAGCACGCGATGAGGCAAAGCCAACTCTTTACCAAAACGCGCCGTGAGGCGCCCGCCGATGAGGTTTCTAAGAATGCCGTTCTCTTGACTAGAGCCGGATTTATCAATAAGCAAATGGCTGGAGTCTATTCTTATTTGCCTCTCGGCTGGCTGGTCATTCAGAAGATTAGAAAGATTGTGGCAGAAGAGATGAAGAAGCTTGGTTCAGTAGAATTTTTAATATCTTCTCTGCAGGAGAAAGAAGTTTGGGAAAAAACTAATCGCTGGAGCGATGATGAGGTTGATGTTTGGTTTAAATCAGAACTTAAAAATGGTACTCAAGTAGGATTCGGATGGTCGCACGAGGAACCAATTACCGAGCTCATGGTCTCGCATGTTGGAAGCTTCAGAGATCTGCCGAGGTATGTGCATCAATTCCAGAACAAGATGAGGAATGAGGCGCGAGCCAAGAGCGGCATTATGCGCTGCAGAGAATTTTTGATGAAAGATATGTACTCCTATTCTCGCTCCGAAGAGGAACATGTGAATTTTTACAATAAAGCCATTGATGCTTATCTAAATGTATTCAGGCGAGTTGGTTTGGGCGATATTACCTATGTTACCTCGGCTTCGGGTGGAGTATTTACCGATAAATTCAGCCACGAGTTCCAAACTATTTGCGAAGCCGGCGAGGACACCATATATGTAACTGATGAATCCAAGAGGATAGCTACCAATGCCGAAGTAAGTACGGAGGGGGTTCTGAAGAAGGCTGCGGAAGTTGGCAACATCTTCACCTTCGGCACCAAAAAATGCGAACAGCTTGGCCTATATTTTACCGACGAGAGGGGTGAGAAGATGCCTGTTTATCTTGGCTCATACGGCATAGGCATAACGCGGCTCATGGGAGTCCTTGCGGAAGTCTTTGGCGACGAGAAGGGGCTTGTTTGGCCGGAGGAGGTGGCGCCTTTTAAATATCATCTCATAAGTTTGACCGAAGGATCGAAAGAAACAGCCGACAAAATTTACCAAGATCTCGTTTCCCGCGGGGTAGAGGTGCTATATGATGACCGCAACCTTAGGGCGGGAGAGAAATTAAATGATGCCGACCTGATAGGTATTCCCAAGCAGATTATTGTTGGCGACAAGACCGATAAGGACACAGTCGAACTCAAAGATCGTTCCACCGGCAATGTTTCTAAAGTAAAGATAAATGAAATTATTGGATAAATTAAAGTCTTTCAAAAGATATTTCTCCCACGATGTCGGCATTGATCTCGGCACCGCCAATACCCTGGTTTATATGCGCGGTAAGGGGATTGTCATCAATGAGCCCTCGGTCGTGGCAGTAAATCAGAAAACCGGCCAGATTGTCGCCATCGGCACGGAAGCCAAAGCCATGCTTGGCAGGACGCCGGAGCATATCGTCGCCATTAAACCGCTTGTCGACGGTGTAATATCGGACTTCGAAACGACGGAGGAGATGATCGCTTATCTTCTCTCCCGTGCAACGGCAGATTCGAACAAATTACTCGCGCCGAGAGTGGTCGTGGGTGTGCCATCGAACATCACCAATGTCGAGATCCGCGCCGTGCGCGACGCGACGAGGAACGCCGGTGCCGGGGA
>MHWG01000022.1:3767-18113 GCA_001824005.1 Candidatus Zambryskibacteria bacterium RIFCSPLOWO2_01_FULL_47_14 | reverse complement strand
CCATTGGCATGCGGCTTCCCATACACGAGCCTGTCGGCAATATGATCATAGATATCGGCGGCGGCACCTCGGACATCGCCGTCATTTCGCTCGGCGGAGTGGTGCGTTCGAAGAACTTGCGCATTGCCGGCGATCGTTTCAATGCGGATATCATTTCTTACGTCAGAAACCAATTTAAAATTTTGATCGGCGACAAAACGGCCGAAGCAGCAAAGATTTCCATTGGCTCGGTTCTCCCCACCCACGCTCCTCTTGAAGCCGCGGTTAAAGGTCGGGATTTGGTGACGGGTCTGCCCAAAGAGGTGATTCTCACCGATACCGACATACGCGAGGCGCTCTCGCAGTCCATCGAAACCTTGATCGAAGCCACGCGCGAAGTGCTCGAATCGACTCCGCCAGAAGTTCTCTCCGATATAATGCAAAGAGGGCTTTATCTCTCCGGCGGCGGGGCGCTGATCAAAGGCCTTTCGGAGTTGATCGAGGGAGAAATCAACATTCCAGTCCATATTTCCGCCGATCCGCTTACGGCCGTAGCCAGGGGTTGCGGCGTCATTCTTGAGGATATAGAAAGGTTCAGAGATGTGCTTATCGAGAACGACGATGAATTACCTCCCAAGAAATAAAGGCAGACGTCCTCTCTTAAAGCTCGCATTGTTCCTCGTGGGCGTATTCGCCGCAGGGGTACTGATTCTCTATCTTCTGGATGGATTTTTGATCGCGGTTGTGACACCTCTCTGGAGGACTGAAACTTGGGTCGGGACCCAAGTTTCAGCAGTCAAAGATTTCTTTCGTTTTAAAAATTCTTTGATTTCCGAAAACACTCGGCTTAAGGAGAAGCTGGCCGCGCTTCAAATCGAGGCGGCCGCCCGCTTCGCGGGCGGAGAGGCCGGCGCCTGGTCGGAAATTCTCGGTCGCCGGGCCGAGACCGGCGGCATTGCCTCGACGATTCTCGCCCGGCCCCCGCAAGTACCTTACGACACGGTGGTAATCGATGCCGGTTCAAATGAGGGTGTAGTCCAGGATGCCAGAGTGTTTATGCCTGAAGGGCCGGCACTAGGCATCGTGGAGCAAGTTTTCAATTCTTCGGCCAAAGTGAAACTTTTTTCGACTTCTGGGGAGAAAACGGCCGCCGTGCTCGAGCGGCACGGCGTGCCCGTAACGCTTGAGGGGGCTGGCGGAGGCAATTTCAAAATAAAGGTGCCGAGGGAAATTGAGGTAGCATCAGGCGACCGGATCCTCTCTGCCGACGCCTTGCCGCAACTTCTGGCGGTGGTAGGCGAGGTGGTCATGGAGCCCACTGATTCCTTCAAAGAAATTCTGGCTATAAGCCCGGCCAATATTTTCAACATCCATTTTATTCTGGTAAGGCCATGATCCATCTATGAAGAAACATCGGCTTTTAAGCGTAATCTTTCTAATTCTTGCCGTTATTTTCCTGCCCTACTATATTTATCTGCCGGCGCTTCTGGTAGCCATTATCGTTTTTCCGCTTTTCTGGGAAGGAATTCTGATCGGATCTTTAATCGATGCGCTGTATGGGTCGAGGTTGCACTCTTTTGCTTCCGTCTTCTTCACCTTCGCTTTCTATAGTTTTATTTTGGTTACGATCATTATGCCGGTCAGGCGCCGCATCCGCTCTTATGCGCAATAAAGTCATAAAGAAAATTAAATATCAGGAAATCAATCCGGAAGACATCTTTCTCGATTCGGCCAATCTTCCTGGCTTCGACGAGTATGCCCTGGAGGGCAGGATTGAGCGGCCCATGGAGAGTGCAATCTTCATGGGTATGAAGATTGCACTCGTGTTCTTAGTCGCGCTCTTAATAGGTAAACTCTGGATTCTCTCTGTAAAAGATGGGGAAGTTTACGCGCAGATTTCGGACCGGAATCGTCTCGAAGAAACGTTCATCTTCGCCAACCGCGGAGTCATTACCGATCGGCAAGGGGTCGAACTTGCCATCAATGAGATTAAGGGTGAGAACGCGGATTTTGCCGGCCGTCTCTACGCGCCATTTGAGGGTCTAGCCCATGTAGTGGGATATATCAAATATCCCAAAGCCGATAAGTCAGGCGTTTATTATGAGACAGAATATCGACCGAAGGACGGCGCCGAAAGTGCGTATGACGAAGTTCTCCGCGGCAAGAACGGCGAGAAGTTGGTAGAGACTGATGTTGCGGGAGCTGTGACATCGGAAAGTGTCGTTGAAAAGCCGGTTGACGGCAAAATGCTTGTTCTCTCGCTTGATGCGCAGGTAACGGAGACCATGTACAAGGCGATCGAGTCTCTGGCGAAAGTCGCCGGTTTTGTGGGTGGAGAAGGAGTGATCATGGATGTCCGGACCGGAGAGATATTGGCGCTTACAAGTTATCCCGAATACAACCAGAATGCTCTGACAAAAGGCGTGGACCAAAAAACTTTCAGTGCTCTTCTCAATAATACCGGCAAACCTTTTCTCAACAGGGCAATCGGCGGTCTCTATACGCCGGGCTCAATTGTGAAGCCGTTATTGGCTATGGCCGCGTTGAATGAGCGCATCATTTCTCCGGAGAAAGAAATACTTTCCACCGGCTCGATTACCGTGCCCAATCCTTACGACCCGAACAAACCATCGGTCTTCGGCGACTGGAAGGCACACGGCTATACGGCCATGAGGGAAGCATTGGCTGTCTCTTCCGACACCTACTTTTATTCCATCGGTGGCGGTTTCGGCGGTCAAAAAGGTTTGGGCATCGGTCTGATAGACAAATATTTCAAAATGTTTTCGCTTGAGGAACCAACAGGCATAGAACTTCTGGGAGAAGAGTCAGGTCTTATCCCCACGCCGGAGTGGAAGGCGAAGAAATTCGAAGGCGACATCTGGCGCTTGGGCGACACATACATCACCTCGATCGGGCAATATGGCACGCAGATAACCCCGATTAATGCGGCGAGATTCACGGCGGCAATCGCGAATAGGGGAAAAGTTTTAAAGCCGACGCTTCTGGCTTCGAGCACTCCGGAAGTGCAGAAGTCTCTTGACTTTAGAAAAGAGGATTGGAAGATAGTGCACGAAGGCATGAGGGAGAGCGTGACTTACGGTACCTCTGCCGGATTAAATGTGCTCTATGTCAAAACGGCGGCCAAAACCGGCACGGCGGAAATCGGCGCGGGCAAGAAGTACGTACACTCCTGGTCCATTGGCTTCTTCCCGTACGAGAATCCGCGCTACGCCTGGGCGGTGATCATGGAGAAGGGCCCAGCCACGAATTCGATCGGCGCCACTTCCGTCATGCGCCAAGTCCTCGACTGGATCTCTATTTACGCTCCGGAATATTTCAAGTAATTTCCTGTATTTGTAAACCCGGTTTCCCAATACCATTGCTTTTAATTTAACTTTATGGTTTAATCTTGGTAGACAAAGAGGCAATCCAGTCTCTGTCTGAAGGGAGAAAAACCATGCCACGCGCTGGTAAAACCCCGCTCACACCCGCTTTCCACAAACAGACGCTCACATTTGGTGGCAGTGTTCTAGCGAACCTGCCTATGCTGCCCCTGGCTCGAATGCAGTTCTATCTGCGGAGACCGGATCGGCTGAAGAAGGTGCTCGATGGCGCCTTCGCCAAAGATCTAGTACTCATGCCGTTTGAGGCCGATCTTCTCCGCTGAGAATCGAACTACTTCAAGCTCTTCCCCGGCAAGTGCCCTGACTTCTCGGAGATCCGTATCCCGAAGAAGCCCGAAGGTGTCGGACCCGTCCGTCTCCTCGTGGTCGCAAAGGAACTCCTCGAGTGGACGGATATCAACCCGCTCGAAGGAGTCCAGGAAGCGTTGAAGAAGCACTTCCCGGGCTGGGAATACTCGTCGGACCTCGACGCCGACATCCCGACCAACGACCGTGACCCAAAGAACGGCTCCTACGCCGTCTGGATCGAGGATGGTCAGGAGCCGGACGAGCGCTATGCCAACAAGTCGGCCGACGATCTGAAGGCCGAAGGCCACGTCGGCCCGACCGTACTGGAGCGCCAGCTCCACGAGCTCGACTACTTCGTGGAGACGAGCAACCATCTCGATGTGCAGAACATCACGCTGTGTACAGGTTCTCGCCACCGCGATGGCGGCATGCCGAGCGGCTACTGGCGCGGCCGGTTCAGTGTCAACTGGTACGACTCGTCGCTTCGCAATCCGTACCTCCGTTCCCGCAGGGTCTGGGCCTAAGCCTTGAATCTTGAATTTTGCCCGCCCGAACGTTTCGTTCGGAACGGGCGGGTATCCTTGCCCCGTCGCTTACGAGCGACGGGGCGTTTTTTTATATTTCCTCCCCAGCAGTTAGTTGCGTTGGCGGAAGTTAGAGGGTATTATTACCTGCCATTATTACTAGTTCTAAAACCATGGAGGCAAGCCAGGAGTATTTGACCAAAGAAAAGTTCGCCGAACTCGAAAAAGAGCTTCAAAATTTAAAGACCGCCAAACGCAAGGAGATTGCGGAATCTCTTGAGTACGCCAAATCCCTGGGCGATCTCTCCGAGAACAGCGAATATCACGAAGCCCGCGACGCGCAGGCGGCGCTCGAAGACAGAATCAGTCGTCTGGAGAAAATACTCAAAACCGCCTCGATTGTCTCTGTCCAGAATGGCGGCGCGGTCGGAGTGGGCTCGGTAATCACTGTGGAGAAAGAGTCCGACCCGCGCTACGCCGGAGGCTCTAGCGAGGCAAGTAAAAGCAAAAAAACCTACACTCTTGTCGGATCCGAAGAGGCCGATGCCTCCGCCGGGAAAATCTCGGCCCGTTCGCCCTTGGGCCAGGCCGCCTTCGGCAAGAAGAGAGGGGAGACATTCTCATTTGAAACTCCTGGTGGTACAATGTCGTATAAGATTATCGACATAAAGTAAATGGCCTCATTAGATGAAATACGGGCTGCCAGATTAGAGAAACTGAAACTTCTCGAGGAGAAAGGCATCAATCCCTATCCGGCTACTACCAATCGCACTCATACTTGCGAGGAGGCTCGGGATCAATTCGAAGCGGAGAAGGAAGTTCTACTTGCCGGACGCATTATGTCTCTGCGCGAACAGGGTAAGATCGTCTTCTTTGATATCGACGACGGCACAGGACGCTTCCAGATATTTTTGAAGAAGGATGATCCAATTTCAGAAGAAAACTTCGAGCTCTTCAAACAAGCATTCGACATTGGCGATTTCGCGGAAATCCGAGGCACGCTCTTCCTCACCAAACAGGACGAGAAGACTGTTCTCGCCGAAAAGGTGCGCATGCTCTCCAAGTCGCTCCTACCCCTGCCCGAGAAGTGGCACGGCCTCTCCGACGTCGAAGAGCGCTTCCGCAAACGTTACCTCGACCTCATCTCGAATCCGGAGGTGAAAGAGAGATTCATCAAGAGGTCGAAAATTGTTGAGCTAATACGGAAATTCTATATCGATAACGGCTATATAGAAGTCGATTTGCCGAACCTCCAACCCCTCGCCGGCGGCGCAACTGCGGCGCCATTTACCACACATCACAACGCGCTCGACATGGACTTCTACCTACCTATCGCGCAGGAACTTTACCTCAAAATGCTTTTGGGAGGAGGGTTCGAAAAAGTTTTTGAAATCGGCAAACGCTTCAGGAACGAAGGTATAGATACTTCTCATAATCCGGAATTCACCATGCTTGAATCGAACGAAGCCTACACCGATGCCAAAGGCCAGAGAGAATTTATCGAAAAGCTTTTCAAATACGTAGTAAAAAATCTTTTCGGCAAAATGCAGTTTGAATATCAAGGTCAGACTATCGACGTGGAGCCGGAATTCAAGGTAATATCGTGGCCGGAAGGGCTTACCGACGAGGTCTATAAAAAGGAAGTGAGGCCCTCTCTCATCCAGCCGACCTTTATTATTGATTATCCGGTATCCTTCAATCCGTTCGCCAAGAGGAAAGAGGATAATCCGGAACTGATCGATCGCTTCCAGCTCGTTATCGCCGGTGTAGAATTGGTAAACGCTTTCTCGGAACTCAACAATCCGCTGGATCAGAAAGAGCGTTATCGCGAAGAGGACAAGAAGGCTTCGAAAGGAGAGAAAGATATTTCACCCTCCGACTTAGAGTATCTCGAAGCTATGGAATACGGCATGCCGCCAAACGGCGGCATCGGCATCGGCATCGACCGGCTGGTAATGCTCTTGACCAATGTCAAAAATATCAAAGAGGTTATCCTTTTCCCTACTCTCAAACCGAAGCAGGATTAATCACTTCTTATCTTCGATCTCCGTCTTCAGCTTTTCGGTCAGATCTTCGATTGCCGAGGCGCCTTCATTGCCCCGGTCGCGGTTCTCGATTGTCACTCTTTTATCTGCCACTTCCTTGTCGCCAATGACGAGAGCATAAGGAATCTTCTCGGTCTTCACATTCCTTATTTTCTTTCCCAAGGTTTCGTCAGAGACATCGAGCTCGACGCGGATATTTGCAGCCTTGAGTTTATCCATCACTTCTGTTGCATAAGCGAAATGTGCCTCGCCTATCGGCAGAATCTTCGCCTGCACGGGTGAGAGCCAGAGAGGGAAAGCGCCCTCGTAATGTTCGATAAGAAAGGCCATGATGCGCTCAATGGCGCCTATAGAGGAGCGATGCACTACGAATGCACGGTGTTGTTTCCCATCTTCGCCCGTGTAATCAAGCTCGAAGCGTTGCGGAGAAGAAAGATCGTATTGGACAGTAAAAGCGGTGTCTTCTTTGCCGTTGGCGTTCTTCATCTGAACATCGATTTTGGGACCATAGAATGCCGCTTCGTCTTTGACTTCTTCAAACTCGACCCCGCGGCTCTTCATGAGTTCACGTAGAAGGCTCTCGGCTTTTTCCCATCCGGCATCGTCTTTGTAATACTTTTCTGTATTGGCTCTGTCGCCTTGGGAGAGTCTATAACGATAATCCTTGCCGTATTCGAGGCCGAAGATTTTGTTTACAAATTCTATGAGATCTAAAGCTTTACCCATTTCTTCAACTGCTTGCTCTTCATCCTTACAAATAATGTGAGCATCCGAGAGACAGAAAGCGCGCACGCGCTGGAGACCCATCAATTCTCCTGATTGTTCGTAGCGATAAAGTTGGGCAAGTTCGGCAATGCGCATAGGCAATTCTCTGTATGATCTCGGCTTTGAGAGGTAGAGTTCGAAGTGATGTGGA
Source organism: Candidatus Zambryskibacteria bacterium RIFCSPLOWO2_01_FULL_47_14 (assembly GCA_001824005.1). Next base: position 10,957 of record MHWG01000022.1, on the reverse strand, counting down.
CAGGTCATCGGGCGGAGCATAAATTCTTCGTCATCGATTTTTATCGGCGCGTACATGCTGTCGGAATAATATGGATAATGCCCGGACTTTTTGTAGAGGTCGAGCTTGGCGATGTCGGGAGTGCGGACGTGCAAATAGCCGCGACGAATTTCTTCATCAACGATAAATCGCTCCAACTCACGTCGGACAGTGGCACCCTTTGGCAGCCACAGCGGTAAGCCCTTGCCGACAGTGTCGGAGAAGGTGAAGAGCTCCAATTCCTTGCCTAACTTTTTATGATCCCTTTCATTTGCTTCTGACATAAAAGAAATAATAGCAAAAAAATGAAGAAATTTCCATTTTGTAAAAAATAAGCATCATACGTTATTAACTTACTGTGGTGAGCTAATAACGTATATTTTTTGATAAAAATCTCATAAAAATTAGAGGGCTTTAATTTTTTCGGCAATGAAGGAGGTGGTGCCGTTCCTTTTGGAGACGCGGCCCTTGATAGCGATGCAGGCGTCTGGTTGGACGAACTGGCGGAATTCGGAGAGTACCCGTGGGAAGATTGCCACCTCGGTCGCTCCCGAGAGGTCAGCCAATTTCATAAAGACCATACGCTCATTGCCCTTCGTCAAAATGTCTCGCGCTTCAAGGACCTGTCCGCCTATGACGGTCAAGGCACCCTCGGGCATATCCGCGAGCTTGGCAATATTCATATCTTTATTCATAAACTTTTCTTTATACGCTTCGAGAGGATGACCGGAGATATAAAGGCCGAGCAACTCTTTCTCCCAACTAAGTTTCTCTTTTTGAGAAACTGGTTGCCCTGAGCGAAGTCGAAGGGCGGGTAATGCTTCTGCAGAGAAAAGCGAACTTTGATTATCAGACGAATTGACCTGCTCCTTATGATAGGCAAGCAAGTTTTCCAAATTGGCAAGCAGCAACCCTCTCTCTCCGAAGTCGTCTAAGGCTCCGGATTTAATTAATGATTCAAGTGATTTCTTGTTCAAATTTTTATCCTTAATTCGATCAAGGAAATCTGCCAGGTTTTTGAATCTGCCATTTGCTCTCCTCTCGGCGGTGATCGAGCTGGAAATGCCCGTGCCGAAATTCTTGATAGTGGTGAGGCCGAAACGGATTTTATATTTCCCATCCTTGCCCTTAATTACCGAGAATTGCGAGAAGCTTTCGTTTATCGAAGGCGGTAAGACTTCTATGCCCATGCGCTTACATTCGTTTACCATAATGCCAACCGTCTCGACGTCGCCAGATTCCGCCGTGAGCACGGCACTCATATAGATTTCCGGGAAGTTGGCCTTTAGATACGCCGTCACATAGGCGATGTGCCCGTAGCTTGCGGCATGCGCTTTATTGAAGCCGTAGCCCTGGAAGGGGACGAAGAGCTGCCAGAGCGCCTCCGCCTTCTCCGGGGTCATCTTGCCATGCTTGATGCATCCTTCGACAAACATGACATGTTGCTTCTTCATCTCCTCCGGAATCTTCTTGCCCACAGCCTTTCTGAATTTGTCCACCTCGCCCCAGCTGTAGCCGGCCACTTCGATCGCCGTCATGAGGAGGTCATCCTGGTAAACGAGCACACCGTAAGTCGTGTCAAGAAAGCTCTTCATCTTGGGATGCATGTAGGTAATCGGCTTCTTGCCGTTCTTTCTCGCGATATACTCCTGGATGTTATCCATCGGTCCCGGGCGATAGAGGGCAACCATGACGTTGATGTCGTGAATATTGGTGGGCTTCAAGTCCATAAGCGCTTTCGTCATGCCGGAGCCGTTCAATTGGAAAGTGCCTTCTGTCTCGCCCTTCGCGAGCATCTGGAAAGTCTTCTTGTCGTCGGTCGGTATGTCCTCGATTTTTAAAATTTTACCCTCGATCTTCTCCAGTCGGGCTAGAGTTTCTGCGATGGTGGCAAGGTTTCTGATGCCCAGGAAGTCGAACTTGAGAAGGCCAGCTTCTTCAATGGAATACATATCGTATTGAGTAATAATTTTATCTCCCTTTGGGTCAAATTGAATAGGGGAGTATTCCATAACATCTTTCGGTGCTATTACGACTCCTGCCGCGTGCACAGATATATGCCTAGCCCCGCCTTCTAATTTTTGTGCCAAATCAATTATTTTTTTTGTGTCTGATTCTGTATCATAAGCGGTTTTTAATTCAGGTACTATTTCCATTGCACGTTTTATTGTCATAGCAAAACCCTGTGAGCCCAAAGGAATCATTTTAGAAAGCCTATCGCCTATGGCATATGGATAACTCAAAGCCCTTGCTACATCTCTGACCGCACCTCTGGCCATCATTGTTCCAAATGTTCCTATTTGCGCGACGTGGCTACTGCCATATTTTTCTTTTGCATATTCTATAACCTCATCTCTTCTATTATCGGCTATGTCCATATCTATGTCGGGTGGAGAAGGTCGGAAAGGATTTAGAAATCTTTCAAAAGGCAAACCATATTTTATTGGGTCAACTGTTGTGATCCCAACGAGGTATGATACGAGCGACCCTGCGGCTGAACCTCTGGTTGTAGAAACTATACCTTTCTCTCTGGCAAATTGAAGCAAGTCAGCCACCACTAAGAAATATGGCGCATAACCTTTTTTGTTTATGATTCCTAGTTCGTATTCAATACGCTCCTTTACAGAATCACTTGCTCCCATCTCTCTTTCCTTGAGCCCATCGTAAGCTTTTTGTTTTAAAATATCCTCATAGTTTTGTCCTTCTGGTATTTCATATTTAGGGAAAACCCAAGAACCAAGAGTTAAATCAAGGTCCACAATTTCAGCTACTTTCATTGTATTTTCTAAAATATGTGGATAATCCTTGAAATATATTTCTGCGGTTTCAGGGCTTATAAAAGAATAGTCACCATCGCCCATATCAAACTTTTTTGTATTTTCGTCCGAGCCAGTATTTACAAGCAAAAGTGTTTCGTGGGCCTCTTTGTCATCTTGATGAAGATAGTGTGAGTCTTGTGTGCCAACTACAGATATTCCAAACTCTTGTGATAAATCCATCACTCCTTTTTCATAAAATTCATAACCAGGGACACCGCGTTTTATCATCAGTTCTAGAAAATAATTTTCTTTTCCAAATATTTCCTGATGTTCACGTACCACTTCTCGCGCACGATCCATATCTTTACTACGGAGTGCATTTGCGAGTTCTCCGGCAGGGCAACCAGACAAACATATAATTCCCTCACTATATTTTCTTAGAATTTCTTTGTCCATTCTAGGTTTATAATAAAAACCTTCCGTGTGGGAGAGTGAAACAAGACGCATTAGGTTTTTGTATCCAGTTAAATTTTTTGCCAGCAGTGTTAGGTGATATCTTTTACTGTCAAGTGTCGGGTCTTTATCGAGCCTGCTTCTCTTGGCGACATAGGCTTCCACCCCAATTATTGGTTTAATGCCAGCTGCCTTGCAGGCTTTGTAGAACTCAATAGCGCCATACATAGATCCATGGTCAGTGAGCGCGATTGCTGACATCCCATATTTTTTTGCCTCACTGACTAGGTCGTCAATTCTAGACATTCCGTCAAGAAGTGAATAATGACTGTGAGTATGTAGATGGATAAATTTTGACGACATATGATAGCTCATTATAGCAGAAGCTCGTGCTATCATAAAAACACAGGATAGGTTATTAGGGAGTAGTTTGTAGGTTATAGAAAAATTCTAGCACCCATCAACTATCACCTAAAACCTATCACCTAAAACCTATGATTAAGCATATTATTGGTATAGACGAGGTGGGCAGGGGTCCTTTGGCGGGCCCTATTACATTTTGCGCTTTTTGTGCACACAATGATTTTAATTTTAAAAAATTTCGCATTCCACTCAAAGATTCCAAACAATTGAACCGTCAAAAAAGAGAAGAAATTTTTAAAGTTTTAAATAAATTATCTCAAGAGAAGCAAGTGTCATTTTCTATTTCTTCGGCCAGTAATATCTTAATAGATAAAAAGGGTCTTAGTTTTTGTATAAAAAAATGTATTAGTGATTGTTTGAAAAAACTTTCTATAAATTCTAAAACAACTAAAGTTCTACTTGATGGCGGACTCCATGCCCCAAGCAAATTTATTTTTCAAGAGACTATTGTAAAAGGGGATACTAAAAAATATATTATTGCTTTTGCTTCTATTGTTGCAAAAGTTTCGCGAGATAAATACATGACTACAATGTCGCGTGTACATCCGCATTATTCTTTTGAAAAAAATAAAGGCTATGGAACAGCGTTGCACATCAAGGCTATTAAAAAACATGGCCCATCAAAAATTCATCGCAAAAGTTTTCTAAAAAATATTTTCTAAAACCCCACTAAACAAATGTGGACAGCTGTCCGTATTTGTTTAGTGGGGTTGACAAAAATTCTAATATATGTAATATGTAAGGGAATTAAAAACTTTACTAATTCTTTTACATATCATGAAAAAGACCCTTATTTTAGGACTTTTTATTGCAATTTTCGGTTTTGTGTCGAGTTTTGCACAGAATCAAACAACAGTTTCCGATATTAATTTATCAATTGCCACCGGTGTGAATTTTAAGGCCAATGGTGCATCACTTAACGATGTGCCTTATGGTCCGGTTACCGCCAGTGTTGGTGTTACGCTGCTTAATGGCTTTTTGTCCACCAATGCTTTTATGGGAGGCAAATACGCTTTCAATGTGCGTGACCATGAAGATGGAATTGTGAAGACTACAAATTTTACAGTTTACGGATTATCTGCAGGCATTGCTATTCCAAAAGAAGTTTCAGAAGTGCTCGCTGGTTCTGTTGTCGGTGGATCATTCGGTTCAGCGATACAAAGTAATTCATCTATTTCAATGCCCGGTGGATTTCTCCGATTAAATTTCAATGTCCCGTCCACAAAAGATTGGACAATTGGATTCTTCACAAGAGGTTCATTCAATTATCTCTGTGCAGGAAATGGAAGTCCGGTTTTTGGATCGATGATTGATGGGGGGATTTTTCTCAAGATTTTTCCCAAATCAAATAATCGGTACTATTAAATTTTTACCCCTCACCAGTTTGCCTGTAGGCAAACTGGTGAGGGGTTTCTTTTTGCCCCTTGACAGTTTTTTGTTTTTGTGTATAATGGTATGCGATAAACAAACCAAATACTAATTCTTTTAAAACATGAAAAACGCAGTTAAAACCCTTATTTTTATGGTTTTTGCCTTTATCGCGATTACCACATTTGCTCAACAAAAAACTACAATCTGGTATGGAAATGAAAAGGTAACTTATGTTATCAGTGACATGCCTGCTGTGCCGGAACGTCTCGGCGTAGTTGATGGAATTATTTCCAATGCATATATTTGCAAAAATGTCCGGGAGGTTTTTCTTTCCAATGTCGTTGTATTTCACGATAGTATCTTGTCAAAAGTTTCTATCGGCGAATCTACAAACGATGCGGTTGCAGGTTCTTACTTTATTATTTTAGATAAGACAATTGATTCTGTCTTGGTCGCAGGTCTGAATGCTGGGAAAAGCATGATTCTCCGTGCCCCTGAAAGGCTAAATCTTTCTCAGCAAGGAAAACTTGTGAAGACATATGCGATGGGTTTGAAGGAAGAAGAGCGTGATATCCTAAAAAAGATCAATGCCGAAAAATATTTTTCACCCGATGCCAAGAAAGCCAAGAGGGCAAAAGTGAAAGGTCTCAAGAGTGAGCTGGCATTGTTGAAAGAAGAAAACAGAGGCGCTCTTGCAACTTTTGCGCAGAACGTAAGGGAAAGCAACGGAGTCATTGCTGTCGTTTATTCCGTGAACACCGTTGAGGCATTTATGGCAGGTAAAATTGATACCTCGTTCGGAAAGGTAAAACTGGCGAATACCAGCCAGGATAATGTACCTAGGCCGGTAAAATAAGGTCAAAACTAAACAAAAGGCTCACTTTTTCAAGTGAGCCTTTTTTGCTTGACAAAAGGGCTGTTTTTTGCTATAATGTACCCGAACCTTTAAATCTATAAAAAGATGAAAAAAATCAATGTTCTTTTACTCATTATGTCCTTTTGTGTTATTGGTTATGCTCAGTCTTTACGAAATGGTGAATACAAAGCACATTTTCCAAGAGACAAGGAGATAAAAAAGCAGGAGACTGCTGACACGACCAAAGTGGCCCCTCTTGCAAAGGAGGTTGCCCAAAACGATGATTATGATCACTCCAGAGAAACTGCCGACGAGCATGCCGTGCATTGCAAAACTGGCGGTGGAGCAAATGTTACGAGTGTCGTGAGATACTCAAATTACAATGCTCCGGGAACAGGACCTGTATGGGATCAATTTTATTCACTGGGTGCGATTCAGGTTCCTGGTTCGTATGGTTATTGGTATAACAGTGTGCCAGTGTGTGATGCCGGATGGTTTAGGATCAGGATTACTTTTGGTGGATACCATGGTTACAGATATTATCACTATGGTTACCCTAATGAATTTTATTACGCAATGTACGACCCAGGTTGTGGCATGTGGAATAAATATTCTCGCCCGTTCGGTGGTTACAGTGGCAGTGGTCATAATAGAACTGCTAATTATGGTTCTCGCGAAAGTAGTGGGAGTAATAATGGTGGTAGTTCTAGTTCTACTGGTTATGAAAAACCAAGACCGGCAACCGGGAATCCCGTTGTGAATAATCAATCTCGTCCATCTCGTCCATCTCGTTCTCTTGTCGTGCGATCTGCTCCGCGGACTTCTCCAAGGGGGGCAGGGACAGCTAGACCAGCACCAAAAGTTAATCCTCGTGGAAGTTCTGGTTCTGGTATGAGCACGCGATCTTCATCGCGTCCTATGTCTGCTCCGTCTGCTCCGTCTGCTCCAGCAAAGACTAGCCTGGCACCGCGCCAGCAAATGGCCCCTCGCCAATCTTCATCGAGAGGAAGCGGACTCGCCATGAACAGTGGCTCGTCTCGCCAACCTTCTCCTTCAAGAGGAAGAGGCCGTTAAAGCACAATCCCTCATCAATTTTTAAAATTGATGAGGGATTTTTTGTTTCTGTAAAGGACCGTCCTTTGCAAGTTTGTAACCAAATATGTTGCCACGGTAGCAACTATTTCGGCACGGAGAATTCTTTTGCCCATCGATGCAACTTCAAACTTTTCTTCTTTTGTCAGTTTTATTTCTTCATCTGTAAACCCCCTTCGACTCCTATGAAAATCCCAATTTTCCCCGACTTAGCGACA
>MHWG01000022.1:1260-3751 GCA_001824005.1 Candidatus Zambryskibacteria bacterium RIFCSPLOWO2_01_FULL_47_14 | reverse complement strand
ATCCTGATGGATCAAATATAATATTTAAATCATTTTGTTTTCCATTTTCTAGAGCTTCATCAAATTGTATTGCCTCATTTTGTGCGCTATCACAAAGGATTAGTTTGTCACCAGTTTTTAAACGTAAAACAGAAGATATTTGTTGCAATATCTCCGTATCTTTTATTTCCACCATGCTATTTTATAGATCAAATTGGCCGATAAATCTGTGAAGTTTCATCCCGTTAGAGACAGTCCCGTTAGAAGCTGGCGCTCGGCTAGCGCCTCTCGACTTCTAACGGGACATATGCCGTTATTATACAGCAAGTATTGCTTTATTTAAAAAGGGGAGTAACATTGTTTTTGAAGGTTCATTAAAACTAATTTCCCATGAGAGAAATAATCATAAAAAGTCCCGGGGAAGTGTTTTTCCCTGAATATGAATTTGAAAAAATAAAAAATATCTTAGCGGGCATAAATTTAAAAGAACACAAAGATAAAAATATTTCCATAGGTATTGAAATAACTGATTCTGACGATGAAAAAGTACAAGTTTCTTTTAGTATCTTGGCTTTTTTTCGGCCAGAAGATTTTATTTATTCACAAATTGCAAATCACACCTCTATTTTTCAAAGAGATGAATTATTGCACGTAACACATAGTTTACAATCGGCAACTGCTTATGCCATAAGAAAATTTATTTTAGACAGACGTTTTGTGATATTCGGTAAGATTATTTATAAAAGCAAGCCGATTTTTACAGCATGTGTGGTTTATTTTGAACAATTCAACATCTCTACTTTTTCTGCAATCAATGAGGTTGATATTGAAAGAAATATTGCAATTTTAAATTAAAACCCGTCGTTTATGTAACGACGGGTTTTTTTTATTTTACCTCTTCAGCAGGTTTCCATTTCTTACGAATAAGAATTGCCTTACCGGGTATTTTACCTTTGGCGCGTTGGGCTTTCCAGTATTTGGCTCTGGCTTCGCGTTCATCTCGTAAGATGACTAACGCTTCCTCGGGCATGTCTTTATCCCAGTTGTATGTCCTTATTTTTTTATCAGGATGTTTATTTATATTGTTGCAGACAAGATACCTAGAACGCAGGCCCTTACCTTTTTTTATGTCAAGATATTTTCTACATTCATCACAACATGGGCGTACAAGTACTCGCGTTTTTGCGATTAAGGCATAAGTTTGTAAACGCTCAAGAGCAAATTCTGTGCGCCTGATTGGTGGACGAAAATACAACGCAAGGTCATTTTCTTTTATCAAAACCCAGATATTATCTTGTGGTTTTGGTTTACCCGTCGGTTCAACAAAAGAAGTCCAAACAACAACCTTCCAGTTGTGGTCTGGATGTGAGTACACAAATCCAGTTTCTGACCCGTGAGTTTTTCGTGGGGGAACCAATCTCTGTCGCCAAAGAGAAATGTGTTTTTGGTGAGGAGTAATTTTTTGAAATCCGTTTTGGATTAAGAAAGCTGAGAGTTCATGGAACTCTTTCTGGCCGAATAATACTTGTTTGGGCATTTTTAAAAGGATTTTAGTTCGGGCTTACTCTAACACAAAGTGGGGGATAGTTCAAATGTGTTGATTTTTTCTTCTTTTTTGATAGTATGTTCTAAGTAATTCATTTTTGAATTATAAACATTCCCTGACATCTGTTTTTTGATAGATAGAACAGGATGGTGAATAAGTTTTTAATGAATTACATTTAACATTCCCTGGTAGCTCAGCGGTAGAGCAATCGCCTGTTAAGCGATGGGTCGCAGGTTCGAATCCTGCCCGGGGAGCCAAATGGGACGAAGCAAGTTCCAAAACTAGATTAAACGGAGAACGCATAGTAAAACTAAGCGTTTTTTCGTTTACGGTTGGGTTCTGAAGTATGTAATTCAAAAATCCTCTTTTACCTGCAACATCAGAACTATTTTCAAATATTGTTTTTGCTCTTCGTGCCACAGAAATCACTGTGGCAACAGTAGTTTGGTAATCATAATCTGCTTTGTCATGTTCTAACATTTCAATTTCAAGTACCTGTATTTTGTCTCTATATTCTTGATGCTTTTTGTCATAGATGTCCTTAGTAATACTCTGGTCTAAAAACGCTTCAAGAAGTCTATTCTGTTTTGTTTTTAAATTATCATAATCAGTTCGTATACGACTTATTTGTGTCTTATGAAAGACAACCTCTGCTTCTGTGTTCTTTCTCAATTCACCTACTAGGTCGTTTTGTGCTTCTTCTGTGATACTTTCAAATTTTTCCAGTACCCTATAGACAGGTTTCAAAAGGTCTTTTTCTGGCACATAAACTCGTTTGCATATACGCTTGGCGTTAGTACAAGAATAATAAGTAAAAGTAAGTCCACTTTTCTTTCTTTTTATTTCTGCACTCATTGAACAACCGCAATTTTGGCACTTGAGCAACCCTTTGAATATAAAGTCTTTAGAAAGCATCTTGTTTGGACTTTTCTTGCGTTGTAGGCGTATTTCTTTACATTTATCAAA
>MHWG01000022.1:124-1243 GCA_001824005.1 Candidatus Zambryskibacteria bacterium RIFCSPLOWO2_01_FULL_47_14 | reverse complement strand
TATTTTTTTGATACAGCAATACCACAATAAAAACTTTCCTTCAAAATATTATCAATTCCACTTTTTGACAAATCGTTTCCCTTAAGAGTTCGTAGCCCGAGTTCAGTAATTTTTATTTTTATGGTTTCTAGCGAGTGGTTTCCTGTAGCATAAAGCTCAAACATTTTTTGTATCAAATGTCCTCGTTCTGGGTCTATGATTATGTCTTTTCGTAGTCGTTTGCCTTCATCAAGCGGAACATTAAGATAACCCAACCTAACTGCTCCAGTCCATCCGCCTGTTCGTCGTTTCTGTTCAAATGCTCTCCTAACATTGTCGCCAATAGCGTCAGAGTAATATTTTGCCAAACCTAAGCTCATACCAAACTGAAACTTTTCAACTGCAGACATTTGATTATTGATTACTTGCCCGTCTGATACAAAGTGAAGTTCTATTTTATCTGCTAAGGCCATTTCGTATAGCGTGCCAACTCTTTTATCAAAAACACTTCTTGAAAGTCTGTCCACTTTATCAAAACAAACTGCTATTTTTTCTTTTTTTGCTACTTCTTGGACATATTCAAGTAATTTATCAAATTCGTCTCGCTTATCTTTATATGCACTTTCATCAAAGCTAAAAGCCCTAAGGATTTCAAAAGTTTTCCTATTGCAGTAATTATCTATACGCTCAATTTGAGCTGGGAGAGAATTACCAGCTTCTTTTTGTTCTTCTGTTGATACTCTAGATACATTTATAGCCTTCATCTTATTTGGTTTTTACTTTTTCTAAAAACCTATTAAAATCGCTTTTAGCAATACGAAATTCCTTGCCTATTTTGTAAGCCTTTAATTTCTTTGCTTTTATATACCGATAGATTGTCATAACATTTACAGATAATTTATCTGCAAGGTTAAACGCTGTATAAAACTCCTTTTCTTTTGTAGCCATATATGATTATTATACTTGACAATACTTTACATTGCAAATTTATTAAGGGGACAACCTTTTATGCTTATAAGCCTTGTATTCATCTAGTTTATTGTCTATTTGAGCAACCCAGCTATTAACTTTGTTTTTAGTTATAGCTTCACTGGCTATTTGCATATCTTTCGCAATTCTATACCAAGTGCGGTCTGGCGA
>MHWG01000022.1:0-115 GCA_001824005.1 Candidatus Zambryskibacteria bacterium RIFCSPLOWO2_01_FULL_47_14 | reverse complement strand
GATTATTGAACGCAATTCCCTCATTCCATTTTCGTCTTTCGCAAGATTAAATAACCCAGTAAGATAAATTGCCTGTTTGGGCCCAAGTTTTTTATCAGACAAAAACAATGCCCTA
>MHWG01000021.1:65666-74373 GCA_001824005.1 Candidatus Zambryskibacteria bacterium RIFCSPLOWO2_01_FULL_47_14 | reverse complement strand
TCCTGCGGAGAAGGCATGGTCGATCTGGATAATTCGATAAAATCATGCGCCAAGTGTGGCGGCGCGGTGAGGCAAGATACGGATACTTTCGATACTTGGTTTTCTTCCAGTCAATGGCCGTATGCCACTCTCCAGACGTTAAAGGACAAGGATTTTGAAATATTTTATCCCACCGATGTCATGGAAACAGCCGGGGAAATCATCTTTTTCTGGGTGGCGAGAATGATCATGCTCGGCCTTTATATCACAGGCGAACTTCCCTTCAAAACCGTTTATCTGCACGGCCTGGTCCTCGATGCCAAGGGCCGCAAGATGAGCAAATCGAAAGGCAACGTCATCAATCCGCTCGATCTCACAGCAAAGTACGGCACTGATGCCTTACGCATGGCGCTCGTCATCGGCAATACTCCTGGCACTTCTCTGGCATTGGCAGAAGACAGGATCAAGGGTTACAAGAACTTCGCCAACAAGCTCTGGAATATCGCGCGTTACGTGATATCTAAAGCGGAGATTGGTCAGATTTCGAACGGCGTCGGAGCCCCCGAAGAGAGGGTTAAGACGTCGAAATCTGACCAGTCGGAGCTTATCAAGGAATTCGACAATTTGGCCGCCGACGTGACGGCCGACATGGAGAACTTCCGCTTCTACATCGCAGCGGAGAAAATTTATCACTACATCTGGCATCGCTTCGCCGACGAGATATTGGAGGAGAGCAAGAAAAATCCCGAATTACTTTCTACTAACTACTATCTACTGGAAAACTCTCTGAAACTGCTTCACCCCTTCATGCCATTCATCACTGAAGAAATTTGGGGCGAATTGAAGAAGGAAGAAAATTTATTAATGATAGAAAAGTGGCCCTTCGACTTCGCTCAGGGTAAACCTCATGAATCCTGAAATAATTTTTTGGGCGCTTCTCGGCGGCATTGTGCCGGCACTGCTCTGGCTCGACTTCTGGCTTCACGAAGACAGGAAGAATCCTGAACCTAAAGGTCTTATAGCGCGCACCTTCCTTCTCGGCATGCTCACCGTGCTTCTGGTACTGCCGTTCCAAAAAGTGGTTGATCTACTCCTGCCCGGCACAACATTGCCGGCAATTATCGCTTGGGCGATGATTGAAGAAATTTTCAAATTCGGCGCCGGCTGGTTCGGCGGCATCCGCTCTACAGAAGACAACGAGCCGATAGACCCGCTTATCTACATGATTACCGCCGCTCTTGGCTTCGTTGCGCTGGAGAATACGCTCTTCATCCTGGGGCCGCTTGCGGACGCGAATATCGCTGGGAGCTTCATTGCCGGCAATCTCCGCTTCATCGGAGCATCACTCCTTCATGTCGTCTCCTCCGGCATCGTAGGCGCCGCTCTATCCTTCTCTTTCTACAAGCAGAAGAGGATCCGCGCGCGTTACGTGTGGAAAGCTCTCTTCTGGGCAATCATCTTCCATACCGTATTCAACGCCTTGATCCTCAAATTCCAAGGTCTGGGAACAGCGTTGGCCTTCTTATCCGTCTGGGTGGGGGCGATTGCCCTTCTTTGGGTATTTGAGAAATCAAAAAGTATTGCACCAAAAAAGTATTGATGTATAATTTATTTGTATATGAAAAATAAAAGATCTTTTTTTGAACGATTGACCGGTGCAGTACGCCTCGAGGACGATGGGGATGTCGAGGAGACCGTTTCCATCGCGCAGGGCGGCAATAAATCCTCCATTTTCGACGAACCGGAGGAAGCGCAGCTTACCGTTGATGTTTATAACACTCCTTCCGAGATAATCATCAAGACCATGGTCGCCGGCGTGAAGCCCGAGGATCTTGATGTCTCCATTACCCGCGACTCTGTCACCATCCGAGGCGAGCGAGGAGAAGAGAGAACTGTCTCCGATCACGAATATCTCCACCGCGAACTCTATTGGGGCGCTTTTTCTCGAACGATTAACCTGCCCGAGGAAATAAATGTTGATGAGGCCGAGGCTTCCGAGAAATTCGGCATGCTCATCCTGCGCCTACCCAAGGTGGACAAACACCGTCAGGCCAAACTCAAAGTCCGCGGGGGCTAGTATTAATTATCACAGCGAAGATCCCAGCCTGGGTTATGACTATCACTAATGGCATATACAAGATAGGTAGTCTCTCCTGGTAAGACTTCGAACTTGTTCATATTATCTTGCCACCATTGATACCAGTAGTAGGGGTTGTCGATAAACCACTCATTATCCGTGAATAATATCTCCAATTCTAATGGTGAATTTTTATCACCCATAAATGATGGGATGATAAGACTCTCGTATGCCTTCTCTATTTCTGTTTTGGAAAGCGGACTAGCGCGAAATTGGCCGACATAGTAATCACAAAGATTTGAATTGCCCCAATGAGCCACTTCAGACTTCTTAGCCAAGAACCTGGATTCAGCAACGCTTGATGAATTTATTTTCTCAAATTGATTACGGATCATAAATAATTTTATATTATTTATTGACATTTTCGCTACCATAATAAAGGCGAAGAAACCTATTACCAGAAAAACAACGGTTATTACTGCCCGTCCCAGAGTCATCTTAAAAATTTTTTAGTCAACTCATAAAATTCTTTTGCAATTTGTGAGCCGCGTTCATTAGGTTTCGGGTCATCGTGTGGTTTTACATACGGAAGCGAGTAAAGAGTTGCAATGATTTCTGGTTTTTTCCTCAGATCAACGAATTTACTCCAATCATTAATCAAAGAACGCAAATATGCCGCGGCAAAGAATATATTGTATTTGTCTTTAATAAGGTAATCGTATAAATGTCTGCGTCCAGCGTTGTCTAGTCTTACAAAAGGCAACTTTTTATCGCTAGAATTGGGATTGTATAATCCCTTTTTGATGAGATTATTCGCAGTATCTATTTTAACTTGCGCGATCCCAACCGATGCATCTCTTCCGACAATATTTGCTTTAAGTTTATCAACAATCTGCTCAAATGGATAAAGCTGCGCTATTTCATCTATCATTATTGCCCCGAGAAGATACGGATCAATTCTAAATTTTTCAGCAGCGCTGAAAATCAGATCGCGATGTGGTAGTAATTTCTTTTTTACGGCAGATGTTGGGACTTTGGGTTTCCCAACCGGTTTTATATAAGATTGTTCTTGTTTAAGCGATTTGCGATACAGCTTAAGATACTCAGTTATTGATGGAAAATTCAAAGAATAATTTCCCTGCAAGTATAGGCTCAGGTTCCTACCGGTCAGCGACAACTGCTCAAATTCTCTGCTTCTAAGTACCGACGGGTTAGTCCGGATATAGGTACCTGTTGACCTTTCTACCACATGTGCATCATCAATCTTTTCATTGCTTGTAAACCTGATCGCCTCTTCAAGAGAAAAAACTTTTAATTCATCTGTAACAAAAACCGAATTTTTCCTTCTGGAATCCGTTAAGACGAGTATAATTTTCATTGTTATATTTTATTATACAGATAATCCTTCTATCCACCCCATTATTTTATGATACAGCTCCGTGCTGTTAAATCTTATTTGAATTGTTCCATAAGGCAAGATATTGTAAGGACGAATTCTTTGACTGGATATACTAATGCCGTTTTTTATAGTCCTAAGCCGGCTAAATGGAATACCCGTGATTTTGCTCCAAAAATCCAGCAAATAAGATTTGCTATGGTGTTCGTAAACACGAATTTCGGCTGTTATTTTTTCCTCCGGCACATTGCACACTTCACGCAAAAATCTCACAAAAATTTTCACTAATCCGGGATCAGAGTTGGAAAGAGTCACTGGATGATACGTTTTTACCTTTCCATTTTCCATTATCGGACGTTTATAACCTTCTGCCCAGTAAAGAGCGATACCAATCATAAATAAATCTCTGTTTTCAATGTTACAAACTTCCGATTTTGCAACATCTCTGATATTTCGTGCTTTTTTCTGGGCAATATGAGTTTGAGAATGATTTCTTTTTATTAATGCGGCTATTGCAGTCTTATTAACTCTATCGCGAATTCTTTCCCGAGCGACTTTGGATAACTCTAGACCTGTAAACCAAGAAGAAAGAGTGGACTTGGGAATTTTAAGAAGTTTAGATATTTCATTATAACTTCTACCGGTAAGTCTAAGTTTAAATGCTTCATCTCTGTCTGGCCTCATTACCCCTAAGTATAGTGCGAGAGTTCACTATTTTAAATAGACAACTGTTGATAATTAAAAAATCTATATTGTGCCGCGTGGGTGAATCGAACACCCATCAAAGGTTCTTCAGACCTTTGCTTTACCACTAAGCTAACGCGGCAATGAATTGAACAAGTTTCTTACGCCGTTGTAATTCTCCCGTGCCTGATCGAAATACGGCTCGAGAAGGAAATATCCTAGCACAAACGGCAGCAGGATGATGACAAGCCGGATGAATCCGTAAATCGTCTGCCTCCGGGCTTGGGCCCGCATCTTCTTGAGAATTTCGTTATTCTCTTCGGCAAGCTTCAGGGAACGTTCCAACAGGCGTCTTTCTTCCGGATTCATCCCGTACGAAATTAATTGTTAAATTAAACCCCGCAGAGAAATACACTTCTATTTCGTACGGGATTCATCGCGAAAATTATATCAAAATGTGTTATATTTTCAACGCTTAAGCCGCCTGTAGCTTCGCAGCGGCCTCAGCGTTCGGAATCAATGAGCAAGCGAGCTTTCTCGCTGTTCCTCACTTGCCGCCGTCGTTCAATGGATAGGACGAGGGTTTCCTAAACCCTAGATGTAGGTTCGATTCCTACCGGTGGCACCACTTAGAAATTAACCCCCAAAAGCTTCGCTAAGGCCGGCTGATTGAAGCCGATGACGAAATCCTTGCCATCGATGACGATTACTGGCACGCCCATTTGGCCGCTCTTCTCTAGCATTTCTTTGCGCCTTTCTATATCCGTTCCCACATTGTATTCAGCATACTCGATGCCGTTGGCTTTGAAAAATTCTTTGGCCATGTGGCAGAAGTGGCACGTTGGAGTCGTGTAAATTTCAATTTTCTTATTTGTCATAGAGAGATATTATAGCACTCCATAACCGCCTGTACCAAGAACGAGACATCCCTTCGGTCGAGGTGGCCCCGGGATGCCGATCGACGATGACAGCCACGCTCTCCCCTTCTCTCGTGGCGCTGAATTTCCTCCTGATTTCCTCGACAATACCTTCTTCGGTGTTAAGTCTAGCGATCCCCTCCTTAAGTTCGGCTTCCCGGACCTCGACTTCCGCGGTTTCGGCCTTGAGCTTCCCCACCATCTCGGCGCTTTCGCGCTCTTTGAGCATTACTCCCGCGGCACCTTTGGCCAGGAAGAAGGTCAGTACAGCCATAAGAATGATGGCCGGCCACGAGTAGAAAAATTGCTTCACCTTCTGTCTTCTCTCTAGCTCTCTCATCCCATTAGAGATAGGACGCGTTAGCGTGTCCGGGATTATTTATAATGTTGCAATAGTACCACATGATCAATCTCTAACGGGACTCATAGAAATATGTTATCATACGCAGTAATGCTATTCGACCGAAAACATAAGAACAAAGTTCAGACGATGTGGAAAATATTAGTCATTCTGATTGTAGTCAGTATGATATTGCTTTATTCTCCTCTCCTTAATTTCTAATTATTCTAATTATTCTAAAGTTGGGGTTTATTTAGAAATTAGGTCAATTAGAAATTAGAAATTTTCTTAGTCCCGTTTGATCATCTTAATGAAGACTTCTTGCGGAATATTGACCTTGCCGCGCTCTTTCATCTTCTTCTTGCCCTTCTTCTGTTTCTCGCGAAGTTTCATCTTGCGGGTAATATCGCCTCCATACATGTGTTGAGTGACATCCTTCTTCATCCCCGAGAGGGTGCGGCTAGAGAGAATCCGGCCGAGCGCTCTGCCTTGAATTTTGAGCGTAAACATCTGACGCGGTAAAATTTTAAATAGCCGATCTACGGCCTTCTCTGCTTCGATCTCCACCTGCTTCTTGGAAATCACTCTGGCAAAAGCAGGCACCGGCTCGTCAGCAACCAATATATCGAGCCGCGTCACTTCCGCCGTCCTTTCTTCCGAAAGAGTATAGGAAATGGAGCCGAAGCCGGAGGTCTCGCTCTTGAGCCGATCGAAGAATCCGCGCATAAGCTCACGCAAAGGCATTTGGAATTTAAGCTCGGTGCGGCCTTCTCCAAATGATTCGGTTTCGCCAAGCTCGGCTTCAAACTCATAAAGCATCTGTATCACCGGACTCATATATTCCGGCGGAATAATTATTGTTGCGGTAACCCAAGGCTCCAAGACGCTTGCGATGACGTGATCTTCCGGGAAAAATGATGGCGTATAAATTGTTTCCTGCTTGCCGTTTTTATAAATCACTTTGTAAGTGATGGACGGCAGAGTGATGACGAGCGGGAGATTGAATTCCCTGCGCAGACGCTCGGTGATGATCTCTAGGTGGAGCATGCCAAGGAAACCGCAACGGAAACCTCTGCCCAAAACGCCGGAAGACTCTTCTTCAAACGAGAAGGCAGAATCAGAGAGACGCAGACGCGAGAGGGCAAACTTCAAAGTATTGAAGTGATCTTGATTCTCGGGATAGACCGAGGCCCACACGACAGCCCTTGGGATTTCGTATCCGGGCAAAGCTGGGCTGTCGTGTGAACCAACGGACATGATGATGTCACCAACCGAAGCCACTCCAGGTTCTTTTATACCCGTGACAATATAACCAATTTCACCGGATTGAAGTTCGTCAGCCTGGCGTTCTTCGGGGGCAAAGATGCCGACCTGGAGCGCCTGAAATTCCTTGCCCGCGATCTTGAACATAAGCTTATCACCCTTCCTTACCTCGCCTTCAAAAATTCTAACAAAAACTATTACTCCCTGGTGGCTCGAATATTTGAAATCGAAGATTAAAGCGCGGAAGACCTCACCCTTACCCTCTCCTAGATCTAGGAGAGGGCTGGGAGAGGTCGGACCAGGAATCCTCTCGACAATTGCGTCAAGGAGTTCCTCTACCCCTTCTCCCGTCTTCCCGGAAACCAGCAGCACCTTGTCAACGTCACAGGTCAACAACTTACAAACTTCTAAACTTACCTCCTCTACCCGCGCAAGCGGCGAATCAATCTTCGAGATGACGGGAATGATGGTGAGCCCGAGGCTCTGGGCCATTCCCAGAGTGGTCAGCGTTTGAGCCTGGACTCCCTGGGTAGCATCAACGAGGAGAATAGAACCCTCCACCGCGCGCAGAGCCCGCGAAACTTCGTAAGAAAAATCTATATGCCCGGGAGTGTCAATCAGATTCAGAATATATTCTGAATCTGAATTTTCAATTTTCAATTTAGAATTTTCATTGGAAATTGGAAATTTTGGTCGATAGACCATTCTGACCGGTTGCATCTTGATGGTAATGCCGCGCTCTCGCTCAAGATCCATCGAGTCGAGCACCTGTTCGCGCATAGCCCGTTTCTCTATCGTTCCGGTCAATTCAAGCATCCTGTCGGCAAGCGTAGACTTGCCGTGGTCAATGTGAGCTATGATGGAGAAATTCCGAATATTCTGCATAATTTTCAATTTTGCAATTTAACAATTTTCAATGAATTTTCAATTTCCAATTTTTAAACTAGAGCCAATCTTTTGGAATATAAGGGTCAATTCTTGAGCTTCCCTACTCAATGGATCAATTACTTCTGATTTATCGGGAAGAAAGCTTTTTACCATTCTTAACCAGTGCTTTGTTTCTTGAATCTCCTTTTTACAAATAAATATTTTGTTCTGAAAATCTTTCTTTGAACTTGCACCATTTGCCTCCATGTAGTTGGCTCCCACACTTGTACCAGCTCTTATAAGCTGATTCAGGATAGGCTCTGCAAGCTTATCATTTTTTACCAATCTACAAAAACCAATAATATTTTCGCCAAATTTAGCAGTTCTTTCTTCTAAGTCGTATTTGTTTGAAAATTGAGCATTGCTCATTGTGCCTTAATTGTAAATTGAAAATTGAGAATTGGAAATTTTGTCGTTAGACAATCTCAGGATCCGTTGCAATCACTTTCGCCTTCCAGAACCTGCCATGAATGACCTCCCAGACACCGGCGATTTCCTTACTCTTGAGCCCGATGAACACGAGAATTCCCGCCGCAATCGAGAAGACAGAGGCCAAAAGTCCTTGGGAGAAAAGGCCCAAGAGCGTCGCCGTGTTGAAGATGTTATCGAACATATCGAGCGCGAAGTAGGCGATCGTACCCATGATGACTGCAGCCCCGAAAGTTTCAAGGAAAGTCCGTGCGACGCTCCGGGTGAAGCCGGCAAATTCCCTCTCGAACGCCACCCAGAGGACAACTGCATTTAGAATCGTGCCGAGCGAGAAGGCTAAAGGCAGCATCAACACGGCCGTGTTTGGCAAATCATCGACCTTGAGAAGCACTCCGACAAAGTAGCGGAAAAGGTCCGAAAGGTAGAAAAACTTTACCAATCCGTAAGTGACGGCTAGGAGGAAGGCGGTCGAGAAGAGGGTGATGAAAAAGGGCTTCCGGGTTATGCCAGCCGAGTAGAATCCGCGCATAAAGAGGAGTAAAAGACACTGGAAGGTCGAAGAGAGGACGAAGAGAGCGAGTGCCGCGGCAGTAAGCCGCGTGTCGTTCCAATCGAAGAGTCCTGTGCCGAGCACCACCCGCACCACCTGCGCGCGAAGCACGATGAGGAGTGCCGTCAGAGGCAACGACCAGAAG
>MHWG01000021.1:39315-65626 GCA_001824005.1 Candidatus Zambryskibacteria bacterium RIFCSPLOWO2_01_FULL_47_14 | reverse complement strand
GCGGAAACGGCGCGACAGGGTCGGAAATGCGGCCAGAGAATAAGAGACTCCGATGAGCGAGAGCGGCACGGATTGGAGATTGATAGAGAAAGACAGGACGGAAATAGAGCCTTGGCTCATGAGCGAAGCGAAGGAGGTAAGGAACAAAAGAGTGATGGAGCTCATCGCAAGCGTAATCGTTCGCGGGAAGGAAATGGCCGCGATCCGACCAATGAGAACCGCGCTGAAGCGTAGAGTAAAACGGGGGAAAAGACCGGACTTTATGAGAAATGGCACTTGGATAAGCGCATGAAGCGACGCCCCCGCCACAACACCTATGCCTATCCCCGTAGTGCCTAGACCCTTCCCCAGAAAGACGATACCCAGGATGATTCCAAGATTATAGAGCAAGGGTGCTAAAGCATAGAGAGTGAAGCGGTTGAAGGCCTGCGTCAACGACCCGAAGAGATTCGAAAATCCGAGAATGATCGGAGAGAACAACATGAGGCGCGAGAGGAAGATCAATTTCTCGAGCGCCGGAGATGTCATGCCTTTGAAGAGGAGATCGGCGATCCAAGGCATGAGGAAATAAGCCGTAAGGGACACTACCACTATGAGCAAGCCGAAGAAAGAGAAGATGCTGTCGATGAACTCCCGGAGAGCGGCCCTGCTCTCCAAGTCCTTCTCTATGATGAAGGGTATGAGCACCGAGAGCGAGACGACAGAAGCGACGGTGACGAAGATAAAGTCGGGTATGCGGAAAGCGGCATAGTAGATGTCGAGCTCAATTCCCGCGCCGAAGATGTGAGCAAGAAGCCGGTCGCGCAAGAATGCCAAAAGAAGCGAGAAGAAAGAGAAGAATCCAAGAAGCAGAGCGGCCTGATTTAGAGCCTGCGTCTCCCGGCCGAAAAATCCGAAAATCTTCTTTACCATAGGTTCTCTATCTTGCGGCCGGAACTTTATTTTTCTTCACGGCTTCCAGAGCCGCCTTGAGATCGGCGTTTTCTGGATTCGAAACTTCGAGACTCTCGAGTTGTGCTTGCGCTTCGGCGAAGTGGCCGAGATTGGCAAGTGAGAGGCCGAGATAATACCTGGCATTGGCGTAGTCGGGAGAAAGCGCGAGTGCCCTGCCGAGAGATTCGGAGGCACCTTTGTAATCTTTCGAAGAGAATTTGAGCAGACCCAATTCAAAGTGAATGCCGGGATTATCCGGCACGAGTATCGCCAGATTCTCCGCCGAAGCAATGGCCGCGGCTGTATTGCCGGCAGACACCTCGAGCTGAGCAAGCATGAGATAAGCGTCGGCATAATCCTGTTTGAGGGCAATGGCTTTCCTAATGTAGGAGCGGGCGGCATCTGCGTTCCCTTTATTGAGTTCCAGCCGGGAGAGAAGCAAGGGCAATTCCGGATTAGCGGGATTCCTTCTCGCCGCTTCGTTATAGGCGAAGAGCGCATTCTCGTAAGCACCTTCCACAGCTAAGGGCTCGGGCGTGAGCGCGGCGTAAATTGTGCCGAATGCCACCCAGTTCTCAAATCCGGCCGGATTGGCATCGACGGCAAGGCGGGCCGCTTCGATTGATCTCCTAATGGATTCGTCGAAAACCGCTCTATTCTCTTCCGGCGTACCCGTAGTCGAGTTGGCGACTATTTGAGCACGGACGAAGTTGAGACGGGATAGCGCCACGAAGTAAACATCGGCGGGGGAAAGATTGATCGCCTTTACGAGAGAAGTTTCGATGTCGGAGAATGGCGTACCTTCGACATTCGAAAGCCGAACTGCCCTGTTGAAGTGATATGCCGCAAATGTCTTCTGATATCCCGTCCAGCCTATTGCCGCCGCTCCGAGAACAACGAGAGTTAGAATCACCGCGCTACCGAGGTAAACCTGCGAAGATCTTCTTATGTCCAGAACGTAAGTGGAGATAATGCCGGTCTCTCTAAGCAAAGCGATGAATATGCCGGTAAAGACCGAAGCGAGTACGATCATCGCAGCGGAAGGCGCGTAGAAGAAACTCGCCGCCCAGAGATAAATCGAGATTAAGAGCGTCGCCGTAAGCGAGAAGCGTTCTGCACGCGATTCTGGCGTTCGGCCAAGCGCTCTAGCTCCGAGAACAATAAGTACTATGAAGAATACGAACCACAGCGCACTGCCCAAGATTCCAGTGGTCGCGATTTGCGTCGGCAGGAAGCCCGCGCCAAATGGGAATGTTACACCCCAGAATGGTGTTTCGTTCAACCCGCGCGGCCTGTATATGAGCCAGTCGGAGCCAAAGGTATTGGGTCCGGAGCCTAAGAGAGCCGTCTGCGAGAGCACGGCCTTCGAGATACCGAGCGTCGCCGAGAAAGAGGGCCTAACATCGGTGTTTTGTATGCCGAAATATCCGGAAACCAGGTTGGAGAGCGTCTTGTCCGCGGAAACATTGGGATTGATAAGGAAGACCAGCGAAACGACGCCGAGAATAATTGGCATCCACATTCTCCCCTTACCTCCCTTACTCTCCCTATCTACCTTATCTATTATAGAGAAATAAAGGATGATGCTTACCGAAGCGACAAGCGCTAAGGCGAAGCCGGTCGAAAAACCGACTACGACAAGGAGAGCGGTAGAGAGCAGAAAGACGGTATAGAGAATAAAGCGCGCGAGACCTCTGGTTGGAAGGGTACCGATAACCAGAGCCGAGAAAGCGGAGAGCAGGCCGAAGGCCACGCTAAGGTCGGTAAAGTTGCCGAGAGGATTACCCATTTTGCTTGCCCCGAGCAAAGTTGAGGGGCCGAACAATACATTGATGACAACAAGCACCGCGAGAATGGCGAAAGAAATGAAGAATGCCGCGAGCACCCGGAGCGCGCGCGAAGTGAGAGAGGTGAGAAGAGAAGCAAGGACAAGAAGCGCCGCGATGAGAAGCATGAAGCCGAAGGTCCCGGCTTCGAAGTTGTAGCCAAAGAGGGAGAGCGAGGCGGGTGTTGCCAAGAGCGCCGAGAGAAAGTAAACCGCCGGCAAGGCCGCTATCATAAGTATGATCGGGTGTTTGGGCATAATGATCTTCCCTTCCTGCCAACTCTCCACCACGAAGACAAGTGTCGCTAGAGCTGAAGCGAAGATTAGGAGCGCTGATTTAGCGACGCCGAGAGAGAGCGCCCCACCAGGGATGAAGAAAATCGGCAGGAGAAAGATTAATCCGGCAATAATCCAAAAACTGAATCCATGGCTCTGTTGCATGATAAAAATGCTTATAACTTGCCCTTGTTAATAGCCTAATTTTAGCATATAATAGCCCCGGTGTCGGATGGTTGCTGTTGGCAACTTTCGGTTACTAACAGAGGAAAGTCCGAACATTCGGTCCTCTCTGCCGCATATGCACAGAGAGGACAAGGGTAGCAGGTAACGCCTGTCGTCCGCAAGGATAGAGGTGCGAACAGAAATGACCCGGTTAAGTCCGGCTGAAACAGCAAAATCCTTACCTGAATGCAAGGCCGTACCATCAGTACTCCGCACTGAAATTTTCAAAGCTCAATTTAGAATTTTCATTGAATTTTCAATTTCCAATGTTTAAAAATTGGTCATTGGGATTTGATTGGAAATTGATAATTGTAAATTGGAAATTCCAATGCGGAGCATTGGTTGGGGTGCCGCTATTACCACGTCGAAGCTTTATGCGGAGGCGGGTAGAATCACATAGCGATATGTGATCAAGATAAATAACTATACACGAATCTACGCGAATGTGATCGAATTTACGAATATTCGTATCATTCGATAAAATTCGTAAGATTCGCAGACAGAATTCGGCTTATAGACACCCGGAACCGCTCGCAGAAATGCGAGCGGTTTTCGTTTATTACTTTTTATAGTGGTTAGTAATCTGGAATACCTCAACCTCTCTGCTACGAGTGATAAAATACAAAGCTCTATATTTTTTATCCAGTCTGAAAGAATAGATGCCTTTCCAGAGGGGCTCTAGGAGTTCTGTATGCAGAGAAGGATGCCTTGTATTCTTCCCAAATAGTCTTGATGCTTTTTGCCACTTCTTTTCAAGGCCACGATTAGCCAAATAATCTTTAAGGTCTTGACGAAGCGGCCTTATATTCATTTCGTGGAGTAAGAAGATTTCCTTAACCCTTTTTCTAAATCATTGAGAAATTCTTTGGTATAAAGACCTGTGCGGCGAAATTCTGTAACAGTATCCTCTATTGGATCTTTTACTGCAGCTTCAAAAAATCGACTGGCTAGTTTTTTATAAGCCTCGGAATACTTCTTCAGTTTCTTATATTCTTCTTTAGAAATGACAACTTTACTCATGTATCTATAATACCACAAAACGAGTGATTTTCCAGTTTCTTACTGTGTCTCACTGGGGCCTTCGGCGGAGGACTGCTCTGCTGCCGGTTCGCTAACAGAAGTAGATTCAGAAGCAACTTGCCCCGCGGCAGCATCGCTCTCTTGCGGGGGTTCAGGTTCTGGTTCTGAAATCGGCTCAGGAGTTACTTCTTCAACCACCGCTTCTACCTCCTCAACCTCTACCTCTTCTTCCTGTTCTATATCTTCCGCAATCTCCTCCTCTTCTATTTCCACTTCCTCTACTTCTTCTGCTTCTTCTGTTTGTGTCTCTGGTTCCTGTGTACTATTTGTGTTCTGTGTTTCTACCTCGCCCGCCGAAGGTTCATCCGACGTGTCCGACGTAGCTTCAGCAGAGTCGGAAGGCTGGGTGCTTTGTGCCTCTGCTTGTGGTGAGCTTGTCGAATCCGTGCTTTGTGTCTCTTCATTCTGTGCCTCTTCCTCTGGTTCCTCCATCACTTCTGTTATCACCGCCCCTATGCCAGCGTTGGATAAGAGAGCATCCAACTGATCCTTAGTAACACATGTCTCCCCCGCTTCACTTCTAATACAGAGCCTCTCTGTATCGACTTCTCTCGCGGTGATCTTGTCCACTATCAAACGAGCAACCTTGAGTAACCCTTTCTCAAACACAATCTCAAAGATTGAGCTTATCTTGTCTATCACATAGCGTACTAATCCCCCAATGGTGGCTGGAGTAGTTGAAGCTGTGGAAGATGCGTTGTCTGAAATGATCTGTTCCCCCAACTCTGGTATCCAATAAGAGAGGTTTACGAAAGTCATCACCTTCCCTGTTTGAACATTGGAAATTGAAAATTGTTCCAATGCAATCCCAATACTTTGTCCTGCTTCAGTTTGCTTCATGGCGAAGCCTGGTTTTGTTTTGGAGAGAGTAAGATGGTCGCCTTTTTTGATTGCGCCGTTCTCATCTGTCACTTTCACCGGGACTCTTCCACTAAGCGCTACTGGCTTAACATTCGTAGGCTCGTCATCTCGCCAAGCCCCGAGAATCAAAGCTGGTTTAGTAGAAATTATGCCTAAGGTTGGCCCGGAATTTGTATCGCATTTGTATATGCTATTCGGGCTTTGCGTTTCTGCGTCTTGTGTTTTTAAGCAGACAACGTCTCCCGGCTCTAAACTGTTGTCTGCGTCAACATACTCTTCCGCCAAGTCGAAGTTGGCAATTTGGAACTGCTTGCCCCAGTAGGAGTTGGCGTAGATGTTGTTGAAGTAGGCGCCAACGTGACCGATATTGCTGCCCGCGCTAAATGAACCTCCGCCGCTTGTAACTGAACAGTCCGCCGTGGCACATTTGAGGGTTTTCAAGTCGCCATTAGTGTTATCATAATAAGCGATAAACGGCAGACCGTCTGGGGCTACAAAAATCGAAGTATATTTACCAACATCGTTAGTGGAATCTAAAGTTGTAGTTTTTTGCACAGTGTCGCATCTGCGAATTGCACCGTTAAGTTCGCTGGCACATTCAGTCATCATCAAATTGCCGTTAGTGACGTCGTAAAAAGAAACGATGGGGGTGCCATTTGGACCAATGGTCGCAGAAGCATATTGACCGACATCATTAGTTGTTACGGCGCTAGCCACGTCTACGCTTGTGCATGCTATGTTCCCGCAATCGGCGCTTTTAAGATCACCGTTAGTGTTATCGTAGTAAAAAATCAGGGGCGTACCATCTTGTCTAATCACCATAGAGGTATATTGCCCAACGTCTCCAGTAGTCTCAAGAGACGTTATGGTATTCCCGCTTGAACAATCAACATTGCCGCAGTGAACAACTTTTAGATCGCCATTGTTCATAGGGGTATAGTAAGAAATTATGGGAAGGCCGTCGACACCTATTTTCAAAGAAGCATAGTAGCCCTGTTCTCCGGCAGCGTTATCAACCGTGACTGTGCTACCGGAGGTGCAGGAAATGTTGGCACAGTGGTAAACCGCCAGGTCACCATTAGTATTATCCCTGTAGGAAATTACCGGCAGACCGTCCTTGCCTATGACAATGGAACTACTCATCCCGCTGGATGCCGCGGTCCCGGTTGGAGTGATAGCGGTGTTGCCGGAAGAACAAGCGGCGTTGCCGCAGTGCACTATTCTCAATTTACCCGCTACGCTTACAAATGAGACAACCGGTAAACCATCTGTCCCGATGGCCATAGAAACGTGATCACCGCCGTCTGTGTCTGCGGTCGTTACCGTGTTGCTGGAGCAGGCGGCATTGCCACATTTAATAACCTTCAAATCGGTGTTGGTAACGTCATAATACGCAATCACCGGGAAACCGTCCGTGCCAATGGTGGTGGAAGTGTATTGCCCAACATTGCCAGTAGTATCCACCCTAGTTATCGTCTGGCTACTCGAGGCTTGAGTCGGGGCGGCAGAGGGCAGAAGATTGGCTGAAAGCTGGATCGAGCCAACTACATCTAGTGCTTGAGCCGGCGCCGTCGTCCCAATGCCGACACTGCCGAAGGAATTGATGGTGAAAAGGCTTCCGGTAGTTGTAGCAGTGAGGTATCGAATGATAACAATACCAGAACCGCCCGCGCCGCCATTTGCACCACTCCCGAGTGTAGAGTTAAAGCCACCTCCTCCTCCACCTCCGCCTGTATTATCTGTTCCAGCTGTGCCAACTCCTGGTGGGTTTCCCCCTGTCCCACCAGTGCCACCGCCTCCAGACCCACCGCTTCCGGCGGCTGCTGCAGTCGATGCACCAGCGCCACCGCCCCCGGCATAAGTAACAGAAGCTCCTGAGATTGAGGAAGCGCTGCCAGCGCCACCATTGCCACCAGAAGACGCTGACCCATTGCTGCCAGCGGCTCCCGCGCCACCGCCACCACCGCCAGTAAATACGCTTGTAACATTCGAGTTACCACCATTATTTCCTTCAGCAGGCGTATAGCTCCCAGAATTGCCAGTGCCACCTGAGTAGGGACCACCGCTGTCTTCGGTCGCCCCTCCTCCAGAACCGCCGTTGCCGCCTGGCTGAGCACCCCGTCCACCGCCTGACGCAGTAATGCTTGAGAAAACGGAATTGCTGCCGGACGATCCGTATCCAAACCCGGCAGTACCACCAGCTCCACC
The DNA here is from genome assembly GCA_001824005.1 of Candidatus Zambryskibacteria bacterium RIFCSPLOWO2_01_FULL_47_14. The sequence goes on along the minus strand of MHWG01000021.1, from coordinate 58,218 downwards.
AGCTCCGACCGTAACCGTTTTATCGCCCGCAGTGATAGAGAGCGTTCCAGAACGCATACCTCCGGCACCGCCCCCGCCACCGCGACCGCTGCTACCTCCGCCGCCGCCGGCAACAACGAGATACTCCACGTCTCCTGCGCCATTGGGGGTAAATGTCCCGCTAGAGGTAAAAGTATGAATCGTGTATCCGCCGCTGTGAGTGATGGTTCCGCCAGTCGCATCTTGGCTGGTGTCTGTCGTGGTCCCCATTGTCGAAAAACTGCCATTTACAGAAAGTTTGCTGGTCGGCGCCGTCGTCCCGATGCCCACGTTCCTACTAGAGTCCACTACCAGTCCTGTGCCTCCCACGGTGAGAAGTGAGGAGAAAAGATTGGTGGAACTTGCGGTAGTAGAGAAAAGATTTGTGGTAGTGGCATTGGTCGTAGTTGAATTTCCAGAGATGGTAAGGTTAGCAGAAATAGTTGATGAAGCTTGGGAGATGAAGCCGTTGCCAAAGATTAGTCTGGTGGAAGTGGAGTTGCCTTCCGTTCCTGGCGTCCAAGCAAAGGCATCACCCCCGCCACAACCGGTACATGTGCCAACGGTGAGTGTACCGATGTTGCCGGAAGTGGCGAAGAGGTTGGTGGAGGAAGCTGTTGTGCTAAAGAAATTCGTTGAGGTAGCAGAGGTTGTAGTGGAACGAGTAATGGAATCAAATATCTGAGCTCCGGTGAAAGTGTTGGCAGAATATGTCTTGGGGATGGTTGAGGAAGAGTGGATGTAGCTATTAACTCTAGCATCAGTGTAGAAAAGGTTGGTGCTTTCGGTGAGATTGGCAGTGTTGGCAAAGAGGTTGGTAGCGTAGAGGTTTGTTGAAGAAGCGGTAGTGCTGAAGAAGTTAGTAGTGGTGGCAGCAGTGCCGGTGGCGTTTACGAAGGTGAAGTTCTGAAGAGTCGAAGAAGCATTCAATAAAAGATTGAAGAAAGTGCCAAGACCTGTGGAAGTGAAGTTGCCACCAGAGCCGGTGGTGAAGAAGAGATTTGTCGAGCTGGCTGTGGTCGCAAAGAGATTTGTCGTGGTGGCATTGGAAGAAGTGGAGTTGCCAAAGACTCCCGAACCGAAGTTGAAAGCGGTAGCGAAAAGATTGGTGGAAGAGGCGTAGGTGCTGAAGAAGTTAGTGGAAGTAGCGGAAGTACCGGTGGCAGTATTGAAGGTGAGTGAAGTGAAGTTCCCCGAAGGACCGGAGACATCGGCGCCGGTTATGGTGGAGCCGGAGAGAGTGCCTCCGGTGATAACGTTTGAGATTGTTACCGATCTCCTGTCTGCATCGGCGTTAGACTGCCTCGTCACTGTCTGGTAGATCGCCGATTGGACTTGAGTGGATTTGAAGGAGGTGATGTAGGCATCGAGTTCTCTCAACAGTTCTTGCTTGAAGGAAGAGATGTCGAAAGGAATTGATTGGACAACGGTAGTAATCGCTTGCTCTACGTCTTCTCTCTTTTCTTCTTTCTTTTCCGTCTGTTCCTGGTTTCTGATTTCTATATTCTGGTTTGCCGGCGGTGTCTCGGCGTTTCCAGTCGCATTCTCGAGAGAGTTTGCGAGGAATAATTTCTTCCACGCAACTCTGCCTAAGGCGCTTAAGCTCTCTCTCAAATTCATTGTCGAGTTTTTGAAATCGGAGAGGAAGGCCGATGCGGTAAGATTGCTTGCCCCGAGCAAGGTCGAGGGGTTTGCCCCGAGCAAGGTCGAGGGGTTTGCCCCGAGCAAGGTCGAGGGGTTTGCCCCGATTTCGAACCGGGCTAGAATCTTTTTGCTCTCGCCTTTAAGCTCTTCGAGATTGGTGATAAATTCTTCTCTCACCAATGAGAGAGGTGTACTTGGTAGAGAGAGGGGTTCCAAGCGCATATTGGAGAAGTCTACAGCCGGCAAAGAGACAAAAGCCGCTAAAACGAAAATTAGAAAGTTGCGGGGATTCTTAAAATTTTTCATTCTTATTTTTTTCAAAGCGCGCGGCCAAACTTCAAAATCGGCCTGTAATCATTATACATTTTAAGATTCATTCCCACTAAACATTTATTTACAGAACTGTGAATAGTACTAATCGTACAAAATAATGCTATTTTTGATTTTGAAATAACGGTTTATAGAAAATTCCCCAAAAATTCCGTAACTATTATAAACATTAATAAAGATACATAGGAAAAACAGTATTCTAGAGAATTTTCAATTTAGAATTTTCAGTTTTCATTGAATTTTCAATTTTCAATGTTTGAAAATTAAGTCATTGGTTCTTGATTGAAAATTGTAAAATTGTAAATTGAAAATTATTCTGTCGTTGTTACTGTCGGTTCCCCTGCCGGTACTGGTTCCGAAGCGGATTCCGCAGTAGATTCGTTATTCGTCTGCGCCGCGGGTATCGTCTCGGGCTGCGTGTCTTCTATGTCATCCGCGCTGACGTCAGACGTACTTTCGATACGCGCTGCGCTGCCGTTCAACGTATCTCCTTGTGTTTCTTCCGTGGTCGGTTCTTCGTCGTTGGTTGTAGGTTGTTGATCGTTGGTTGTCTGTTCAGTAGTTGCCGGAGTCGAAGTAGCCGTCGATTGTTGGTCGTTAGTCGTTGGTTGTTGGTCATTGGTTGTCTCTCTCGTCTCCGCATACGTCACCACTCCGGTCGAGGCAAGCAGATCTATCAACTGCTGCTCGTTGACACAGGTATTGCCGATGCATATCTTCTCGGTAGCCACAATTTCCTTCGAAACGAAGCGTTCCGCGAAGGCAAGCATTTCATCTCTTAGAGCTAGAAGCTCGGCATAAAGTTCTTTGATGGCTTGGAGCAGACGCATGGTCAAACTAATGTCGTAGGAAACTCGCTTAAAGTCTTTATCATCCATATTGACCATATCCGGGAAAACTTCTTCCACCTCTTGAGCGATGAGACCGTAATTCATACCCGGCTGACCATTAAGCCACGGGTATTCATCGTTTCGCCATTCGAAAATGACTGGACGGAGCTTCGCGACCTTCTCTAAAGTATCGGAGGAAAGCTCCGTAATATTTTTCTTAAGCCGTTCATCCGAGACGCAGGAACCGACCAGGGTGGTGTTGTCGGCATCGCGGACACAACCGGTTGTGCCGGTGCCGACTTCGATGTCGTCCTCCACGTCAAGCTTGATTGAGTCGGGAGCTGTCGTCCCGATGCCGACAAGTCCAGCAGAAGTGATGGTAAAAATGCTTCCGATACCCGTAGGGGTGCGATAACGAATGATAACAATACCAGAACCGCCCGCACCGCCTTCGGTCAGACCGCCGTTACCTCCGCAACCAGTGCCGCCTGTCGAACCTCCACCTCCACCGCCGCCACCGGTGTTAGCTGTACCATTGCTACCATTACCGGTGCTACCGTTTCCGCCGCCGCCAGCACCCCCTGTGCCGCCACTCACAGATCCTGTACAATCACCTGCTTTTGAGCCACCTCCACCGCCGCCGCCGGCATATGTTACCGATGCACCTGAAATTGAATTAGCTGTACCGGCTCCGCCATTCCCACCATCTTTTGGAGCTCCATCGGTTACCGATGCACCGGCAGCACTCGCACCTCCACCACCTGCTCCAGCATTGGAGCCACCATTACCTCCATTACTACCTTGCGATCCAGTTCCGCCAGTACCACCAGAGCCGGGATCACCATCTCCACCAGCGGCACCTCCACCGCTTCCACCATTACGTCCGTTTTCACCTTGGGTTGGGACGCCTCCGGAACCGCCGCCGGTGGCTGTAATGGTACCAAAGACTGAGTTGCCGCCATCATTTGAAGATCCTGGCGTTTGATTCCAGTTTCCTGCCGCTCCGCCAGCACCCACGGTAACAGTATATGCTTGAGCACTAACGGAATAGTTGGCATTATACTGATAACCTCCGGCGCCGCCGCCGCCGCCTCTATTGCCGAATCCGCCGCCGCCGCCGCCGATAACTAGTACTTCAACTGATGTACTTGCACTATTCATGGTGAATGTGCCGCTGGAGGTGAAAGTGTGGATCGTGTATCCGCCGCTATGAGTAATAGTGCCTCCGGTCGCATCCTGACTGGTGTCTTCCACAGATCCAAGTATGGCGAAACTGCCATTTACAGCAAGTTTGCTTCCCGGATTCGTCGTCCCGATGCCGACGTTGCCGTTGCCGTCGATCACCAATCTGTCCGTGGTGCCAAGCGCGGTAGATGAAGCAACGGAGAATCTCCCGCCATTCGAGACATCCATGCCTAGAGTCCATTTGTATGTTGAGCCGGAAGCGCCGGAGAAGCCAACGGCGCTCTTCGAGGTCGAGTAAACGTCGATTATGTTGTTGGGAGTGGTCGTCCCGATGCCAACGTTGCCGGAAGAGTCTATGGTAAGGCGAGTTGCGTTATTGGTGCCAAGGTGGAGACTCTTCGCTCCAGCGGTTCCAAATGCTGCGCTGTAAGCTGTTGTACCACTAATTATATTACCTCCAGTGCTATTCTCTACTCCTATATAAGCATTCGAGTTTGCAGCAGATGCATCGCGGAAGTTTATGTAGCCAGAATTAGTCGTACTTCCTTCTACTCTTACTGCTCCATCACCAGAGTTGTTATACACATGGAGCTTGGTTTGAGGAGAAGTCGTCCCAATCCCCACATTTCTGCTTGAATCAATTACCAAACCATTCCCTCCAACGGTGAGAAGTGAGGAGAAAAGATTTGTGCTTGATGCAGTAGTAGCAAAGAAGTTTGTTGTCGTGGCAGAGGTGCCGGTGGCGTTTACGAAGGTGAAGTTCTGGAGGGTGGATGAGCCGGTGAGGAGAAGATTGGAAAGAGTAGAGAGACCACCAGTAACGGTGAGAGTTCCAGTAAAGTTGGCGGCAGAGGAAATGGTTTGGGAGTTTATCAAGCCTGAAGTGATGGCGCCTAGAGTAGAGTCCCCTGCTGTGAGTGCGGTGGCAAAGAGATTTGTAGAAGACGCTGTGGTAGCGAATGAGTTGGTGGAAGTAGCGGAAGTAGTAGTGGAAGTAGTAAAGATTGCATTGGTGGCAGTAAGTCTGGAGAGGGTGTTATCCCAAAGAAGACCGGTGGAATCAGAGAGAAGTCCGGCAGTAGAGGCGAAGGGTATGCGGCCGGAAGTGAGGTTTGAGACTGTGAGCGAACCGCCGGAGAGTGTTCCGAATGTTCCCGTGTTGGAACGGAAGTCTGTGGAGGAAGCGTTTGTGGTGAAGAAGTTTGTTGTCGTGGCAGAGGTGCCGGTGGCGTTTACGAAGGTGAAGTTCTGGAGGGTGGTGGAACTATTGACGAGAAGCGAGCCATTGCCGATGCCTGAGAGGACAGCCACATCAGAGTTGAAGGTGAAGCGATCATTGGCGGAGTCCCAAGTGAGAAGTGCGTTGGGAGTGGCACTGCCCCTTTCAAAGGCTAGAGTCATATTCTCCGTATCAGCGGTCGCGTTATCGCTGTTGATCGTCCAGTCATTCGCGGAAGTGCTTCCTGTCACAACAGTGCCGACCAGACTGGTCGCATCCACGATGTCGGCGTAAATGGTACCGAACCTTGTTCCGGATGAACCTATATTGAGATTGCCTAGAGAGGCGACTGTGTGGCCGGTGAGAGTCAAGGCATTAATCGAACCAGCGCCGAAATTAAAGTTGTTGGAGAAAAGATTGGTAGAAGAAGCGGTGGTGCTGAAGAAGTTTGTAGTGGTAGCCGAGGTGCCAGTAGCACTAGTGAAGTCAAGATTTGTACTTTGGATATTGGTTCCTGTGACTTGCGACGAGAACAGGCTTGTCGTCGTCGCCGAGGTACCGGTGGCGTTAACAAAAGTGAAATTCTGCAAAGTGCTGGAAGCATTGAGCAAGAGGTTTGCAAGAGTGCCAAGACCGGTGGAAGTGAAGTTGCCACCGTTCCCGGTCGTGAAGAATAAGTTGGTGGAGCTTGCGGTGGTTGAGAAGAGGTTGGTGGTGGTGGCAGCAGTGCCGGTGGCGTTTACAAAAGTGAAATTCTGCAAAGTGCTGGAAGCATTGAGCAAGAGGTTTGCAAGAGTGCCAAGACCGGTGGAAGTGAAGTTGCCACCATTGCCAGTGGTGAAAAACAAATTCGTAGATGAGGCGGTGGTGGAGAAGAGATTCGTCGTTGTAGCATTAGTCGCGGAGAGATCGGTTACGGACAAACTTAGGGCGCCAAGAGAGCCATCGAAGGCGGCGTTGCCGACGCTATCGATGGTGACATTCTTGGCATTGATGGTGAGCGTCTCGTCATCACTGCCGAGAGTGATTTTGCCGCCGGCCGAGAAGCTTCCGGAGACGCCGAGCCGGCCGAATAAACCGCCCTTGCCGATAATGGAACTTTGAGATTCAACACCGCCTTTGACCGTGATGTTCTTATCGACTTCGAGATTGCCTTTGATCTTGGCGTCATTGGCCAGAGTAACCAACATTTCGAAATATGCCGGACCCATCACTTCGAGTGCCTGTTTAAATTCGGCCTCTCCCCATACTTTAAGTGAATTCTTGACCTCAAGCGTCGAGAGCAGTTCGGTAGCGCCTTTTACTTCTAGAGTAGAGCCTACTTCGACATTGCCGTTAAGATACACGTCTTCCGCCGTTACGTTGCCGTTCTCGGTCACGAAGGCCAGCGTGAATTCTTCCGAAGAGGTTCCGTCCACGCTGTCGGCGGAGAGATTCTCTACCGTGGTGGTTGAGTCCACCACGATCGGCGCTATGCCTTGAACAACAAATGATTTCAGCTGGCCTTCGGTCTCGATGTGGCCCATGATCGAGATATTGCCTTCTTTGTCGAGGAGGAGAATTTCGTTGGCGTGAGTGCCGGGACGGAAACCCATGACGGTGTTGGCGTCGTTGATGGCTTCTCTCACATAATCGACAGAGCGGCTGACGAAACTGAAGACGAACGGCACCGGCAGTATGGAGAAGAGTACAATCGCCGCAAGCGTCGCCGCAATAAGAACTTTGCTTGATGTAGCGACTTTGAAATGCTTGGTCCCCGGGAAATTTTCAATTTTTAATTTAGAATTTTCATTGGAAATTGGAAATTTTTTGTCCAGCACTTTCTCCAGAGCCTGCTCTACATGCGCGGTATAAACAGGCGGAGCCGCAAGCTCATTTTCAAGCAAATATTTTCTGACGTCTTGACCGTAAGATCGCCATGGCTCAAGCTCGGAAAAAGTTTCGTTCTTCGAGCCATTCGAAATCTGCACCCGCACCATCTGTCGCCGCATGTAAGAGTCAAGTTCGGCTTTCGTCGTGTACCAAGCGTTGCCGATTTTTTTGGAAGCAATTTTTTTCTTACGGGCAAGAAGCGATAGGTATTCCGCGCTGTAAGGAGTAAGAAGCGCAGCATCCGACATCGAAAGCCACTTTGCGCTTTCTTCCGGTCTTGCTAACTGGTTTTTTGTTGTGCCGATATCCTGTATCGGTTCATCTTTCACGTTGTATTTATTATACATTTGGGAACTCAGCCTTACACATAAAAAATGGGGACAACTAAAGCCGAAATTTCCAATTCCCAATTTTGAATTCTCAATCAATTGCCAATAAACTAATTTTCAAACAATAAACATTGAAAATTCAATGAAAATTGTAAAATTGAGAACTAAAAATTTGAAACTTTACCTACGTGAAGTCTTATAAACCTTAATAATCTATACTTAGAAAGATTTAAAAACCTTTATATGTAAAATGAATAATGTTAAGACTTCCAATAACTTTTCCTTTTATATCCCATTTATCAATCGGCCCAAGTTCTCTGGAATCAATACTCACGTTTCTATTGTCTCCAAGAGCGAAGTACTCTCCCGGATCGAGTTTTATGAGAGATATGCCCGTGGTGGAGGAGGTTTGTCCTTGGTTTAAATAAATTTCTTCAAGTTCTTTCCCCGGATCAGTACGAGCAGACCTGACTATGATCCTGCCATTCTCAATAGTTATGCGTTCACCCGGAAGGCCGATGACTCTTTTTATAATCCTCTGGCCGTCTCTTGAGGAAGCTACAATTACTTCTTCGCGCTGTGGCTCCCTGCGAGTGAACGCCAATTTATTTATGAAAACGTAATCTCCGGAACGTATAGCCGGTTCCATCGAATCGCCGATGACGATGAATCCTTCGAGCACAAAAGTTCTAACAACTAGTGCGCCGGCAAAAGCTACTAAAAAGACTGATAGAATCTTAAGCTTCATCCCATTAGAAGTTTTACTTGTAATAATATTGTTGCCATACATATGTTTATTAAACTTCTAACGGGATTCATACGCTTGTACATATTAACACATATGCTAAATTATTAATGTTTATGACCCAAGAGATATATTTCTCCATCAAGGAAGCGGCCGAGATACTAGGGGTCTCTCCCCTCACTCTTCGGAACTGGGATAAATCGGGCAAATTCCGGGCCCAGAGACACCCTATGAATAATTATCGGGTTTACAAACTTTCTGCACTAGAACACATAATCGAGGACATCGAAAGCGGCACGGACAAATCGAACGCCAGAAAACAAATCAAAAAACTAACGATCCAGCATCTCGAGGAATAAATCCTAATGAACTAACGGGGATAAGGGGAGTAATGGGGATAATGGGGGGGTAAAAAATAAAGCGGTGAGACATTTTCCCTCTCCCTTGTCCCCCTTCACCCATTAATCACTTATTCCCATTTTGCCCATTACTCCTCTTAATCCCTTATTCCCATTTTACCCATTACTCCTCTTAATCCCTTTTATCAAATTTCTTTCTCTCATTCGCAAGCCAATGATCGAAATCATCTTCCACCTGTTCTCTCAATCTTATCCTCTCCCCGGCAGGCAAAGTCATACTCGAAGACATTTTTATTACTAAAGATTTCTGCAAATTCTCAATCAATAAATTAATTTCTTTCGCTCTCAGTTTCAGTTGAACAACTTGCGGCAACGAAGTATCGAGTGGATAGAATTTCAATTTCTCAATATCTCCTATTTCTCCTCTTTTTCCTCCTCCCCTTCCTCCCATTTCACCCATTAACCCCATTGAACCCTTTAACTCCGGATAATGCCCTTTCCAAATATCGGTGAAATCCTCTTCCAACCTTCTGTAATATTCTGTTTTGTAGAGCGAGCCGAGCGATTCATCTGGTCAGCAAGTTTAATTAAAGTATCTTCCCTCCCAGGAAAGGTGTTTGTGAATTCTGCGCATAAAGACTGGAGCTCGTCAGCTTTCTTATAAACCAGAAGGTTTCTGTATCCGTATGGATTCCGTGCTGGTTTGATGGTCATTCAATGGGACTAAAGGGAATAATGGGTTTAATGGGTTTAATGGGTTTAATGGGTTTAATGGGTTTAATGGGTTTAATGGGTTTAATGGGTTTAATGGGTTTAATGGGTTTAATGGGTTTAATGGGTTAAATCCATTATACCTCTTACTCCCTTTTTACCCTTTATCCCTTTATTCTCCTCTCCAACAATAATTCTTGAACAATAACTGGATTGGCCTTCCCGCCAGTCTTTTTAATAACTTGACCAACCAGATACGGAATGGGAGCTTCTTTGTTTTCGGATAAAACTTCGTTCACAATTTTGTCCAATACTCCCCTATCGCTCTCCTGGAGCAAATTATTTTCTTCCGCTATTTTCCTCGCCTCCCCGCTTTTTTCTCCTATTATCTTCAAAACCGCCTTTGCTCCTTTTGAAGAAAGCTCTCCGCTTGAGATCATATTAATAACTTCTGCAAATTCTTTGGCATCGATAGGCTCCTTCAATTCTGAAGTAATGTAATTAGAAGCCAGTACCAACTTGGCGGTCCAACCGCCAAGTTGGCTTGCCACCTCTTCAAAGTAGCCACCCCACCCCGGCTGGGTTACGTAAATTTCGGCGTGCTCTGCCGAAATGCCCAGCTTCAAAAGGCGGTGCCTTTTCTCCCACGGGAGTTCAGGAAGAGTTAAATCGAAATTCAACTCTTTGATAAAGAGTTTTGGCAAATCCGGATCCGGGAAATAACGGTAGTCATGAGATTCTTCCTTGGCTCTTTGCGAGAACGTTTCAGACTTATTCTCGTCCCAGCCTCGCGTTTCCTGCACCACTTTCTCCCCGCTTTCAAGAATTTCCACTTGTCTCTTATATTCATATTCGATAGCCTTGCCAACAGCTCTGAATGAATTCAGGTTTTTAACCTCCACTTTCGTACCCAAGGGTCCGACCTTGGAATCATTCTTAAGGTCTGACCTTGATACGGATATGTTTGCTTCGACTCTCATTTCTCCCTTCTCCATATTCGCCTCCGCGATATCCAGATAGTTCAGGAGCAATTGCAATTCTTTGGCAAATTTTACCGCATCCGCGGCGCTTGTTATTACCGGCTCAGTAACCAATTCCATAAGCGGAATCCCCGCTCTGTTGAAGTCGATCAAGCTCTCATCTCCTTTGTCATGCAATGACCTTGCTGTATCTTCTTCTAAATGCACACGCGTCAATTTAACGCCCGCAAGCTCTCCTCCGCTGACCAAAGGATGCTTGTATTGACTTATCTGATAGCCCTTGGGAATGTCGGGATAAAAATAATTTTTCCGGTCGAATTCAGTATAATCCGCCAGCTTGCCGAGAACGGCCGCCCCCAGGCGCAACACCGCCCTTATGGCTTCTTTGTTGATGACAGGCAGAGTGCCCGGGTAGCCCATGCAAACCGGGCAGATGTTTACATTCGGCCGCACTTCATTTGGATCGTTCTTAGAATCGCAGAACATCTTGGTTCTGGTCTTCAGTTCAGCATGTATCTCGAGCCCTACCGTAAGCCGATAATTTTCAATTTTCATTGGAAATTAAGAATTGTAAATTGTAAATTTTTCAGAGCTTTATCATCCAAAATCGAGATTGGAACTACCGTCTCACGAACCGATTTTAATATTTTAATTTTTTCTTCCACTTCTTGCTCTGAAATAATGTCGGCCTTGGTAAGCAATACCACTTCTGGCTTTCTTGCGACATTCATATTATAGAGCTCGAGCTCTTTCCTCACAATCTTATAGGCTTCGAGCGGATCGGCCTCTTCTGCCGAGATGCAATGCATAAGCGCCTTAGTCCTTTCAATATGCTTTAAGAATTTGTGCCCTAAACCTCTGCCTTGGGCGGCACCTTCTATGAGTCCTGGAATGTCCGCCAGCACCAGTCCATAAAACGTTCCTAAACCAGGCTCAAGCGTTGTAAAGGCGAAAGGACCCACTTTCGCCTTGGCGCGAGTAAGCGTATTAAGCAAACTCGATTTGCCGGCATTGGGCAATCCAATAAGGCCTATATCGGCGATTAGAAGAAGTTCGATCAGAAAGTCCGCCTCCTCTCCGGCTTCCCCGAGGGTCTTTTCCCTGGGGCGGATATTAGTCGAACCTTTGAAATGTTCATTGCCAAGACCGCCGCGGCCTCCCTTGAGGAGGAGTACCCTTTCCTCTCCATTCAATAATTCGATTTTATGGCCTGTTGTAAGGTTTATTAATCTTGAGCCGACAGGAAACTTAATTTCAATATCACTGCCGCTTGCCCCCTGGCGCGAATCAGCCTCGCCGTCCTTGCCGCGCCCTGCTTCAAAAACTTTTATGTTACGGTAATTTGCGAGGATACCTATGTCGCGGACTGCTCTGGCGTACACGTCGCCGCCCTTGCCGCCGTTGCCGCCGGAGGGCCCGCCTTTCTCCTTGCCCTTCTCATGCCGCCAGCGCACCACCCCGTCGCCACCACGCCCGGCCTTCAAGTGAAGAGTTAATTCATCAATAAACATGGTATTAAATTACCCTAATTATTCTAATTAACCTAATTGACCTAAATGACCTAAATGACCTAATTGACCTAAATAATGCCAAAATTTAGAATAATTAGAGCAATTAGAAATTAGATTAATTCTCGAGCGCTTTTCGCGCGAGAGCTATGGCTCCCTCCCGGCTCTCGGCTCCGACCAGAAACCCAGCCTTGTGGCAAAAAATAGCATCGGCCACACCGGATGCCGCCGCAAGCTCCCGGCTGACAAGGCCGGCCCAGGGTTCGGGGAACATCTTTTTTGCCTTATAAGTATTGGAATCTTCCGGCACCACCTGAGAACTCCAGCTGCCGTTAGGCCTCGGGTAAACCACGTACACCGCTTCGGTCGAAATAAGCACGCGTTTCCACTTTGCATGACGAGGGAGAACTATAATTCTCTTATCCTCGCTTGAATCATATATTTTCTGAACTTCCCGCCAGTCTCTTGCGGTATTTTTGGCATCTTCAATCTCTCTCCTTATAAGCCCGCGTGCGTGCGTCAGGGCTTCGAAAAAGTTGCGGTCGTAATCCTCCATGGATTCGGCCTGCTCGGCGAAGGATTCGAAAAAGTCCCCGAGAGAATACTCCCGCACATCCCCGATTGTCGGCTGATATAAATCAACGCCGTTGTCACCGGCATCTATCGGCATGGCGAGCTTCTCCTCGATTATTCGCGCCTCTTCGGATCCGCCCGCAATTTCTTCGCCATACTCCTTCCAAATCAACCCGAAGGATGCGTAGGGAACGCCATTCTCTCTTACTCCCGCCCCGCCGACCTGATGGTGGTCAAACTGGAACTTTGCCGGATCGTAGGAGAGCCCCACATCAACTACGATATCCGCAGAGCCGATTACGGCTTCGTCACGGCTTCTTACCACTTCCGCGTCTGGAAATTTGATAAGCAGCGTCGCTACCGCCAGAAGTTCGTCGGCGTGGAAGTGGCCGTTATGCGTTACGATTCTCATTTCTATACAGGCGGTTTATCCAGGCGAGAAGAAAATAGTAGAGAATGACGGTAAGTGACATGACGGGAATGGTAATATAGCCGAACTCCATGACATATATTTTCGAACAAGCACCTTCGGCGGCCGTGCATGGCAGAAGCGAGGCCCCACCCCAGTAAACATAAGCCTGATACAGCGCGATTACTCCGGCGAGAAGAGAAAGCGCAATCGAATAATTGAATACCGAACGGTCGCTTCTCCAGAGAGCCGCCGAGAACAAGACAAGCTGCGGATAAAGGAAGACTCTCTGCCACCAACATAGGACGCAGGCTTCGTAACCGACAATTTCGGAATAAAAGAGACTGCCGGCAACTGCTCCGAGAGAGATGAGAACTCCGAATAAGAGCGAGTACTTACCGATAAAATCAACTACCTTCCCTCCGAAAGAACTTCGAAAAATTACGGCAACCACCAAGAATGCCAGGAGCGCATGCGAAAATAGCACAAGATATGGGAGAAAATTTTTTATCGTTTCGATCATTCTTGCGCAGGCAGAGAACAGCCGGTAAATTGGCTCAAACTTTCAAGCGGCAAGTTGCCCACCTCCCTCGTGCCGTCGGCGAAGTCCCAAGTCGGATACCCTTCGACCTTGGCCTCCTTGCAGACTTGTAACTGGCCCTTACCATCGGGCGTTGAGCATTCGATTCGCGGCAGGAGCTTGGCTGAACGGCCAAAACGGGCCTCCTGATTCTTGCAGTTCGGACACCAGAAAGCGCCATAATACGTGGCTCCACTGTCCTTGATGCATTGAGCGAAGGCGTCGAGCTCTCCCGGTTTGCCGGGAGTCCTCACTAACCAGACCACTCCTCCGATAATGACCAGCATAACGATAATCCAGGCAATTGATTTTCCTTTCATCCCTTTCATATATTGTTAATTATACAGCAAAAACATCAGTTCAGACAAACCACCAAAGCCGACGCCAACGAGAATCAGGGTAAGCATCATGCGCACCGTAAGACCCACCACCGTTAAGACGAGGTACGGCATAAAACGCATTCTGAAGAAGCCCGCCGCGAGCGAGAGCGGAAGGGAGGGAATGACCGGAATCGCGCGAATAATGAGGAAGATTATTTCGTCATACCACACGCCCTTGAAGCGGGCATTGATCTTCTCTACATCGCGCCAGTTGAAGCGAAGATAGTTGTGAAGCTTCCCTACCGAGGGCTTCCCGCCGAAGTAGGCCAGAGCGTAAGCGGGCAAGGTACCGAGGGCACTGCCGATACCTACCGGCACCGCGACGAAGACTAAGAGCTTAGCCATGAGCGCCATAGTGAGTGAGCCGTTGATGAAAATAAGCTGGCCGGCCAGGATAAGCGCGTAAGGCACCACCATGAGAAGCTCGTTGGCAAGCGCCACGAAGAAGATGATGACCGCGCTCGAGAGATCCGGGCGCACAACCACGTCATTTATGAGCCTGAGAATGTCTAGAGCTTCTTGCATGGGGTTTTAAATTTTCAATTTTCATTTTTCGCCGCCATTCTCTCTTGATGTTCTGGAGTATTCAAGAGGCCACACTTTTTGTACTTCTTACCGGAACCACAGGGGCACGGGTCGTTCCGGCCCATCTTCTCCCCTCCCGGCAGATTCTGAACAGGAAAAGCGTCGCGGACTGCGGCGGCAGGAGCGGAGCGTACGTTTTCAGTAGAAAACGATAGCGCGGTTTTCCTGTCAGAATCTGCCGCTTTTATCAAAGCCTCAACATCAAGCACCGCCACGAATTCGGCAATCTGTTTCGCCATCGACTCCTCCATCTGGCGGAAGAAGCGCAGGCCGTCCTTCTTGTATTCTACCAAGGGGTCACGCTGGCCGTAGGCGCGCAGATTCACGCTGCCACGCAGATACTCCATCATCTCGAGATGGTCAACCCAGAAGAGATCGAGAGTCTGAAGGATAACGCGGCGCAAAACTTCGACGACAGTCGGATTGTCAAACGGGATCTTTTGCATTTTCTCGCTGATATCGAGACCGGAAAGATATTTCTCCACCGCCTCACGACCGCCAATGAGAATCTCGCGTCTTCTCTCATAAATGGTTTTTCTTTGGAAATTAAGCACATCGTCGAACTCGAGCACGTGCTTCCTAGCGTCGAAGTTGAAGCCTTCGATCTTCTCCTGCGCTTTCTCGAGCGAATTGGTGATGAGCTTGTTCTCGATCGGCTCGTCTTCCGGGATATTGAAGCGTCCCATCATACTCTTGATGGTATCGACGGCGAAGATGCGCAAGAGTGAATCCTCTAGAGAGACAAAGAATTGCGTCTCGCCCGGATCGCCCTGGCGGCCAGAACGGCCGCGCAGCTGATTGTCGATGCGGCGGGCGTCGTGGCGTTCGGTACCCAAGACGAAGAGTCCGCCAAGCGACTTTACTTCTTCGTACTCTTCCGGAGTTGAAGGATTGCCGCCGAGTTTGATGTCAACGCCGCGGCCCGCCATGTTAGTAGCAACCGTTACTGCGCCTTTTTTGCCGGCCTGGGCATAAATCTGGGCGTCCTGTTCGTGATTCTTGGCGTTCAAGATGTTATGCTTGATGCCTTCGTTCTTCAAATATTCCGAGAGCAATTCGTTGTGCTCGATTGAAACCGTGCCGATAAGAAGCGGCTGACCCTTTTGACTTAGCTCCTTAGCCTTCTTCGCCACAGCCCTGTATTTCCCGGCGTGGGTTTGGAAAATCTGATCGCCGTGATCAATTCTCGCAACCGGCTTATTGGTCGGCACAACGTAAGTCTCAAGACCGTACACTTTATAGAACTCTTCTTTGGAAGTAAGCGCCGTACCAGTCATGCCCGCGAGCTTCTCGTACATTCGGAAATAATTCTGGAAGGTAATAGACGCGTAGGTGCGAGATTCTTCTTTAATCTTTACCCCCTCCTTTGCTTCTATCGCCTGATGCAAGCCCTCCGACCAGCGTCTCCCGGGTTGGAGACGACCGGTGAAGGCGTCCACAATCACTACTTCATCGTCTTTTACCACATATTCCTTGTCTTTGTGATAAAGCGCTTTGGCTTTGACGGCGGTTTCAAGATGATGAACGTACTTGATACCGCCTTCGGTATAAATGTTTTCAATCCCCAAAACCTTCTCGGCATTGTTGATGCCTTCGTCTGTGAGGGAGATGGCCTTCAACTTCTCATCGACGGCAAAATCTCTGCCTTGGTCGAGCGAAGCGGCAATTTTCGCGAAGCGGGTATAAAGTTCGCCAGCAGCGCCGGTATTGCCGGAGATGATGAGAGGGGTTCTCGCTTCATCGATGAGGATCGAATCCACTTCGTCAACGATGGCAAAGTTGTAATCTCGCTGAGTAAGATTCCTTCGGTCATAAACAAGATTGTCGCGCAGATAGTCGAAGCCGAACTGGTTATTGGTGCCGTAGGTAATATCGGCATTGTATGCTTGTTGTTTTGTTGCCGGTCTTAAAAACTCATAAACGATTTTGAAAGATCCTTCGATGTCGCGCACTTCATCCAAGGTCGGACCTGTATGCGTTTCGTCATAAAGATACGAAGTCTGATCATTGAGCACTCCGACGGAAAGTCCGAGATAATTATAAATTTGCCCCATCCAGGCCGCGTCGCGCCGCGAGAGATAATCATTAACGGTAACGACGTGCACACCCTTACCCTCAAGGGCCACGAGATACGCGGGCAAGGTGGCCACAAGCGTTTTTCCTTCACCTGTTTTCATTTCTGCTATGCCACCATGATAGAGCGCCAAACCACCGAGAATTTGCACGTCGAAGTGCCGCTGGCCCAAAGTGCGCTTGGACGCTTCGCGCACGGCGGCGAAGGCTTCGGGGAGAATATCGTCAAGCGATGCGCCGTTAGAAATGCGCTTTTTGAAATCTTCCGTCTTCGATTTCAAATCTTCGGGAGAGAGTTTTTCAAAATCAATTTCGAGCGCGTTAATCCGCTCGACCAGAGGCCGCCAAGACTTGAGCTTCTTCTCTTCGGGAGTGCCTAAAATAGACGATAAAATGCCCATTTCTGGGCATTTTATCACACGAAAGGAAAAAAGTAATTAAGCTCTCTTCTTTCGGGAAGAAGTTTTCTTCTTCTTGGTTGCCTTCTTTTTCTTTGCCATTGTGATACGAATCTTACGAATTTGATCGAATGATAAGAATCCATTCGCGACATTCGATGTCATTCGTGGTTAATTAGTAACTTCTGTCGTAAAAATTTTCTTAAACTTTTACGCTTGTATTAATTATCGTACTTACTACGCACACATACAATAGATAAGACGGAAAATGTGTGGATAACTTTCCGGAACAAAATTTTCAATTTAGAATTTTCAATTTTCAATTACTGATTTCGAACCTGCCGAATGTACTCGTCGTAAGTTGCGGCGTTGCCCGGATCTAATTTCTTGCGTCTTTCCAAAATTTTAATTACTTCCGCGAAACGTTTATGTCCATAGTAAGCCTGAAGAATCCTGTCTTCGAAAACGAATTGTTTCTCAGTAAACTTCGCAATCAGATTATTCTCGAGAGCTCTGTCTCCGGCATAAATAGCGCCGAGGAGATAAATAACCTTAGCCTCGGTATAGTCAGGCGCCAAATCATAAGCTTGTCTGAAGAAAGATAGACCGGTAGCTGAATCGTTCTTGGCAAAATAGGCGGAGGCGGTATCGAAGTATACTTGCTGTTTACCCGGCATGATTTGGCGCGCCCTTTCCAAATAGAGGAGCGCTTCATCGGGGAAACCCGTGTTGACCAGAAAAGAACCTGCCAAGAGCTGGCGCTTGGCATCATTAGGATGTTTGTCCGCTTCTTCGCGCACTACCTGTTTGGCGAAGCCGTAGAATTCATTCTTCTTTTCCAAAGAAAGACTGCTCTCAAGCAAAGCAACCGAGTTCTGGGCCATATGTTCGATAATTTCTCTTTTGCCTATGGTCGAGGCTTTATAGGCTTTCATGAAATATGAACCGGTATTTTCAAACTTCTGCAATTGAAGTGATTTGAGCGCTTCGATTAAGTAAACATTGGCTACTAAAGGCTTGACGTTTCCGAAGTAGAAAACCAGCAAGAAGACAATGGCGGCCGCAGGCAAGGCGACTTTCTTTACCCAATTTTCCGGCAGGGTAAAACTGGGGGACAAAGTGCCGTGCGGAGAACGCTGACACGCGTAAGCCAAGAGAGAGAAGAACAGAATGTAACTTATAAGATGGTCGAATACGAACAAGTTGTGGAAAGCGTATGCCGAGAGGAGTCCGGTCAGTATGGACCTTTCCACATGAGAGAAGCTTCGATTACCGCGCCAAATGACATACAAAATCGCCGCATAGAGGGAGAGGTAACCAAGGAGACCTAAGAAGCCACCTGATACAAGCCAGTCGAGATAAGTATTGTGCGCGCGATCAAACCACGGCTCAAGATTAAACATCTCCGGCTTATAATGCTTCTGGAAAACATAAATGAAGTTCTCCTGGCCCCATCCAAATAGTGGCCTCTCTTTAAATCCTTCGACAGCCATGGGCCAAACATAATAACGGCCTTGGTAAATATCGGAGAAATTAAGCTGGGTAAAGCGTGAGAGGACCGGACTATTTTGGACAAAACTTGTCTGCCGCAGAGACAGGAAACCTCCGGCTATAATGAGCAGTACGGCGAGCAAGATGACACTGCCCTTGCGTATGAGAGGATCCTTCTTGTTTCTCAAATTAAGCAAAGCGATGATCAAGAGTCCTCCCAAGAGACCCAGGATCGCTCCGCGAGTAGCGGTATGGTAGAGAATAAAAACTTGTCCCAAGATCAGGAAGATATACAACCATCTCGACATTCTGTTTGAATACTCGCGCCAGAGGAAGTATAGCGCGATAAAAATATGGAAGAGCATATAGACCGCGAGGTATGTGGCATTGCCCAGAGTGCCGTCAACGCGCACGCCTCCCTGGTGAATGGCGATTGTTCCGGCAAGCTGGAGCAGGACATAAATAATCATGAGTAGGGAAGCAAAGAGCGTAGTCTTCCACCACTTCTCCCAATCAATTTCACGGAACATGGAACCAATCACCAGAAAGAACGCTCCGAGGTGCAGGAAGAGGATTAATCCTTCCATCCGTTCGTAATCGCCCCAGAAACTTCTGGCAACATCAATACTGGTTAAAGTAGAGAGACCAATGGTCGCAAGGAGAAAAGCTATCGCATAAAGTGCC
>MHWG01000021.1:38348-39307 GCA_001824005.1 Candidatus Zambryskibacteria bacterium RIFCSPLOWO2_01_FULL_47_14 | reverse complement strand
CCTGGGTCGATAAGTCTTATCAAGGAGAGCTAGAATAATCCACGCGAAAAAGATTACCTCCGTAATAGTCCTCCAGGCGAAGGCCTTGGTGGTAATAAAGGGGAAGAAGAAGGAGCTGGAAACGAGAAAGGGGACAAACGGAACCAGAAAAAGACCTGTAAAAATGACATTCCGCAGAATTTGTTTATTCATTAATGCTATATATTATCACACTATTGATATAAGAAAAGCCCCGGCCCCGACGAATCGGGGACGAGGCCTTGAAACTAGAACGAGTTCTTCGATTCCCCAAAGAACATCTGGCGATATTCCGCCTGAAGTTCCCCGAGCAGAACACTAGCCTCCGGAGTGCCCTCGGCAGCCCTGTCAATTTCCGGCCATCGAGACTCCGGGAACTTTACCTTGAGAGCGAAGGTCAGGCGAAACCGCCTTATTTCCTCCCTTGGGAATTGAGGCATATCGAGGACCGAGTCTTCTGCATTGCCGGGCGCGATGAGGTCCGGATCCATGAACCCCGCTCTGACTGCTTCGTCCCTCGCCGGCGTACCGTAGTACGGTGTGAAGGTGAAGCAATTGGTCGTATCGACGTTGGGAAAACGTCGATTGAGAAGGATCGTTTCCCGCGCTATTTCTGGCGTCTCGTGGGGGTAACCCACGATATTGTTGGTATTGTAAACCACCCCGAGGTCTGCAGTGATGGCAAGCGCCCTGACCGCTTCGTCGTTAGTAAACTCCTTTCTGACCACCGTCTGCCTGAACTTTTCGTCGCCATTTTCAATGCCGAAAGCGACCCGACGAAGACCGACCACCTGAAGCGCTTTCAGTCGCCAATCGGTAACAGTCTCCACTCTGGTTTGCACCCAGAATGGCAGCTTCACATCCTGATACATCTCGCAGAACTCATCGAGTTCTTGCCGAGACATCATCAGGAACGTGTCGGCCCAGAAGAATGCATACTC
>MHWG01000021.1:26086-38342 GCA_001824005.1 Candidatus Zambryskibacteria bacterium RIFCSPLOWO2_01_FULL_47_14 | reverse complement strand
ATGGGCATCGCGATAGTACAAAAGTTCTTCCCGGACTTTTCCCATCGACTTCATCCGCTTGCCGGTATCAGCCGAGTTGCAGAAACCGCAATGGTAGACGCAGCCTCTGATGGTCTCCACCGGCGCCATCCGGTAAAGCTCTCCCGCCATCGGGCGAATGAGTCGCTCCGGATCAAAGAGGCCAAGATCGAAATTCGTCGGGTTGTCATTCATGTCGATCGGTTCCGGTGGCGGATTTTGGCGAATCATGCCGAACCGGTCGCGATACACGAGACCGGCGACATTGCGCCAATCCCCCCCTCTCTCCATCTTCTGGCAGAGTTCGAGAAGTGGCTTTTCCCCTTCGCCGACACAGACGATGTCGATTTCCGGAAAATCGAGTGCACGCTTCGGAGCGAAGGTGGCGAACGAGCCGCCGAGGATCACCGGCATCACTTTGGGATCGCGATGCTCGATGCGCCTGACAACCTCAATGCCAAGCTCGAAAGTCGATTCCGTGCAAGACATGGCGATGAGGTCTGGACCGAAAGAATTCACCTGATCATTGAGATCAACCCACGGATTCCGATCCGTCCTCTTGAGCTTCCTATGCGGGGATGGCCTGACGCCAAGAGACTGCTCAGTGAGCCTCTCGTAATCTTTGGTGAGATCGAGACCATAATCGGTCGTGTCGAAGACACCAACCGAGAAGCCGTGGTTCTTCAAAATACGCGATAGAAGAGTGATACCTGGCGGCACGAGCGTCTCGCCCCGAAAGTTCGGATAGACGAAAAGTACCTTGAAACTCATTGGGAATCCTCCACAAGTGTACGAATCTTTAAAAATTATAACATGGTTTTACTTATTTACAATTACAGTATTTCATGTTACTTTAAGTAACAATGCTTGATTTGAGGAATTATCTTTACCAAACCCTCCGCAAGGGCGAAAGTTTATTCAAAACTGACATGATTTATCTGGCCAAAGGCGGCGGCTGGCTTGTGTTCGGCCAAGCCATCGCCACATTTCTCGGCTTCTTCGTCTCCATCGCCTTCGCCAATCTGATTTCAAAAGAATCCTTCGGAATATACAAGTTCGTGCTCTCAATGGCGGGAATAGTAGGAGCCTTCAGTCTTACCGGTCTGGGAGTCGCCGTCACTCAATCGGTGGCCAAAGGGTTTGAAGTCCTTTCGCGAGGATTCCGCCATAATCTCAAGTGGAGTTTAGGAATTTTTCTAGGCGGGATCGCATTATTTGGATATTACTTGGTTAATGGCAACCTGCTTTTATCTACTTCTTTCTTATTGATGAGTATCTCTTTGCCTATAACCACAAGCGCGACCCTATACGGCGCCTATTTGTTGGGCAAAAAAGATTTTCGGAGAAATTCCCTTTTCGGCATAATCTCTAACCTTATTCCGGCCGCAACCATCTTAATAGCCATTGTTTTCACCAAAAATATTTGGGTAATCATTTTTGCCTATTTCTCAATCACCGCTCTGACTACCTATTATCTTTACCGCAAAACTTTAGCGATTTACGCAAGCTACGGCAGGAGAGACGATCCGGAACTCCTCTCTTACGGCAAACACTTAAGCGCCATGGATGTCATCGGTAGGATTGCCGGTTACGTGGACAAAATTCTCATCTTCCATTACCTGGGCGCGGCCCCTCTTGCCATCTACTCCTTCGCCATTGCTCCGGTTGAACAACTCCAGTCCGGCAAAAAAATTCTAAGCACCCTGATTCTGCCCAAAATCAGCAGAAGCTCTTTTAAAGAGCTACAAAATACTACTCCCAAGAAGTCTCTCTCACTCGCACTCTACGGCTTAGCGCTAGCCGGCCTATGGATGCTTGCCGCTCCATACTTTTATAAACTACTCTATCCTCAATATCTGGATTCCGTCTTTTACTCCCAAATATATTCCCTAACCCTTCTTGCTGTCGCCGGCACCCTCTTCAACGAGACTTTGGTCGCCCACCAAAAGAAGAAGGAGCTCTACATCCATCGCACTGTGATGCCCATCGCGCAGTTGATCCTATTTTTCATCATGCTCCCTCTTTATGGCTTGACAGGTCTTATCATTACCCACGTAATCATCCGTTCAACTGGTAGTATCTTGGGTTACTTCTTGGTCAAAACAGCCTCCGCTTGATCCACCACCCACTTACTGCCGTTCTGATAAGGGTCGCCGAAAAAATCTTGTTGAATCTTTTCCCAAACAGATTCCGAAACTGATCTTATGTTTCTTACCTGATTTATTAATTCAGCCGGGCTTTCGACAAAAATACCATATTGAGAATAATCAGGTTTTAACGAAAAGAAGTCCCCCCACTTCTTGGTCCAGAAGAGAATAAAGGGCTTAGATTGCAACACCGATTCTAATACGCCGGCACTATGAGAACCGACCACGACATCGGCATTGGCAATGGCCTCATGCATGCTTGTTTTCAAAATTTTTTCTTGGCTGAATTTCTTTAATAATTCCGGACGATTCTCTTTGAGCCATTCTTCGAAGCCATCTTTATACGGACGAAATTTTACATAAAGAGATAAACTCTCATCTTCCGTAAGCGCCTCAAAATACGGCAGAACTTCTTCCGGCGCAGCCAGCTCCTCCGCCACAAACAGAACTTTTATTGACTTGGCGGTTGAACCGCCAAGTGGCGGTTCAACCGCCTTCTCCAGTGGACGCATCAGACCGGAGACATAAAGTTGTTCCGGTTTGTAGGCCTTACTGTGCTTTATGTAATATTCTCGCCACCACTCGGACCACAATCCGTACTTATCGATGGACAAAGTCTTCTCCCCATCAAATTCGTGCATAAAGTCGGAGACGAAATATGATTTCGGATGCAAGCCATGCTGTATACCCACGGTAGGGATACCGAGAAGCTTGCACGCCAATACTTCTGGAAAATTGCGATTAATGGCTCCCGGAATTATCGCTACCTTTATACCGATAAACTTCAAGATAAATTTCATAGCCCTGATTGCCCAAATATCGCTTCTGACATTTTGAATATAATGGACAGCCACTCTCGACCAGAAATCGGGTTTGACATCAATCTTCTCTTTAGCGGCCAACAAACCAGCAATGTTGCGAACCAAGGTAACAATGGCGTAGGAATATATAACCGGCCTCTTTCTGACCTTGGCGTGCTTCAATACCACAGAGGAAGACTCCATGCTCCTGATGAATTCCGCAAACTTAATTCCCCTGCCGCGTAATTCCTCGTAGATAAACTTCATTCTGAAGTTATAATCGCGGGGAAGATCCAGTCTGTCGCTCGACCAGACCAAAAGTTTAGGGGATCGCAGTTTAAGCCAAAATAAAAACGGAAGAGACAAAGTCGTTTGAATCAAGATGCCGATGGGAAAACGTCTCTGGAGTTTGGATTCGATTTCACACTTTACACCGTGTGATTCAAGGTAATGTCGGAATAGGTCGGGAAAAGGCGGTTCATAAAGATAAACAACTTGAAAATTCTTTAAATGTTCCAGAAGTCTTTTATATTGTGTATAAGGCAGGCAGAACTTATACATCAGATTGTCATAATTCATCCACCAAAGCTCAAAGCCCTTATAATTTACGCTCTTCGAAATTCGACGGCCACTGGAATCTGTCAAAAGAGAGAGATTCCTCACCAACTCAGAGGCCTCCTCAACTGAACCGGGACCGACAAAACTCTTCAGCGCACGAACATCTAGAACTTCATCAAATTTCTCTCTAGATCGCTCCGGCCAACCTTCTTCAAAACACACTACAATAGATTTTATCATTTATGATACTTTATAAGCACAAGTGTCTCCTTCATAGACAAAATGTTTATATCCTTCCTTTTCAAGAAGAGAGCAGCTTTGTGATAATTCATCAGGTGTTATGAGACTGTGCTCGAAATTGATTATATCCGGGGAAAAATATCTAAAATCAAACTGATTAAGTATTTTGCTATCATATCCTTGGCAATCGGTTAAAAGAAAATCTATTTTATCTATGCCATATTCACTAAATAGAGAGTTAAGAGTCATTATTTTTACGCTTATTTCTTCAATGTAATCGTTTGGGTCGTGAGAAATATAATGCAGCACATTGTTCCTAATGGGAGGGAGCCGGTTTTTGACATTTGTCACTATCTGATCTCGGTAGAATGAAGAACCGCTGGATGCCTTGTATTCCTTACCGCTAAGCACGAGATTCGGCTTGATTCTATAAAATGGAGCTTCCCCGTCCTTTTCTCCTATTGCAACATTGGCAAATTTTAGATTCGGATTGTCTTTATAATTATTTTTAAGTCTCTCAAAAACTTCTTTCTGTGGCTCGACCATTAATCCTGACAATTGATATCTTAAAATATAACGGTACAAAGAGTCATATGTCTTACCATCATTTGCCCCTATCTGAACCACAAAAGGTCGTTTTAAAGAGAAGTACATATCGAAAAAGTTTTCTTTCTTAATCTCGTTTAGAATTACCTTTTGATACCCGAGTAGGCCGAAAATTCCTTTAATCATTGTTTATCACTTTAATAATTCCTCTATTAAAATATTAATGCTATTCTCGTGCACTCTCTGCCAAGCCTTTTCGCTTGAATTGGAATTATGCGGAGAAAGAATAACATTTTCCATTTTGGTAAATGGATGATTGGCGGCTAAGGGTTCACTTTCAAAGACATCGAGTCCAACCCCGGCAATTTTCTTACTATCCAAAGCATTAATCAAAGCCTTTTCTTCTACCAATGGGCCTCTGGCACAATTGATAAGATAGGCAGTAGGCTTCATTAGAGAGAGGGTCTCCGCATTCATTATATGGAAACTTGTAGGATTAAGATCACAGGCAAGAACTACGAAATCTGATTCTTTCAAAAGTTCTTTAAGCGAAACCATGAAATCAAACGATTTTTCCTTGATATCATTGCCCAAAATTCTTGCGCCGAAAGCTTGGGCTCTTTTAATAACCGCGCTGCCGATATTGCCAATGCCGATTACCCCCACAGTACATTCATTCAGAGCTTTGCCCAACTTCTTCTCCCAAACGCCTCCTCTAATTTTTCTATCCAAATCAAATGTGCTTCTGGCGAAAGCAAGGATATAACTCATGACTGTATCTGCTACGGGTTCGGTAAAGGCGTTAGGTGTGTTTCTGACTGGAATACCTCGCCTAGCCGCCGCTTCTTTGTCTATTGAGTCAGTGCCCGTGCCCCACTTCACGATCACTTTAAGCTTCGGCGCCGCGGCTAAAACTTTTTCCGTTATCCTATCATCTCCGCAAAGAATGCCGTCGATGTCACCCATCAACGGCAAGAGCTCTTCTTCAGACATACGCTCTTTGACTTCCGGAACCAGAATTTCAATATTATGATCAGAAAAGACTCCCCTATATCTGTCTAACACCAGCTGGAAATACGGCGCTGTGATAAGTACTTTCTTCATGTAGCTATTTTACCAGAATTGACAAGGTTTATGGCTTGAGAAGAATTTTTAGATACTCTCCGGTGCGATGCATCTCCCAAGCTTTTTCAAAATCCTCAAGTGGGAAAACTGATTCGCCGAAGGCCCTCATATCGAGCTTCGGAAGAAGACTTAAAGCTTTTGGAAAGTCCTGTGAATCTCCCCCGACAGAACCGGCAATCACCTTCTCCCGCCCGACCAGATCTTCGAAATTATAATCAATGTTCCCGTACGGAAAGCCTAAAAGCATGATAGTCGCGTCATTCTTACTATCCCGTATTACTCTTTCTAAAACCTCCTTCGATCCCGTACCCTCAATTAAAGCATCGAATTTGGGAAGATGATCAAGAGACACACCAACCTCTTTAACTTTATCTTTAATTAAGTCAAGCCTATTCTGATTTTTGTCAAAGACACTCACTTGATAGCCCTCCAGAGAGAGAGTTTGAGCTGCCAGATTGCCGATAGGGCCTGCCCCAATAACAGCAATGCTAGCTTCCGGCTTTAACCTCTCTTTAATGCGCCGGATAGCTCTAAGGACAACTGCCAGAGGCTCGGCCATGGCAGCTACTTTAGGATCGAGGCCTGCCGGAATATGATGAAGAGCGTCGCCAGGTATGATCATATACTTGCTGTATGCTCCGTTGTAGTTGATTACTCCGACTTCCTGCCTGTTAGCAGAATCTCGGGAGAGAATGCATTCCCCCACTACCTTATCTCCAACTTTGAAACGTTCTTGGAGATGAGTATTTGAGCCGATGCGCGCCACCGTGCCGGAGAACTCATGCCCCGGCACAATTGGATAATTAGCGATACCATCGCGATAATAGCCGAGGGTTCCTTCCAGCACCTCAAGATCAGTCCGGCAAATACCGACATAATCAACGGAGAGTAGCACGTCGCCAGGATTCAGCTCGGGCAATGGTTGCTCTTTAAATTCGGCCTTATCCTTGCCTTTTATAATCACCGACTTATTATCAAGCGGGTAGAAAACCTCGGCCTTATCGCTCTCAAAATTGATATCATCCCCTTGATGCCATCCCGTTCTTGATCCTTTCCATTGATAGTAGCGGAAGCGCAAAATTTCCTCGACTCTTTTCAGAGACCAGTTTGGGAAGGAGGCGACGATGTCGCTTATCAAGCGTTCAAACAACCATAGATAGCTTACACCTGACTGCGGAGGCTCTTTAAGCCCGATTCTTACCGCCGCTATTGCCTCACGGCGATAACGGTTGAATACTTGATGCCATGCCTCGGTATGAATATGGTAAATGGACGCCCTCGGCTCATAGCGGATAAGATATCCTTCTTTTGTCATCGCTCTGGCCCAATCAATGTCTTCGAGACCGAAGAGATACTCGTTGAACTTTCTCTTCTCCCACAAGTCTTTCCTCACAGCCGAGTTGGCGTTGTTGGCATAGTCAATTGGCACCGTTGAATTGACGGCAGAGGCGCCGAAGAGCCGCTGGAAATCCATTTGTTCAGAAAACTTCGATTCCGGCACGCCCAACTGTCTGCCATAAACCATAGCTACCTTTCCATTCTCCAATGGATATACTAGATTCTTAAGCCAGTCATTGTTGACAGGCAAAATATGGGAAGAAGCGAAAACTAGGTATCTGCCCCTAGCCTCTCGACAGCCTAAATTAAGCGAATAACCGAAGGTGAAATCTCTGCTTGGAATCTCTATAATCTTGGCGCCGTAAGATCTTGCCACCTCCGGAGTTCGATCAGTTGAACCAGAGTCTACGACAATGACTTCGAAATCCCTATAACTCTGGTCTTTCAAAGCCTTGAACAAATTGTCTATGTTCTTTTCCTCATTATAAGTGCGGATGATAATACTCGTTTCCGGTACAGAAAACTCTTTAGCCATGAGTCTCTCTACTTTTTTTAAATCCTCCGGAGTATCAACACTATAAGTTTCTACACTTGAATGTACCATCTTAACCTTATGTCCGTGCTCCAAGAATCTATTCATGTCAATCGACTCGTCTCTCTCGTAAGTAGTCGGCTCAAGCGAGCTGAATTTCAAGAGATAATCTCGCCTGAACGGCATTACGCACACCTGTTTGAAACTTGAAATTGGTTTTCTGGAAAAGAGTAAGGCAAAATTCTCCCTGTCAACCGCCACCTTTGGGCAATTTGGGTCATTTTGCTCGTCGGCACTTCTTATCAGAGCCATGAGATTGACTACACCAATCGACTGATCTTCGAGCATTGCCGTTATTGCCCCGTCTATCATCTCGGGCTTTATCATCGGCTCATCACCTTGGATCATCACGGCGATATCAACCGGTTCGCCGGTCTCTTTCTCAATTTTTTCCACCGCTTCGGCCACTCGATCACTAGCTCTCTCATGAGTATCCTTTGTCATCACTATTGGCGCACCTATTGAGGCGGCGTAGTCGGCGATTTCCTTATCACAGGTGGCAATGTATAGCTTCTTTAGAAGGGAGCTCTTGCTGTTCTTGTAAACATGACCGATCATTGGCATACCTAAAATCTTGGCCAAGGGCTTGCCCGGGAAGCGCGAAGAGCCCATCCGGGCAGGGATAATACCTATGATATTAAGCTCTTTTTTCCCGTCTTTTTGAGCCATAAAGCCGCCAAAGACTAACACTAAATATCAATAAAATCAAGGTGTTTAATTTGGTCAAATTGTTTCTCCAAATCTCCATATTTCCTTAAATTAAACGGGTTGGGGTAGAAAGCTTCTTCAGGGAAGAGTTCCTTAAACTTCCCTGAAGCCAAATCGGCTCTGATGAAGAAAGCATCGTGCCCGTGAGTGTCGCAAGCGACTAGAATATAGCCTTTTTCCTTCGAAAGTTTAGTTAGGGCAGAAAGAGAAGCACCGAAATATAGCGGACTTTGGTGCGGACTAAAACGGTGTTCGGTATTATATTTCTGAGTAATGGAGCGATGGCCAAATGAAGAGTTGTACTCAAGTACGACTACTCTTGGATTAACGGAAGTAATCGCCTTCCATACCCAATAATCATTGCCGTCAATATCTATGGATAACAAATCTATCTCGCCTTTTTCTAGAATTTCGTTTATATTTTCTGCTGTCACAAATAAATGTGCCACTTTGACTTTGTAATCTTTGTAGAAGTCTTGAGCACTTTTTACCCAACTCTCGTTAGCATCAATCATAAGCCCAGACCAGCCGAAGTTTCGCGCCAGATTGGCGGTATTGCATTCTCTGCCGTCTTCTATCCCCATCTCGACGAAAGTACGGTTAACCGCGCCAATCTTGGAGAAAATGTAAGCGATGATGCCATCACCACCGTGTTTAGAGAAGGTTTTGAATTCGCTATTTCTAAAGTTATCTTTCTGGTTTGAAGTCCCTAGGTCAGCATAATGCGCGATAAAAAGATTCTTTAATCTCTCTTCAAGAATATTGATCTTCTCCGGATAAAAGAGAGAGAAGAACTTCGCCGGTATTATCCTTTTAACAAAGTCTTTCATAAATTTTTACAAGCTCTGCTATTTTATCATTTAAATTGAATTCGGCTTCAATCCTCGCACGAGCGGCCTGGCCGAATCTCTCAGGATCTTTAAGAATTTCAAGAACTTTCTCTGCCATCCTTCCCGTATCAAATGGATTAACGACAAAGCCGGTAACACCATCAATTACTGCCTCCTTTGCCCCGCCATAGCAGGTGGCAACTACCGGTTTGCCTAAAGCCATTGCTTCAAGCACAGTCCTGGGGAGGGCATCGAAGCAGATTGACGGGACTAACACGACACTTGAAGCGGCATAAGCTTTTTTCATCTCTTCGCGATTAAGCCAGTGCCCTGTGGCGCCAGCGGTAACGAGCTTGGCTTCCGGCAGTTTTTGCATCAAGTTTCTGACAACTTTGGCACCCTTAGCATCGCTTAGTCTCCCGGCGAAAAATAGAACCTTGCCGGTTCCGGTTGGAGTCCACTGGTATTCTCTCGTGTCTAAACCCGTATGCATTACCTCGATTCCCTTGATTCCATTTTGCTCTAGTGCAAGTCTTAAGGCTTCGCTCACGGCAAAAATCTTATCGGCAGATTTTAAATATCGCCTGATGATGAAATTTCGCAGAGGATTCCAACGTTTATTCGCCTGCTTCAACTGATCAAGCCATGTGAGTCTTGCATCGAAATTCTTTTGATACTTTTCCGTAGCCAGTTTGCCAAAGCTGAAAGACATGGCATCGCGAAGAGTCACGACGACTCTGGCATATTTCTTGGCAATTCTTAAAGAATGATACGAAAGAAAGAAGTGAATGTTGTTGGCATGGACAATGTCTGGCTTGATTTCTTTTAGAATTTCTTCGACTCTCCTTACTGCTCTCGGGTTATAAAGGGAGAGATACGCCCGCCATCTCTCGTGATACTTAGAGTCAACTTTAAAAACTTTTAAGCCATTGTATTCACTCTCCTCATTGGCGCGTCCAGCCGTAATGACGTAGACTTCGTGCCCCGCCTCTTGCACTCCTTTGGCCAGTTCGTATGTAGAGATACCCGCCCCGCCGAAGCTCTCCGGCGGGAAGTCGTCTTGCAAAATAACTACCTTCATATTTCTCTTGACATTATTCCGTAGTGTATCAAACTTTATGAGAGTATGAAAATAATCTGCCTAATCCGCTTGAAGCCCACCACCACTTATTTTATAAATAAGATCAATTCAATCTATCCGATCTCACTTGCCATCGTCGAGAATCCGAACCTTTCTATTTCAAACCCATCAATGCCTATCGCCAAGCGAATGGCCGAGAGACTCGGCAATAGAGACTGGCGGGGCATTATCAACTCTTTAAAATCGCGCTTCCTATTTTCACTCATATCTCTGCGGAAAATACTCAAGGGCAATCTTTTGGAAAAAAAATATAAAAAGATTTTCGACGCCGATTGGAAAAACGTCGACCCGGACATAAAGTTATTGTGGGTAAAAAGCATTAATAGTGACGATGTCTACGAATTATTGAGAGCAGAGAAACCAGACATCATCCTTGATCACGGCACATCAATAGTCAAGGACCATATTATTTCCACAGCCCCGGTCGCACTCAATGTACATTGGGGACTTTCCCCATATTACCGAGGCACGCATTGCACCAATTGGGCACTCTTTAACCGCGATCCGTATAATATCGGGGTAACAGTACACACCTTAAGTAAGGAGGTTGACGGAGGTGGCATAGTCGCCCAGACCAGAGTGATACCGGAGGCAGACGACGGTGTGCGTTCGATCAATGCCAAGCTGACTAAAGCCGGCACCGCCATAATAGTTGAAGCTCTTAGCCTTATGGCAAATGGCCTCGCCCTTAAAACACATCCTCAAGATCTCTCGATTGGCCTGCTTACCCGTGCCAAAGAATACACTAAGGACATAGAAAGTGAGGTAAAAAAGATTGAGAAGACCGGCCTTGCTTCCCTGCTAAATGATCCCGGAGCGCGAGAAAGGCAATCTATCTTAGAGAATGTAGAATCTTTACCATCTCTCCGTTAGTCAAAGCTTTTAAATCTGAATGACTGCGGCAGTATTTAAGCAGTTCTTCAAGTTCAGCCCACATATCATATTTTTCCACCTCCCAAGAATGCCCCCAGAGATGGAACACTCCTCCGCGAACTCTTGCGATATCAAAAGCACTTTTAGCCGCACTACCCCAAGATCTCATGTTTATTAAGGGAACCCCGAGCCGCCTAAGCGCGGGATCACGTTGAGTCAATGGTTGGAACAAATATCTCCAATAGTATTGGCGAGAATTAATCCTTCGAAAAGGAAAGGGATATACCTGGATTGTGGGACTAATTTCAGCCAAATTGCCGTCAGGCTCGATGCGGCCGCTCTCTGCAGTGCGAGCCCCGGCGAAACCCAAATTTCTCACAATTGCCACATCATTCTTATCATAAAAACCTGATGGGTAACAAAACATTTCCACCTCTTTATTCAAAACCTCTTCGAGCCATTTCTTACTGCCTGCTATCTCTTCAAACTTTTCTCCCTTCGAGAGCGAACGCAAGTCGGGGTGGGTAAGAGTATGAGCGCCAATCTCATGGCTTGCCCCAAGTTGTCGAATCTCATCTTCAGAGAGACGGTTGGCTCTAAACTGCTTAGCGACATAAAATGTGCCTTTTACGCCGTATCGGTCAAGAAGCTGTGACAATTTAATATCGAGAACGTCCCCATCATCCCAACTCGTAGTCATGTACAGAGGCCCCATAAATTAAATTTCTATACGATATAACATTATTTGGCCGAAGTCAGCTTCTTTCTTTAGGAAACCGAGTAGATCCAGCTTCCATGAAGGGTTGGCGACCTTGTCCCAGATCAAGTATTCGACATCATATTTGTGCCAGACACTGGAGAGCCATTCTTGAGTCGGCGATTTGAGAGTTTCTTTATACAGAGTAATTATTTCTTCTAGCTTTTCTTCTGGAATATTTTCATAAGCGCCTAGGAGTTCGCGATAGTATATGCCATAGAGATTGGTAGAGATGGATCCGCGTTCGTTATGGAACACTTCTTCAACATTATGCATCCCGACACCTCGAAGACGATAGAAGGTAAAGACAATGTCGAGTAGTCGTTCGTCCGTAGCGGAGAGGAAAAGCTGGTCAGACCGATGATGGAAGACATTTAGGGGGGTATAGATGGCCACCAGGTTCGAAACTTCTTCGTTGGCAAAAACTACTTCTTCTTTTTCTGCGTTTTCGTTTAACCAATCCATGGCCGGGCCGTATCTCTGTCTCTCGACCATCTTGTGCCCGCCATCGCGCCCTTCATAAGTACCGAGGTAAGATGCTGCTTGGATAAAGGCTCCAGTGGCAAAGCTCCCGATAATAAGC
>MHWG01000021.1:0-26070 GCA_001824005.1 Candidatus Zambryskibacteria bacterium RIFCSPLOWO2_01_FULL_47_14 | reverse complement strand
TCTAAGCCAGGCAAACGCTATCACCAAGACAAAGACGACGGCTATCGGTCTGTGAAAGTACCAGTGGTAATGCCCTGTCTGGAGCGCTTTGCCGGTAATGATCTGTTGATTTAAGGTGATAATAGGGGCCAGAAGAAGCGCCAAGCCAAAGAAATACTTCCTCTTATCCTCTCTTGGAAATCCAAAGAGGAATACTATCAATGCGGCGAGTGCCACAAGTCCGATGAATACCGGCGCATGAGTTCCAACCAAACCGTGTCGTAGAGCAGTAGCCGCGTATGTGGGATACAGCGATGCCTTATAAAGATTTACAAAGTATGGAATGGCCACCAAAAGCGCCCCTATATAAACTCCCGCTACCAATTTCACTTCTGGCCACTCTTTGCGAACAAGAAAAACGAGACCCAAGATCGCTCCGAAAGCATATAGATATGTCCAGGTATAAAAGTAGTTGTAAAATTCCAAGCCAAGAATAAAAGTTGCTACTACTCCCCAGCGCCAATTCTTTGTTTGGAAAAATCTCAGGAAAGATATGAGGAATCCGAAAAAGGTAATGAGCGTCATGGCAGAATAAACCGGCCGCGAGAGCTCCAAAAAATTACTCGGCGATAAGCCTTGAGGCAACCCCTTCAGAAATCTGAAGAGATCGTAGTAATTCAAAACCGAATCGGCAAAAACAATTAGCGCCGCAACGGAGAGAGCGGCAAGCTTGTCGGCAGATAATAGAAAAACAAAGGCATAGATCAAGAGAAAGACGGCTAACGGAAGGACGAGCCTTGAAAGAAGCAGGGTGTTATTGATATCAAGGCCAAAAACTTCTCCCATATAAGCCACCACCATGGTGCCTAAAGGCAAATGAAGATAGGGATCTTCCTTGCCATCTTCATAGTAGATACTGCCGAAGCCATGGCCATCTTGGATCTCCCGCACCCTGGGTGCCCAAGGGGAATCAGGTATAAGTTCTATGCCTTGGTTAAATGGCTCAAAACGCAAGTAAATTTGCGGAAATGCCACGATTAAAGATGCCAGTACGGCTAGGATAAAAGCTACTTTATGTTTTCTAACCATTTTTCTTTGCAACACATATGATACTAAGACCGAAGCCGAAATCAAAATTGTTCTCAATCTTCTCAAACCAGAAGTTCATCAATTTATTTTTCTTTCTTCTCATCTTGGACTCCAAGGACTTCTTCAAAACTTTTTCAGAAATTAAATATGGCATGAAGCCTAGAGCATTCCAGCTTCTAATTAACCTCACTTCAAAGCCATTGTCTGTAAGAACTTTTGTAAGAGACTCTCGCGTATACCTCCGAAAATGGCCCATTTCCTTATCTCTCTTGCCATACAAGATCGGGTGAGCCGGTACGACGATAACGAACTGGCCTCCATTATTTAACATTGAGTAGACTTCCTGCATTTGCTTTCTGTCATCTTCTATATGTTCCAAGACATCGAGCATGGTTACCGTATCGAATACATCTCTTATCATATTTAAATCTTTAAATATCGTGATCTCTGGATTAATTTTTGCCGCAAGCTCTCTCATCCCATCACTTGGCTCAACCCCCACCACGTCGGGGCCTTGCGATCTTAAAACACTTAGGAAGTTGCCGACGCCACAGCCGATATCCAAAACCTTTTTCCCTGTAACCAGACCGGCAACGAGGCCGAAGAGATTATAGTTCCTGAAATCAGATTTAAAGTCGCCCAGTGCCTCGTAATGCCCGACTAAGTGCTCCTCGGCATTAACCATTGTCCTCTTCGATGACATAAGTAGCCTTGCCTCGCGGCTCGTGGTAAATCCTGATAAGAATTTCAGCTAAAATTCCCATCAAGAGAAACTGCACTCCCATAAGCACTAGAAAAATAGTTAAAAGCGGCAACGGTGTTCTGATGAAGTGGACACCCTGGAATCTCAAAATTATCGCAAACATACCAGAAATAAAACCGAAGAAAAGCGAGTAGAGCCCGGCCCGGCCGAAGAAGTGCATGGGTTTGGCCAGATATGTGTTCAGGAATTTCACTGTAAAAAGATCGAGCACCACTCGGAAGGTTCTCGAGATGCCGTATTTGGACTGGCCATGGCAGCGAGGACGGTGGTTGACAGTAATCTCGGCAATCTTAGCGCCATGCCAAGCGACGAGTGCCGGCATGAAGCGATGCATCTCGCCGTAGAAACGCACCTCTTGGACAATCTTTTTCTTATAAGCCTTCATGGTGCAGCCGTAGTCGTGAAGCTTAATGCCGGTAATCTTGGAAATTAGTTTGTTGGCGAGAAAGCTTGGAAGACGGCGAAGCCAACTATCTTTCCTCTCCTTTCTCCAACCGGCTACGACGTCAAAGCCCTTATCAATTTCCGCTAGAAACCGCGGAATGTCGGCAGGATCATTTTGGAGATCCGCATCCATAGGGATCAATACTTCGCCTGTCGCTTTATCGAAACCTGCCGAGAGAGCAGCCGTCTGGCCGTAGTTTCTGCTCAAGTTTATTACCTTCAAGCTCTTGTCTTCTTTAGCTAGATTTTCTAGAACAGCGCGGCTGCCGTCAGTCGAGCCGTCATTGACGGCAATAACCTCAGCTTGAATATTGGTTAGAGCCGCCTTAAGCTCGCGGTAAAGCTCGTTTAAATTCCCTTCCTCGTTATAAACCGGCAAAATTATTGACAATTTCACGATATATCAGTATAGCACAAGACTAGAAAGTTTCAAGGTTTAAAGGTTTCGAAGCGGCGGTAGAGGAAGTAGCGAATGATGAAGGTAGCGCCAATGATGGTAGTGCTTGAGAGGACGGTAGGAATCTCAAATATGTCTATGAAAAGCCAGAGGAGAAAAATGTTTAAAACCGAGATAAAAACGCTCACCCAAGTATAGTGGAAGAATTGCTTGTTGAGAAAAAGTGCTTTTATCTTGTCCACAAGTAACTTCATATCTGCTATTATAGCCTTATTAAAAAAATATTCATTACCGGCGGACTAGGCTATATCGGTTCGAAGCTAGCGGCAGAAGCGCTCAAGAGAGGTGTTTCTGTCTTCCTTTATGATTCTCTTTTATACGGGCAAGACTACCGCAAAATCGTATCCGAGATAGAAAGCGGTAAGCTTGCTGGAGCCACCTGTCAATACGAGATCGGTGATATCAGGAACACTGAACTTCTGGAAAAATCCCTGAAAGAATTTCAGCCTGACTTTCTGTTCCACTTCGCCGAGTTGGTGGGCATTCACATTTGCGATGACAATCCGGATTACACTAGGGAAATCAACTTCGAGTTTTCAAAAAAAGTGGTTGAGTTTGGAGAAAGGCTCGACATTCCCACAATTTACAACTCGACTTCAAGCGTGTACGGCAACCAAAAGAATAGGGCTCTTCTTAAGGAAGATACCCCCCTGCCGGAGCCTACGGACAACTACGTTAAATATAAACTGCTCATGGAGAAGCATATAAAAGAGTTGAGCAAAAAAAATCCTAAATTCAGAATAATCGTATTGAGACCGGCAACGGTATGCGGACTCTCTCCCAGAATGCGTCTGGAACTCCTGCCTAATCACTTTACTTACTGCGCTATATCAAAAGGTGTCATTAAAATCTCGGAACCGAAAGCGTATCGAGCTCAAATTGATATTGATGACTTAGTAGACTCGTACTTTGCAATTATTAACAAAAGCGAATGGCCGAAACTACTGTATAATCTCGGGCATCATAACTTGAAGAAATCGGAGGTCGCCAAAGTTATCCAATCTATCTTTGATAGTAAAACTGAGCCAGTTGGCAATTTAGGCGATCCGCGCAATCTCCAGATTGACTCCTCGGCATTTTACAAAAACTTCGATTGGCAACCGAAGAAAAGTTTTGAAGATACTGTTAAGGAGACCGGGGGCTGGATAAAAAATAATCTTCCCGAAATAGAAGGCTCAAACTTTAGCGGCATCATCAATAGCCCCATAGAGAGGTGGCTTAAAATGCTCTAAAAAAAATAGGCGAAGAAAAAGGGTTGATTCCGATGGAATCAACCCTTTCACACTTGGAACTTTTTCTCGACCTCCTTCCGTAAAAAATCGACGAGCGTGCCGGACGCCAAGCCTAGCACTTTCTCAAACTCGTCCTGCTCTCGACGGCCCACTTCCATCTGGAGTTCGTACAAACCCTTGCCGAACTTACTCCTGTATGACTCAGAGAAGGCTACGTTTTGCTCCTTCTTCTCGAGAGTTCGGAAGCGTTCTTCGAATGGCACGGGTGCTGAACTGCTCGTGACCAAGTCGATGAAATGCATGACCTTCTCTTCCAGCGAGCGCGTGGCCAGACGTGCTATATCTGCGCTTTCCGGAATGTTTGCCCGCGCCACGCGGATCACCGTGTCGGAAACGCCATAGCACGAGAGGAGATAACTGTCTGCGCGAATAGTGGCCTGGTGGCCTACATCTACGCCGCTTTTTGTCATGGCCTCTCGTTCGTGACGCTTGTACCAGTCGTGGAGAAGGGCTGCACGAACCACAACATCGCGTTCGGCCCCTAGATGCTCCGCGAGCACGTACGCTAACGCTGCTTCGACCAGGCAGTGCTCGGCAACGTTTCGCCAATCGCGATTGGCCTTGCCCAAGACACCACCCCTCTTCAAGATTCGCATCTCACCCATGTGGGCAAGAGCGAAAGACGAAAAGAACTTCGTTTTTCCTTTGCCCATAGATCCCTCCTTCTACATACTACCACATAAATATAGCTTTTGTCCAGCTCTCCAGAGTACCGCAATCAAAGAATCTCCCAGAGGTTTTGTACCCAAAAAGCTCTTTATTTTTTATGAGGCCTGGGAAAATACCACTTTCGATATCCAGAAAATTTTTCTTATGATTGTCGTGACTAAAAATTTTACTATTGAAAATATATAGACCGCAACAAATATAGGTAGTACCGGGATTTACTGTCTTTCTTTTCATGCTTTTTATTTTTCTATCGGTCGCTACTGCCGGAACAATGTAATTCCCTTTTGTATTGGTACGACTCAGACAAGCTGTGGCTAAGTTTTTATTAGTCGTATGGAAAGAAATAATTTTCGAGAAATTTAGATCAAAAAGAGAATCTCCGTTCATGACAA
This sequence comes from Candidatus Zambryskibacteria bacterium RIFCSPLOWO2_01_FULL_47_14, assembly GCA_001824005.1. The sequence continues at coordinate 20,985 of MHWG01000021.1, read as the reverse complement.
TAAAGTTACCATTCTTCATAAAACTCTTCACCTTTCTCAAGGCCACAAATGTTCCTTGTGGTCTGGCTTCTAAAATAAATCTTGGTTTTATCTTGATATTTCCTTTCCAAGTTTTCTGCCAGAGTTGAAAATCTTTATTATGCTCTTTGGAAATGATTACATAAATTTGATCGACTCCAACCGTAGATAGAAAATCTATAGCGTGATTCAAGAGTGGCCGCTTCTTTACCGGAATGAGCGGCTTCGGAATTTCATAAGTAATAGGGCGGAGACGAGTGCCTTCACCACCAGCCAATATAATTGCTTTCATGAGTTAAATTTAATATTTAAGACTGAAGTGAAAGCTTCTGTGATTTCTTTGAGCGAGAAGTTGGAAGCTCCTCTACGGCGATTTACAAAAGTAATGGGCACTTCTTTGAATTGAACTCCTTTTTTGAATAACTGGTAAGAAATCTCGGACAAAACTATATAACCTATTCCTTTTATTTTTGATATATCCAACTTTTCCAAAGCTCCCCTGCCGTAAATCCGATAACCATTGGTATAGTCTCTGATCGGAATCCACAGAATAGCGCGAGCGTATATGTTGGCAAAGTAATGAAAAAGGGTTCTGCCCAAGGGCCAGCCGACAATCTTACTTCCCTTAATATCGCGCGAACCTATGACCATGACGTTATCTCCCGCAACGGAAACGAGTTTGTGAAAATCGCTCGGGTCGTGTGAGAAGTCGGCGTCCATTTCCGCTATGAGTTTATAATCGCGGGTAAGGCCGAATTTAATGCCATCGAGTACTGCTGTGCCCCGGCCACCCTTACCTTGCCTCTTGATGAGATGAAGTCGTGGCTCTCCCCGCTGCCTTTCCCTGACCAGCTCTGCCGTATTGTCAGCACTGTCATCGACCACCAGCACTTCTATATTTCTGTCTTGTGAAAGCAGAGCGTCAATAAGCCTAACTATGTTCTCGCTTTCGTTATAGCAAGGGATGATAACTAAGGTTTTAGGCATGTTGTTTATAAAATTCCAAAGTTAATTTTAGACCCTCTTCCATATCTGTTGCCGGAGCTATTCCATTGTCAAACTCGAATAATTGAGTGAGCTTATCGGGTTTCGAGGGATCATTCCTGACTTTTATATTTTTCCCCGATAACCTAATAATTTTTCCAACTATTTCATTGATAGTCAATGCCTCCGGATTTCCTACTGTTGCGAAATCTCTATCGCTATCGGCAAGATTAAGGATGTTCGAAACAAGATCGCTTATATAAATAAATTGCAATTTCCTCTGTCCGCTTCCCCACACCTCGATTTCATTCTGGCTTTCAAATATTTTTTGGATCATGGCTGGAATAAAATTAGCCGTATCTTTATCAAAGTTGTCTCCGGGACCGTAGACGGGTGCAGACCTGATTATTTTAGTTTCTATTCCAGACTTTTGGGCAAAGGATTTTAGTATCAATTCGTTCAGGTACTTGCCGACTACATATCCGTCTTTTTCTCCATCATTGTATAAGCCAGCGTTTGTCGAACTCATATAAATTATTTTTTTAATTTGAGAATTTTTTGCCGCTTCCAAGAAATTTACAAGAGGCAAGACATTTCCCGCTACAAACTCAAACGGAGCTTGCATATGATATTTGAGGTTTTTCTTATATCCTGCGAGGTAAAAAACAGTGTCAATATTTTTGACTATTCCCCGGCAAAAATCTTTATTGGAAAGGTCACCATAATAAGTTTCTGCTCTCGGATACGTAAAATTCTCATTTCTTGAAACCAGAAATAAATTACCGGATTGAGCCAGCTTCAGAGTTAGAGCTTTCCCTACAAAACCACTCGCTCCGATGATGAGTACATTTTTCTTCATCTTAGGAAAAAGTTTTGATCAGCAGATTGATTTCTCTCTTGGTCAGCTCCGGATTGTTGCCGAAATAGAATCCGACATCATGCACTCTCTGGGCGTTCGGGAGATGGAACTTTCTTTTGACATGCTTGTTGAAAAATGCTTGATTGTTAATATTGCCTGCAACTACTGGCCTAATTTCTATATCTGCCTCTCGAGCCAATTCCATATATCTGTCTCGCAAACTTTTGTTCTTGCAAATTAGCGGAAAAGCAAAGTTTGAAACTTTCGTCATGCCGGAAGTATCCATTTTTATAAAATCTTGATTTGAATAAATTTTCTCCAGCTGCCGGTAATTTTTCTGACGCTTATTTATCGTGCTATTAAGATACTTTAATTGGTCAAGACCTAGGAATCCCTGTATTTCGGTCGGCCGGAAATTATAACCAATATCATAGAATGTGTACTTGCCATAGAACTTGTCTATCTTGAACCTCTTTCTGAGCTTGTTTTGCTCCGCGGGAGTCAAATGTCTGTCCCAACCGTGGGAACGCACGATACGAAGCATGGTGTCTATTTCCTTATCGTCAGTACAGACCATGCCTCCCTCGATCGTAGACATATGATGTCCCACATAGAAAGAAAAGGTAGATGCGTAGCCGAAATTGCCAAGCTTTGTACCCTTATAAGCAGAGCCCAGGGATTCACAGTTATCTTCTATCAAAAGTATTTTATTTTTCTTGCAGAAGCTTCTGATCTTGTCTATATCGTGGCAGTAGCCTAAAAGATTGGTGATAAAAAGTAGCTTGAATTTGTGCTTTTTATGAGCGAGAGTTAAGCCTTTATATGAAATATTTAAGGTATCAAGCTCTATATCGATAGGCACAGGCCTCAATGCCAAGTTGATAAGAGGCATGACGTTCGTAGCCCAAGTTACAGCAGAGAAGCCAACAGTATCACCTGTTTTGATCTTACTCAGATTGATAAGCACTTGCATGAGAGCGAGGTTGGCCGAGCTACCGCTGTTGAACATGACCGAGTACTTTCTGCCCTGCCAGCGGGAAAAAGCCTTTTCAAAATTGGCACATTGCTCTCCTAAGGAAAGTTGCTTGGCGCCACTTATAAACTTGCAAAGTTTATCCTTAGTTGCCCGCTCCTTATAGAAAGTGGACTTAATTAAACTGATCATTGAATAAGCAAAATAGCAAATCTCCCGTCATCATACAAGGCCTTGTCTAGCGACAAGGGTTTCTTATCATCACGGTCACGATCAATAATTAAATACTTGGCGTTAAATTTTTCCGGAGATAACTGCCTTTCTTCCAGCTCTTTCGTGGAAATATTGTGAAGTGCCGCTCCGTGGAAATACACCGGATAATGTTGGGTTATGATCGGTATGTATTCCGAGATAAGCTCGTTAGCCTGGACCACCGACTCTTCCGATACATTTTCCTCAAGCCAGCTTAACGGAGCGGCATAGACTTGGACATCTGCAGTTTTCTCGCCGCGATTGTCAAACCAGAAGAAATCTAAACCGCGAGAAACATTTCTAGCCACTCCCAAAGAGAGAACCAGGAGGAAGATAGCAGGGAGCAAAGATCTCCTAGAATACCATTCGTATGAAAGTTCTCCTAGTATCAACACCATCCACAAGATTATAAAGCGCCCGATATGCACGCCGAGCAAGAGTTCGGCACCGGTAAAAACATTTAACAGTATGCTGAAGAGAAGCCCTAAGCCTGTCGAAAACCAGAAAACTTTATGCCTATTAGGAAGAAGCCAAGCGACGACAAGTCCTATGACTATCCAGCGGCCGTAGAAATACGCTTCAATAGTGGGGATACGGGTATAAACAAGGCCGATTCGGGTAAGGGTTTCAAGATAGTAAAGGCCGGAGATCTGAATCCATGTATAGATACCGAATGGAATAAGAAATAGGGCAGAAAGCAGACCAACGCGAGTAAGCGCCTTAAGCTCTTTGTAGCGCTTAGTATATAAATACCAGAAGAAGGCGAGAATGAGACTGAGCAGAGCTATATAAGCAAGATAGGTGTAGAAATAAAAAGTGGAAGCCGCGATTATAGAAAGCCAAACAGCTCTCTTGCGTTCCGTAGGCTCTTCTAAAAATCTTACAAAAGCGATGAGAAATGCTAAAAATAAAGGGTAAATCAGCTGCATAATGGTCGGCCGGAGCATGAAGGAATACGAGCTGATGTATAAAATTACTGACCACAAGAGCGCCCAGTTTTTCGGAAATTTCAGGAGCCTGAACAAATTAAATGAGAGCAATAAGAATATAAAGCTCCATACAAACACATTAATTACTACACCTATACTGAACGGAAAACCAATAAGCATTGGTATAGCGGAGACAATATCGGGGATGAAAAAGGCTGGGGCAAATGTATCTCGATATTCGTAGACATAAGGATTGCCGTTTAATGGGTGGCCGTCGACCACCTCCTTGATCCGGGCATAATAATAGAGGCTGTCGGTGGTACCCTTAGGCAAAACGCCTTGCCAATTATCAAAACCTCCCGCCTTATAAATAGTAAAGGCGGCAGGCGCTAAAGCGCCTAAGAATGCAAGAGCCAATAAAACCTTTTTCATTCAGTCTTATTATAGACAACCGCCGGGGCAAAAACCATGTGCTTGTAGAAGAAGAAGCTGTACACGGCAATGCTGCCAGCGGAGATAACTTGAGCCAGAAGATAATGAACTCCGGCCGGATCAACCAAAAGGTACATGAGCAAGGTGTTGAGACAGAGATTGAAGATTTGGATGCCTACATGAAGAATACCCTGCTTGCCTATCCGGTCTCTGGTAAAGTCGTTGAAAGTAAAATATTTCTGCATAAGAAAACTAACCAAAATGGCGAGGGCGTAGGATATAACAGAAGAGATCAAATACCATACATCAAGAAAATGAACTAAAACAAATAAGATGCTCAAATTGGCGACAGCCGCCGTACCGCCGGAGATGATGTAGCGCAGTATGCGCCATTGTAAAAGTGAGAGAATAACTTTCATCGCAATTCTTGGAGTAGTAATTCTATCGCATCTTCGACTTCAGATACAGTGATGGAATTCACCTGTCTTTTGGCTTCTTCCCTATCATAGGACTTGGCATTGAGGACAAATAGTTCTGGCCTCTTGCGCTCTTTCGGCACCACCCACTTATGGATCTTGCCTCTTGGTGGCTGTTCCCGCTCATCAATGGGACCGGTAATGTCTATGGTAGGGACGTTGAAGGCTTCGGCGATATAAATTGGCCCGGTGTCTACGGAGATAAATAAGTTAAGTTTAGAAATCAGAGCCTTAAGCCCATCTACATTTAAGTCAGTGACAGAAACAACATTGGCTTTATTCCTTATCAAACTTATCACCTTATCAACCTTCTCAACATCTTTCGGGCCTCCGATGATTAAAACTCTATAGCTTTTCTCGACCAAATAATCCGCCACTTCCGCAAACCTCTCCTCCGGCCATTCTTTAATCTTGTGGCCGGCTGTCGGGGTAAGCCCGACTGTGAAAGTGCCATCGAAGTATTTAGAAACTTTTTTTAGAGCTTCAGCTGAAAAGCCTAAGTGTTTAGTCGTGTCCTCTTCTTTTACCCCCAATGGCTCGAGGCAGCGCAATTTCTCTCTCGGCGCGTATTCCCCCATCCGATACGGATAAGTCTTAAGAAAGCGAGTAAGGATACGATATGGCTTTGTGACAAGCGGAGAGAATCCTCCTCCCACCAAGGGTGCTGTGATAAGAGGAACTCCTGCCAAATATAGCTTCGCAGCCGCCTCATACGATGGGCCCGTCAAGAGGGCGGCGTCGGCCGGGTAGCCCTTAAGATCTACATACTCATCGACCAGAGTGCTGTCGGATAGAATCGAGCTTAGAAATTTAACATCCCCCGCCGCGACTATGCGCGCCGAGGGGAAGTGCTTCCTAACCGCGGCAAAAACCGGCGTGGCACAGACTACGTCGCCCAATTTGCCATCGGGAACCACTATGATGCGAGAGATCCTGGAAGGAACTCTATCCGCAGAACCATAAAAAATTGCCCGGAGCAAGGAACGCACGAGAAGTATTACTCTTTTTAATCTATTCATTTCAAGATAAATTCTAAAATTTTTTTTGCCCTCACATTCCAATCATAAAGCAAGACCTCTTCTCTCGCCTTGGAAGCCAATCTCTCTGCCAGTGCATGGTCATATAAAGCGCTTCTGATGCCTTTAAGCATACTCTCACTGTCATCTGGTAAGACTAGTATAGAATTACTTTCATTTAAAATCTCTCTCACCGAGGGAGTATCAGAGGCAACGATCGGCCTTCCGGACGCCATGTATTCAAATAATTTTAACGGAGAGGTGAAGAACTTGGAGTCATCATTCTTCAGACTGGAGGTAAGGACCAGACAGTCGGCCGCCTTCTGGTACAGAGGCATTTCTTTATACGGGCGATAGCCTTCGAGTCTGACATTCTTTATATCTTCTCTACGGATAATCTCTTTAACTCTCTCGACATCTTCCGCTCCGCCTACAAGCACTAATTCTTCATTTTGGCTAAACTCTTTGGCGGCGAGAATGAGCGAGTCTGCGCCTTTCCATTCGTAAAAGTACCCGGTATATATGACCAATTTCTTATCTTGGGGTAATTTTAATCTTTTTCGTGCCTCTTCCTTGGAGATAGTCACATCGAAGTCTAGGACGGAGACCCCATCGGGAGCCACCAGCACCCTCTCTTTTGAATCTAGCTCTAGGTCGTAGAGCCGCTTGGCTTCACTTGTTATAACAATGATCTTTCTGACTTTTAGAAGCATCTTCCTCTGCCACCCCGTAAGGAGGAAGTGTGCCTCACAAACAATATTTCGTCTTTTTAAAAAAGGTAGAAGGACCAAAAATATTGATACGTCATAACGGAAATAAATCAGATCGTCTTTCCCCGTTCTAAAGAGCACGAAGAATAAAATCGAAATGGCAAAGCTAACAGACTTTATCCAGTACCAGACATTCGACGCGGACATCGATAGACCTTGAAGGTAAAGGGTGGGCAGCTTTTTGACCTGGAAATTTCTTTTCAGATTATAATGCTCGAAAACGTCAATCTTGATGCTATTGGGAATTTTCGGAATAATCAAAGAGACACGCGGGAAAGAATTCGCGAAACCTTCGCACATTTTAGCAATCTGCAAGCCATGCGCTCTCTCTGTCGGAATTCTGGCATTGGCGATATATATGATTCTTTTCATTTCACTTCTTTTCTAACACTACAATTATGGTCTTCAAAAGTATACCGTAGTGTATGCCAAACCTCGCCAAAAGCTTTTTAACGGCTCCCCTCAAAGGCGAAGAACTTCTCGTATCATATATAACCTCTAAGCCTGCTCCTCTTGCCATTCTCTTCAATTTAAAGAAGCTTACAAAATGGAGATTCCAGTCTTCAAGCCTTTTTGACTTGAAGCGGGGCAGCCAGCCGATAAACCAGAGGCCGGTGTGGGTCTCCTTGGGAGCATACCGGTTTGGGAAAGAGAGATAGAATTTCCCGCCTGGTTTGAGCGTCCTGCATATTTCTTTAATTACTTCTTCCGGATAAGACATGTGCTCCAGGACGCTTGTCGAGTAGGCGTAATCAAAAGTGTTTGAATCAAATGGGAACTTCCTGCCGTCGTAGAGATGGAGATTCTGATTCCCAGACATCTTTACCAAGTCTTCTTCCGTCTCAAGGCCGTAGACTAGAGCGCCCGCTTTTATAAATTCCTCTGCCATGATGCCGTTGCCGAAGCCGATATCGAGAACTTTCTTGTCGCGAGGATCTCCGACCGCAAGGAGAAAATCCTTGAAAAATGCTTTGGCCGATTTCTCTTTCTTTAGCCAGTCTTTGAAGAACTTTCTCTGATCGCGGAAGCTTCCGTGAGAGAGGTAATTCTTCGCGTACGCCCAGGACATAGATTCAAATTGAGACATCTTCCTAAGAATGAAGATGTGTTCGGAAGAAAGTCCAAGGCTCTCAAAGAATCTTCGCCAGCCCTCAGGAATACCGAAGCCGAAACCGGAGAAAATCGGCCCCTTGGCATAATACTCTGGCCAATAACCAGCATCCATAAACTTCTCCTCCCAAGCCTTGCGGCCAAAGGCCTTAAATTCTTCCCAATGGCTTGCAAAATTTCCATGAATTGACGGCAACAAAAATTTCTTGAACCTGCCTGCAGGTTTTGGAACCTTATTGATGTTGTTTTCCAAATTTATGCCCGCCCCGCGGAAAAATGGCTTGCCTTCCAACCTGCCAAATAATCTTTCGGCAAAAAGCAAAAATAAATCTGGGTAGTAGAACAAAACATAAAATATTTTCATCAGCCGGTTCGGCACGATGTGGACGGCATAACCATTGTCGGTAAGCATCGGTTGGCTGGCTCGAAGAACTTTCAGAGGATCACGCACGTGCTCCAGTACATTTGAGGAGAAGATGAAGTAAAAAGTATTTGGCTCGAAGACGCCCTCCATAAGGTCGGCATCAAGTATTCTATACTCTACCGCCGGCACCTTGAGCTTGATTCTATTGAAGTTCAAATCGGAAGAAATCAGGTTTTCTACATAAGACGCTAGAAGTGTAGTTTGAAAGCCATCTCCAGCACCAATCTCAAGCCCTTTGGCAAATCTCTTTTTAGCCAAAAGCGAAAAAACAATTCCTATTTCCCTTCTTCTTATGTCGTGAAGATACTGTGTCCAGTCTATCTTGCCTATCATACTTTAAGTGTAGCGCAGTATAGCACGGACATGATTCTCGATTGAAAACCTTTCTGCTGACCTCTTAGCTTCCTCTCCAAGCCTTTTCCTTAGCTCTTTGTTCTCTCTCATCTCTCTCATGGTCAAAGCCAGAGAAACATGATCTTCTCTGGGAACCACCAAGCCGTTTTCTTTATCTTTTATCACCTCTCTTGCCGCTTCAAAGTCGCTCACAATGATCGGTATTCCAGCTGCTAAAGCTTCTGTCAATGCAAGCGGCCAGCCCTCATACCGTGAAGGAAGGACGAAACAATCGGAAGACATGAGAATCTGCGGGATATCTTTTCTTATACCGGCAAATATCACTCGATCATTCGCGAGCTTTTCCAGCCTCCCTTTTTCTTGCCCTTGTCCAACGACCAGAAGATAGGAATTCTCGTCAAGTTCTTTAAAAGCTTTAATAAGAATGTCGACGGCTTTCTGATGTATCAGTCTCCCTACAAATACGAAGATGAAGGAACCTTGTGGGATACCTAATTCTTGTCTTATCCCGTTTTTATCAGGAAGAATCTTAAAAGCATCCAGATTCACGCTGTTTGGTACAATATTGATCCTCTTCTCTTTAATGCCGTGCTTTATGAGAGATCGCTTTACAGCCTCAGACACCGCGATTACCCTTGCTGAAAGAGATTGGAGTAGGTAATCAACAACGAACATCTTCCGAGTCTTTACAGAATCATATACATTTTGTTCGAAAGTGATGATCTTTGCACCGACAATTATAGAAGCTATGCGCCCAACGGTATTCTCGAACCAAAGCTGAGTGATAACCAGATCAGGATTTACTTCTTTGATTGCTTTTATAACTCTGATCCATCCGGGTATATCTAGAAGATTCTTGAAATAAACGCACCTAAATCTGTCGGCCGGGATCTTTAATTGAGAAAAAAGGCTCTCTTTAGGTTCTGGTCTTAAGGTAATAATTGAGATGTCGATGCCCTGCTTCATCATCTCATTGACATCATCCACTACCAACCGTTCCGCACCGCCTATGCCGAGATTATTGATGATAAAAAGAATTTTTTTATTCATTACTTATTAGCCACTTCGCGGAAAACTTCTGCCAATTTCCTAGAAAAAATTTCCATCGTAAATTGACTTCTAACCTTGTTTCGAACGGCTTCGCCCATGATTTTAGCCCTTTGCGGATCGTCCAAAAGCGTCTTTATCGCGGCTCTCAGTTCCGACACATTTTCAGTTGGAACGACCAAGCCGTCCTTACCTCCTTCGAAATAGCCTTCTAGGGTGGCCCTCTCCGTGGTAATAACGGCCTTAGCGTAAGACATTGACTCTAGGAGAGAGTACTGGCCGGAGCAGTCAGAACCGGCCGTCTTATCTTCTGGAATAGTTGCCGTCACCACAAATAGAGCATTCTTCAACAATGGCTGCGTCTCGGTCCGTTTCAAATATAAAACTTCTACATTTGGCGGCAACTCTCCAATGTCTTTGAAATTTCTTGGCGAAGCGGCAACTATAAGCTTGACCGGCAAGCCTCTTACGGCCTCGATTATGGTCTTGTAATCCCTTCCGACGTCGCGGCCGGAGCTAAAGATATAAGGCTCTGATATTTCCGACTCTCTCGTGTCTTTATCGTAAAATTCATAATCAATGCCGTAAGGGATGTAATAATTCTTCTCTCTAGGCAAGCCAATATTTGCGAGATAAGCTTGTTGCGCCAGAGATGGCGAGATAATCGCATCCGCCCCAAAGACTGCTTTCCTTATCACCCAAGCCTTGAAACCTTTCTTATTTCGCTTCAAAAGATTTGATAAGTAGGTGTTGTAGATAACCCATTTTGGCTTTTTCAAACGGAGGATGTATTTGACGATAAATAAGGTGAGAAGGCCCGAACCGGAGAAGATTACGTCGTAGGACTTGAGTCGGAACAATACCGGCAATTGCGTCAGATTGAAAGAAATTTTCCGTAAAAATTCCGTGGCCCGATTCTCGAGAAAGGTTGCTTCAATGCCGAAGCTTGCCATGCGATTTAAGCCGACCAAGTGGATATCCGAGGCCTTGCCTGCTTTATATTCTTCATAGAACTTCTGCCTCGAGCCCGCAAATAAATATAGTACGCGAAGATTCATACCGGCCTATTCCTCATAAGAGCGACTCTTTGCTGTGATTGATAACATATTTGACCTTCCTTTTTGATAGCTCCTTTCCAATCAATTCCACTATTGCCGGGCTTCGGTACTCTCCGGCGGAACAACAGATAGCCACCTTTATCTCTTCTTCTTTGAATTGCTCGTTCAAATCTAAGAGCATTTGCACCAGATTTAGAACAAACTTATTCACCCCTTTTTGCCGCTCCATGAAGGAGATGATCGTCTTCTTGTCAGAATTCCTTGTCTCCTTGTCTCTCCAAGGATTTTTGAAATACGAGACGTCGAATTTGAAGTTGGCCGGGGGAGTCCCGTATTTATGCCCCCATGACATTAGCGTTATCATATTTGCCAGGCTAGTGTATCAAATCCTCAAGAAATTTCCATCTTTATTTTCTTCATCAATAATTGGAGGCTGTGATCCTCGACATTGAGATTTTTAGCGGCTGGATTTCTCACCTCCAATTTGCACCCGCAAGCTGCCGCCTCGATAATCGTTTTGTCAAAGCTCCCAGCAGGAGTGAAGTTGGCATAAATCTCGTGTGACTGATAGAGCTTAAGCGTCTCTTCGTTGGTAACAGGGCCGATGAAATTAATTTTCAATTTAGAATTTTCTCCTCGAGAGCCTGAGGGCTCCTCGGAGCCTCGAACGGCAATTTTCAATTTTACCTTTTCTCCATATTCTTTATCCAATATTGGACCAGCAATGGTTACAATTCTCGAACCTTCGGTTTCAGCCCAGTCGATGAATTCAAGCACTTTTTTAACAGGAGAAATACGGCCCAAGAAAAGGACTGAATTGGGTGCTCGAGAAATATTCGGATCAGGTTTAAAGAAGTCCGTATCAATACCTACCGGCATCAAAACAGTTTTTTTAAATTTGGCGGTGTAAGAAGAAGGTGAGGTGCAAAACACTTTATCAGACAAGAAAACTGCTAAGTCGGTAAGCATATTACCTTTGGCATGATTTCTCCAGAGATAAACCTTCTTGCCCAAGAGCCACCAAATGTCTCCCGCTAGAAGCACGTATTCTTGGTTCATGTGGACAAAAACGGCGTCATAGTTATTTCTCTCCTGCCAAATATATTTGTAGAAATTGAAAAGGGCTTTTAGCTTCCTCTTGCCGAGAGGAAAAATTTTGTTTGGCAAGTTATGTTCGCCTTTCTCTAAACAAATTATCGTAACTTTTTCAAAATTTTTATTGAACTCTTCAAGCCACCTGTGCATAAACCCAAGCACCGGATCATTCTTGTCTACCTTTTGTGTGATTATCAGCAACCTCATGCATCACCAGAATATCATTTCTAATTTTATTTACGAGTTTATCTGCATAAGCCATTACGTCTATACCAAATGAAAGGCCCGACATCCATTTCTGAATACCGGGCCCAAGGACAGAGGCCAAAGGATCCGAAGATCCAAGCGACCAAGTCCTAAGTACTACTCTTGCGGAGCGAGGAACACGAAGCCAAGGTCGCGATACCACCTGTGGCCGGCGTGGCCGAAGTAAGCGTTGAGCCACCTGCCTTCGTCGTTGCGGTAGAGGCCGAGAACGTTCGGAAAGCCGCCCGAGCCGGTGATCGGCTGATGCATGACGATGAGCGCGTAGAGGCCCATCTGCTCGAGCTCCTCGTCGGAAACCGACTTACGTAGAAGGCGCGCGAGCTGGGCGGGCGGTGTCACGAGCTTCATCTCCTCGGCGACCTTGCGGATGTTCGAGGTGACGCGCTCATCGTCGGTGAAGTCCTCACCTTTGAGCACGACCGGCTTGTAGACCTTGCCGTTCGTTACGACGTAGACCTTCTGCTTCATCACGTCCTTGACCCAGTCACCGACGTTATAGCGAGCCTTCTCGAGATCCTTAATGCCATCCTTGCCCGAGACACCGTCCGAGGTGACGGGCTTGAGAGCGATCGGCATGATGATCTTCTTCGGTGTCTCTGGCTCGACCGCCTGGTTGAACTGGAACGTTGCTTCTCCATCGAGGACTCGCCGGATATTGAGCATGGTGTCGAACGACTGTCCGAGTCTCGTCACATGCTTGGGCGTCAGTCCTGCTGACTCCATTTGATCCGCGAGCTGGTGAATCTGGCCTTCCGAGTAAGAGGACATGTCCTCTTCTCCTTTCCGGGCTCATGAGCCCTTAGTTGGATGGTGAAAATACCATCTCAACTACCTTTCTTAAATATAGCACCTTTTGATTTACATGTCAATATCAGTTTGTGCTTTGTCAAAATATCCTTATTTTAGGGCACTTTTTTAGCAGTACTTTCCCAGTTTGTCTTAAGCCTGTTCAAATACTCTTCTTTAGAAATAAGTTTATCCTCCAGAGTTTTCTTCATATTTACCCTGAGGTTTTCTCTCTTCGAATTATTCTCTATCAATTCAATGATTCGGAGGGCAAATTGCTCCGCCGAGCTGCAAATGTATAGATCCTTGCCATCTTCTAACTCTTTTACGATCCCTACAGGCGTTGAAAGAACTGGAAGACCTGAGAGTCCAGCCTCTACCAAGGCTAGACCATAGCCCTCATAAAGACTAGTCTGGAGAAAGACATTGGAAGTTTTATAAAAAGAAGCAAGATCACTCTGCCAGCCGGCTAGTTCTACGCCGGTTTTCCCTCTCAAACTATTTTCCAGAGAACCCGAGCCGACTACAAGCAACCCCGTATCGCCATACTTTTGCCGGACAAGAGCGAGCGCCTCAAGCGCTAAGCCGATATTTTTCTCCGGCTCAAGCCGGCAAACCATGAGGATGATAAAGTGCCACGGGTAGCGGGCATGGACGTCGAACCTGATTGGCGCGTTGGCAATTTTCTCTTTATCAACATAGATGGGTAGAATTTTCAATTTAGAATTTTCAATTTTCAATTTTTGGGTTACGCTCTCACTAACTACTCTGATACTATCCGCGTTGCGTAGAACTTTATTAGCAAAGAATTTGCGCACTCTGTTTTGGAAGCCGGTAAAGTATGGCGAATTAATATCGGTATGGAACTGAAGCTCCATAGGAATTCTCCATTTTTTCTTAATCCTTACACCAGCCCAGCCTGATTCCAAGTCTTGGCATGTTATAAGAGATCTGCCCCGTACGAATTTCTTCTCAAACACTAACTTCTTGCCAATTCTAGCGGCATCAATGGGGCGTAAAATGCTAGTAAAGGAGTTTGTAGGATAAACCCAAACATTATCCGAAAGTTGCTTATCTTTGAGCCCATGCGAGGCATTGCACATCAGTATGATATGAAGCTCTCCAACCAGATTGCCGTATTCCTTCATCCGCTCCGAGACAGCGCTGCCGTTCTCAAAAAGCTTCCTATCCGAGCCGATCATCAAAACTTTTAAATCTTGTTCCATATATTTAAGTATTCTTCTGCCATCTCTCCCCACGAGTGGCTCTTTATTTCCTCAATTTGAATCTTATTGAGATTCCTCATCGCCTCTCTTATCTCTTCCTCATTTCGAGGTTCCACAAATATGCCACTTTTTGGGAAGAGCTCATTTAACCCGGTGTATTTAGTCATTATAAACGGCTTGCCAGAGGAAATACCTTCGATTATAAAGTTTGGACAAATATCGGTGAAGGCAAGCGAGACAACAGCATAACAATTCTTTATTCTTTCCAAAACCTTTTCGTGTAACTCACCAGTGACAATCTCGATTCCCAGTCTTTTTAACATTTCTGTATTCTTCTCTGGAATAAGCCTCCCGGCCCAAAGGAAATTCTGTCCCGACGACATAGTCCCGACTTGACTCCCAGGGATAAAGTTTCTTACTACCCCAATTTTACTTTCTGAAAGTTTATAGAAATCACGCCAAATTTCTTTCTGCCATTCGGTATTGAAAGCGAGAAAATGCGCATTCTGTATTGCCCACCTATTCAGTCTGAAAATAATCTTCTCTTTTGTGTTTAGTTCCGGCAACTCTTTGTAGAATTCAGGCAGGGTTAACGGCCTCCCTGTCCTATTTACATATGCCGACCACATAAAGTCTCCGCCGACTCTAATTGTAACTTTCTTTCTAATAATCTTGGCGGCTAGAGTTGAGGCAAACCCGACCGAAAATGTGTCCAGTGCGAGAATTTTGTCCGCCCAGATTATATGAGGCCAAATACCCAAAATTGACCGCTCTATAGAGCCATATTTTACCACTCTCACTTCATGACCCGCCTTTTCAAATTCCTGGGCTAAGTTATGGGCATATTGAAACGGTCCTCCAATATCAGATTTCGAGAGCCCAGTTGTTATAAGAATTCTCATACATTAAACACCTTACTCTTCATCTCTTCGGCAATCAAATTCCAGTCGTATTTTTCTTTTACCATCCTTTTGGCATTGATGATAATTTTGTCGCGAAGCACTCGGTCACTTACTAATTTCTGTACCTGGAAGGCGATCAGTCGCGGGCTGTTTGGTTCAACAAAAAGACCTGTTTCTCCATCTTTGAGAAAATCCGGTATCCCTCCCACCGGCGTAGCGATAACTGGCAATCCTGCCGCCATCGCTTCTATAAATGATATCCCCTGCCCCTCGGACAAAGAAGGCCGGACAAAAACATCCGCCGTATTTAATTGTTTGGGTATTTCATCATGTTCTACTTCCCCGAGCATTTCTATGCGTCCTTCTAATTTTAAATTTCTAATTTTCAATTTTAAATTATTTTCTAATGATCCGGAACCGATGATGCGAAGCTTGAAATTCTCTGGCAGAAACTTCATCGCCTCGATAATGTCGCCCACGCCGTTTTTCTCCACCAAGCGAGATGTGGTAATGAGCACGACCTCACCCCCTTCCCCTCTCCTAGGGCTAGGAGAGGGGCGACTCGAAGAGACGGGGTGAGGTCTGAACTTTTCCAGATCCACGCCATTTGGAATAACAATCGCGTCTTCTCTCTTGGACCATTTGGCCAAAAAGTTTGAAATAGTTTGAACTCTATTTGCATTCTTGAATCCATATGTTAGGAGCGGCTTGAAGGGCAGGATAAACCAGCGATTAAACACCATCTCAAACGGATCACCGTCTTGAAGCGTCAGCACATACGGCGTCTTGTCGCCGAGAATCCTTGCCAGAGCAATAGGAAATAGCATGTACGTCATCATCGACCAATACAAATCATATTTGCGCCCAAGCGCGAAAGCTACTGCTTGCGGGATAAAAAGTATCTTGCTCAAATAACCAAACCCGCCGCCGATGCGGTAGACATTCACGTTACCGATCTTTTCAAACTTGGGATGATTTCTATCAAAACGCAGAGTGACCATGTCCCATTCGCTCTCATTCGTGGAGATTCGTGATGTTATCTCCTTGATAGCCACTTCCGCGCCACCGACCATCGGGAAGTAAGATGTGGAAAATATTAAAATTTTTTTACTCGCCATGCAGTATTTTCTTCAGCTCTTCCGGAGTGGGCCCCGACTTGGCGGTTGAACCGCCAAGTGGCGGTTCAACCGCTTTTGTTGTGGGTCGTTGGCTATTAGTGTTTGTGATTTGCTTCAAGGCATCCCGAAGGGCTGAAACATTTTTTACATCCGGTTTCCTCTGATTGTCGGTCTTTTTATTCAAGTCATCGAGAGAGATTTTCAGCTTTGGCGACTGCGGCAGCGGCAGCGGTTCTGGCTTCTTGACGATAGGCCCGGGAGCGGGGGGCGGCGGCGTGAAGGCTCTCGCATCAATAGTACTTGGCTCTTTCTTGGGATAAGCAATCTTCGGCTTGGAAGCGGGGGTGGCCGCTTCGGCCTTACCTTCTTCGTGCCATTCGATGATCTCCTTCTCCACCACACTCCTCGGCATGGCATAGACGCGGCGGGAATTGTCGGTTATTTCCTTGACATAAGTAGAGCGCGGCTGTGCAATCGGCGGCAGAGTCACCGCCGAGAAAGGCTGGGAAGTGACCGAATCGATCATTAGTTTGAGGTAAATCTGGCGCAGGCCGAGATTGACCAAGTCTTCGGCGGTAAAGACTGGCGCAAATTCTTTCTCCAGGAATTCGGCATCATACGCGCCCACCCGGAAAGCGATCATGGTGCCCATGTTACCAACTACAGCATCGCGCACTTCCTCCTCCATCTGTTCGATGTATTGGTTGGCCATGGTAAGACAGAGCTTATACTTCCTAGCTTCGGAGAGAATCTCGGCAAAAGACTTGTCGGCGAAGTTCTGGAATTCATCGACAAAGAGATAGAAGGGTGGAAGCTTAGCTAGAGAAACAGCACTCTCGTCGGCGCGGCTCATGGCGGCAAGATATATCTTGGTCACAAGCATGGAGCCCAGAAGCCTGGCATTACCATCGCCCACGCGCCCCTTGGAGAGGTTGACGATGAGAATCTTCTTGTTATCCATGAGCTTCCTCACGTCGAAAGAGGATTTCGGCTGGCCGATGATGTTTCTGATCAAGGGATTGCCGGCAAACTGGCCAATCTTGTTCTGGATGGCGGGTGTTGCCTCTTGCGCATACTTATCGGTGTACTTGGCGTATTCGTCCACCCAAAAACTTTTTACCGAAACGTCGGTCACATTTTCAACTACTTTGTTCCGGAAGGCCTTGTCGGTGTACATGCGGTTCACCGCGAGAAGTGTTGCCCCCGGATACTCAAGGAGGGCAAGTAGCGTGTTTTGCAAAATATAGGCCATGCGGGCACTCCATGCATCTTCCCAGATTTTCTCAAAAACGGACATGAGACCATTAACCACCAAGTGTCTTTTGTCCGCGCCGACGTCCTCCATGATGTTGAAGGAGACCGGATACTCCATGTCGAAGGGAGCAAAGTGGAGCACATCCTTGATCCGTTCTTCCGGTACATATTCGAGAAGCTTCTCGGCGGTGCCGCCGTGCGGATCGATGAAGCAGACGCCCCGGCCGGCCTGGATGTCTTGAATGGCCATATTCTCAAGGAGCGTTGACTTGCCCATGCCGGTCTTGCCGATGACGTAGATGTGCTTACTGCGGTCGATATTCCTGATGCCGAAGGGCTTCCTTTCCCCACGGGAATCCGTCTCGGCAAAATATGTCACTTTCTGAAGATCGTCATCCATTTACGCCTTATTTTACAATAAATTGGGTTATTCAGGAAGCAGAGCTTCCTCGGTATATTTGTTCGCCGCAGACCAGAACATCCAGGAGGTAAGGCCGGAGTCGTAAGTGGCTTGGATTTGCGCTCGCACTTTTGCCGCGTCGTAAGTGGCACCGAGGTGGAAGTCTTGTAACCACGGGCGGAGTTTGGAAGGTGTGGAAGTTGATAAGTTTGATAAGGCAAGCCAGTCCTGTTCTCTCTTTCTGCCTTCAGACATAGCAATATGCACGACGTCGTAGGGATACCCGGCCGGATTAGCAAAGCCGTTCCAACCACTCGGATAATGCGAAGGGTAAACCATTGGAGCGACATAGTCGAAGTAAGGCAGAGCTTTTTCAAGCACCTGGCCGATGCCCATGTCACTTTCGACCGTGGTCGTCATACCGAAGAGATCGACGGAAGTTTTTATGTTGGAAGTTTGTAGATTGTCGTGAAGATACGAGAAAAAACCCTCGAGCATTTCGGGCTTAGTTGAAGATGCGTTACTCCATGCGTAAAAAACATTTTCCATGTTGCCATCCGAGGGATAACGCACATAATCATAATTTAATTCATCGAAGCCGAGATCATATGCTTGTTTGGAAATCTCAATAATGTAGTCCCAATAGGGTTTCGCTCCGACATCGATAAACGAGATGCCTTTATGATCTTTCCATACTCCTCCATCGCTTTTATTCTTTACCGCCAGTTCCGGGTGAAGGTTGGAGTAATACAAATCCTGGAAAACAGAAATTCTTCCGATCACATAAATATTGCTGGTATGAAGTTCCCGGATGAACTCTTTCAAATCAGAGACCGTGCAGCCACGACCATAATTCTCAGCTGCGAAAGTAACGGTGCCGGTGTAGTCCTTGATGTCTATCACTATGGCATTGAGCTCGGTCCTCCCGATAAGCTCTTTGAGACTCGTGCGCCAACTGGGCGTGCCGGCCACGCAGGAGGTCATGTAAAGCGCTTTCAATGGCTCCGGCGTCGGCAGGTGAACGACCGGAATTTCCGTGACTGCCGCTTCAGCGCTCGCGAATCGTTCAACGACGGAGAGAGAATTTCGATAGCTTATCCTGCCGAAGTATGGCACTACGAAGTTCGCAAAGAAAAAGAAAAGGAGGATGATTCCTCCGATCCACACCAGAATTCGACGCCAATCATCCATCAGATTCTTGGTTCATCGGAGCTAGCGTCGCGAATATCATCCGCCGACGATGGCGGCTCAATAATCGGGTTGATGTCGGAGAGTCGCCGCCCCGGCTGGCCAGTCTTGGGGTAAAAATCGGTAATGCGCTTGCCGAATTCATTGGTAACAGGCGGCACTATTCCCGGCGAAACAACCGGCGGAATGGAGGACTTTCTAATCTGGCGCATGTGCGCCTTGGCTTGGAGTTTGAGCTTCCTGTCGATCCTAGCCCAGATAGAGAGAAGAACGATCGAAAGTCCGGCAAAAACCTGGAAAAACGATTCCCATGAATGTGGGAAACCGAGCGCGGGCAAGAGGGCCACAACGACTCCGATCGAAAGAATTATCTTGCTTTTGGGCATGGAAATAGTATAGCCAATATTATTGTGAAAAACTAGATTTTTTGGTAATCTATTGGGGAAAATACTGCCCGCCTTCGCACAAGGCTTCGGCGGGGCAAGCGCGTATAGCTCAGCTGGTAGAGCACACGACTGATACTCGTGAGGTCCTTGGTTCGATCCCAAGTGCGCGCACAGACATCACAAAACACCCCGACCTGGGTCGGGGTGTTTTGTGATGTCTTTATCATTCTCTCTTTTGTTCCGTTCTTACCACGCTGTAGCCTTGCGGCGAAAACGGGTCCGTCTTTCCGGATGTTCATGGTGTTTCTGGGATTACACCCAAATCCATTGTGTGCGCAATTGCTGCACGCAATATCGACTCCTTAATCACGACGTTACGCCGAGAATTTTCTAATTGAATTACTCCACGACCAGCTTCCGCTAGCCGTGCCTTGTTACGACTTAGTCCTTGTCATTGAGCTTGCCTTGGGCCCGCATACGCGAGACTTCGGGCACTCCCAACTTCCCTGACTTGACGGGCGGATTCCACTTTTTGGAACATTGTGGATCCCCACGTAGCGAGCGGATTTCCCGCACTACGCGAGTCCGATAGTTTTTCGATTCATCAGCGATTTAAGCTTTCTAATTTCTGTGATTCCTTTCTCCGTAAAGTGAGCTTTATCTTTGACAAGATCAGCTACCTTACAAAAAATTTTGAAATTCACATTCTTAGAATAGCTTTGTAGAGGATATTGCTTGAAAAACGGAATAATCTTGTTAAGAATATCTTCTTGGGAACTTACTGTATATCTATAACATTGGCAGTGATTTATTCTCTGCTCTTTCTGAAAATATACAGCTCCGCAACCAATCGTATTCTTAACTTTTTCTAAGAGGTCTTTGTCTTTCTCCTGCATTTTCAAATGAAAGTGCATTTGAACTCTAAAACCACTTCGATAGCGAGGAGATTGATTTATATTTACATAAAAACAACCTTCTCCGTCCGTCAACCCAACAACATACTCATTCGCTACTACCGGCTTAGTCCTTCCCATACAGTAATCTTATCATGACTTACCGCATAGTACTACGACACAGCTGACTTCTCATGTGCATAAGTTTCCATTAACACATGAGATCTCCTTGGGTCATTTGTCATTCTTTTCCGAACATTCTGATCGAGACTTTACTAGGCACTTCCCCTAGACTCACCACTAGGGTCGTACATCTCTTCTTTGATCAGACTGCCTTTTGCTACTAGGATCCTTTAGTCCACGCCTCACGGCTGAGGACCTACCCTTTCACTAATTCCATATTCCTATGGAAGGTTGGACTTTAACCAACTAGACCTTGACAAACTGCCAAGCGCATTTCATTCTGAGTACAAGACTTGAGAACGTATTCACCGCGGTATAGCTGACCCGCGATTACTAGCAATTCCAACTTCATGGGGTCGAGTTGCAGCCCCCAATCCGAACTGACGCCGCTTTTCTTACGATTAGCTCAGGGTTACCCCTTCGCAACGCGTTGTAGCGGCGATTGTATTATGCGTGTAGCCCAAGATATCAAGGGACATGCTGACCTGGCGTCATCCTCGCCTTCCTCTCCGGTTTTTATTCGCTAGCGAATAAAAACTAGTTTAATAAGGTGTATAAGTTTTATAAGTTCAATAAGTTTATTCC
>MHWG01000020.1 GCA_001824005.1 Candidatus Zambryskibacteria bacterium RIFCSPLOWO2_01_FULL_47_14 | reverse complement strand
CATCTCGAGAATCTGCCCGAGGTTCATCCTGGATGGGACACCAAGCGGTGTAAGGATCACATCAATCGGCGTGCCATCGGCCATATAAGGCATGTCCTCAACCGGCAAAATTTTCGATATCACGCCTTTGTTGCCGTGGCGGCCGGCCAACTTGTCACCGACTGAGACGTTCCGAAGCTGGGCAACTTGAATGTTGATTTGCTTCAAAACTCCGGATTCGAGCTTGTCTCCCTTCTCGCGAGAAAATACCTGCACCGAAACGATGCGGCCGCGGGTGCCGGCATCAACGCGTTTGGATGTATCTTTGACATCGCGGGCCTTCTCGCCGAAAAGCGATCTTAACAAGCGCTCTTCCGGAGTAAGCTGGCTCTCTCCTTTGGGCGTAATCTTGCCGACTAAAATGTCGCCGGGACGAACTTCCGCGCCGACGCGGATGATGCCGTCTTCGGCCAAGTTTTTCAATTTCGATTCGCCCACGTTTGGAATATCACAAGTGGTCATCTCCGGACCGAGCTTGGTGTCGCGAACATTGATGGTGAATTCTCTGATGTCAATCGAGGTAAATTTGCTCTTCTCGACTAGACGCTCGGAGATGATGATGGCATCTTCGTAGTTGGCGCCCGACCAACTCATGAAGGCGACTAATACGTTCTGGCCTACGGCCATTTGCCCTCCGTCGGATGAAGATGTGTCCGCCAATACGGTACCCTTCTTCACCTTCTGCCCCAACTCGACCGACGGACGCTGATGGAAGGCAGTAAAACCGTTGGTCATAGAGAAATTGACCAGCGGGAATTTGTGTTCTTTGCCCTTCTCATCTTTGACGTCAATCGATCTGGCATCTACGTTTATAACCGTGCCAGCTATGGGAGAGAAAAGTACTCTGCCGGTATCGCGGATAGCCACTTCCTCGATGCCGGTGGCGACGAGCGGCGCCTCCGGGCAGATGGCTGGTGTGGCCTGCTTCTGCATGTTGGAACCCATGAGCGCCCTGTTGGCATCATCGTGGTTTAAGAATGGAATCATCGAGGTAGCGATGGAGAAAGCCTGATTGGTGGCAACATCCATGTAATGCACTTGTTCCTTCGGCACCGTGGTGGGCGTGCCCTTATGGCGCACTTCTGCCATCTCCGGCAGAAGTGCGCCAGTAGTAGCATCGACAGGAGTGGCAGCGTGAGCGATGTAGAAATCCTCTTCTTCAAGAGCATTGAGATATTCGATCTCACCTGTAATCTTACCGTCTTTGATCTTGGCGTAAGGAGTTTCGATCATCCCGAATTCATTGACCCTGGCGTAGGAGGCGAGACGTAGAATGAGACCGATATTCGGGCCTTCGGGAGTCTGAATCGGACAGAGTCTGCCGTAATGGGAAGGGTGGACATCGCGCACTTCGTAGCCGGCACGAGCGCGGCTAAGGCCGCCGGGGCCCAGTGCCGAGACAGTGCGCAAATGTTCTAACTCTTCAAGAGCATTAGTCTGCTGCATAAATTGCGAAAGCTGGTTGGTGGTGAAAAATTCTTTCATCCTCGCCTGAAGCGGCTTCGGGGAAATGAAGTTTACCGGCAGAGTAACATCGGTATCGATGGTGGACATCCTGTTCTGGATGTTCCTCTTGATCTGGGCCATGCCGACGCGGATCTTCTGCTGGAAAAGTTCTCCAACGAATCGGACCCGCCTCGAACCTAAATGATCGATGTCGTCATCGACGGAACCTGGGGTAACGTTGAGGTGGATAATATGAGAGAGAATAGTTGTTATGTCTTGGAGCGAGAGGGTGCGGCGATCGATTTCTTTCCCTCTATCTTTGCCGCCGAAGCGGTTGTTGAAGCGGAAGCGGCCGACGCGGGAGAGATCGTAGCGATCCTTGTCGAAAATCGAGTGCACAAACTCGCGAGCATTCTCGGCAGATGCCAAATCGCCGTCGCGCAATCTCCTATGGATCTCGATCGCTGCTTCGTCAACGGAGGTGGTATGATCTTTGGCCAGAGTCTTGTCGATAAAATGTTTGGCCTCCGGCTCTCCGGCGAAAAGGGCGTGAATCTTCTCATTGGTGGCAACACCGAAGGCGCGTAGGAGAATGCTGACCGGAAATTTTCTCTTACGGTCGATTCTCGCGTAGATTGCGCCATCAAGATCCGTTTCGATCTCGATCCAGGCACCGCGGCCGGGGATGACCTTAGCGCCGAAAGTCTTTTTGCCCTTAAGCTCCTGCGAGGTAAAAGAAACACCCGTCGAGCGGGCAAGCTGTGGGACGACTACGCGTTCGATGCCGGTAATGATGAAGGTGCCGTGATCTGTCATGAGCGGCAAGTCGGCCATGAAGATTTCCTGCTCCTTCTCTGTGCCCATAATGAGATTCTTCAACTTTACCCTTACTTTAAGAGGCGCCTCGTAAGAAAGTTTCCTTAGCTTGGCTGTGTATTCGTCGATCTTGGGCTCGGCTAGTTCGAAAGAAACAAAGTCGAGCTGAAATTTGCGTTCAGAGAAATCCTTGATGGAGGAGAACTCGTCGAAAACTTCTTTGAGACCCTTCTCGATGAGCCACTTAAAAGACTCTACTTGCGAAACTACCAGATTGGGCATCGAGGCGAGCGGTTCGCGGAAGCGACCGAAAGATTTTTTTACCCTGAACGGAGTTGAAGGGTTTTGCATGGACAAAATTTTAAAGCACGAGCAAGCCCTGCGTGCTTCTGAATAATGGTGATTTAATAAAAATACGGGAAACGGCGCCTTCGGTTCAGCCGTAACTCAATCGAGTCGAAGTTTCGCTATCTTATCCTGCAACGTAAATCTTGTCAAATCCTTACATATAAATTACCCACATCCTGCCCACAGGTTGTCCACAATCCATCCCTGCCCTCCCTTTATCAAGGAGGGGGGCTTACCTCACCCCTGCCCCTCTCCTGGAATCAGGAGAGGGTATACGTTATTTACTTACGTACGTAGAATAATAACGTATGTGAATTTAGATAAATAGATAAACAAAAGGCCACCGCGTGTGCGATGGCCTGTACGGTTGGGTGGCGTGTGGCCGGTACGGACGCATCCTAAGTTGCGTCGTGGCTACTACCACCCTGAACTGACTATATTTATCCTAGCATACCATAACTTTTTTGTCAAGCTCTTTTACGCTTCCATTCTTCTATCCTCATTTTATGCCCAGAAAGAAGGACTTTTGGGACCCTGTAAGATTTTTTCTTGTATTTAAAGATTTCCGGGCGGGTGTAGACGTCCGATGAAGCGACTCGGCGTTCTTCGAGTGAGTCAATGTTACCAAGCACGCCTTTAACTTGGCGCGAAACGGCATCCATGATGATCATAGCCGGCAACTCCCCTCCCGTGAGCACGAAGGGTCCAACGGAAACTTCTTCCATCTTGAAAACTTTCTTTACCCTCGCGTCTATTCCCTCGTATCGGCCGCACACCAAAATAATATTTTTGTATTTTTTTGTAGCCTTTCTAGCGTATTCGTTGTTAAAGTGATTACCACTTGGAGATAGAAATATTATTTTGGTAGATTTAATATTTAGGATTCTGGATTTAGGAATGGTTCTATTCTTAATTCTTAAATCCTGAATCTTAATTCTTCGAAGCGCTTCTTCTATTGCCATTACTACGGGAAGTGCTTCGACCACTAACCCCGGCCCTCCTCCATATGGCGGTCTGTCTACCCTTCTCCATTTATTCTCCACGAAGTCGCGCGGATTGTAGAAATTTACCTTAATTTTCTTGTCTTCTATGGCGCGCTTTAGGATAGATTCGCTCAAATACGAATCGAATGCTTTCGGAAACAAAGTCACTATGTGAAAATTCATTTATTCCAAATTCAAATCCTCTATGGCTTCGTCGAGATCGCGAGACTGAGCAGCGTCGGAGGCGCGGCGGCCAAAAGAGGTATTAGGCTCATTAATTTTCAAATTGACGCGGGCATTGTGCTTCATACCCACTACGCGCAGAAGTATGCGGATCGCCTTGGCAGTATTGCCGGCACGGCCGATGACCTTACCCATGTCATCGGGATGTACGTCTAGGGTCATTAGGACTCCCATTTCATCCACCGTTCTCTTGATCTTCACGTCGTCGGGATGGTTGACTAGCGCCTTCACCAAATATTCAAGGAACTGTACGTCGTCTATCATGAATTTTATCGTTAAGGTTATTCTGTAATTGTTTCCGCCTTTGCTTCAACTTTCTCTTCAGCTTCTATTGTAGCAGGAATCTTAGAAACATGGATTTTCTTACCGGAAATGACTCTCTTCTTCACGAGGAGATTGTTGACGGAAGGCGTAAGGCCGGCGCCCCGAGAGAGCCAGTATTGTATCCTTTCTTTATTGAAAGCCTCGGTAGTTTTCCTAGGATCATAGGAGCCGAGCACTTCGGCGAAGCGACCGCTTTTAGTCGAATTCTTGGAGTCAGTCAGGACAAGCCTGAAAGACGGCTCGTGCTTCCTACCAATTCTTTGTAGACGTATTTTTAACATGGGCAAAAGATTATCATAGTAATTTGAAAAAAGCCATTATAGGCTTTTTTCTGCTTCAAGAAACTCATCTAAATCGCCATTTAAGACTTTTTCTACTTGGGCGGTTTCCACATTGGTACGATGGTCCTTCACCAGCTGGTACGGATGGAAAACATATGAACGGATTTGGTTCCCCCATTCTATTTGAGTAGTTTTTGAAATATACATTCCCTTTTCTTTGGCCCTTCTCTCTTCTTCCATCATTTTGTAGAGCTTGGCTTCGAGCATGCGCAGAGCCTTCTCTTTGTTCTGTGCTTGAGAACGCTCGGACTCCACATGCACGGCGAGATTGGTGGGAATATGGACAACTCTCACCGCCGTCTCTCTTTTATTAACGTTTTGCCCACCCGGGCCGGAAGCCCGCGAAAGCTCCACTCGAAGATCTTGTTCGGGAATTTTTATCTCCTCCGGCCTTTCAAATTTAGGAATTATTTCCACCATCGAGAAACTGGTGTGGCGTTTCTTGGTGGCTGAAAATGGAGAAATGCGCACCAAGCGATGGACGCCGGACTCATTTTTTAAAATTCCATACACACTCTTCCCTTCTATATCCAAAGTCATATTTCTGTACCCTCCGTGATCATTCTCGTTCTTATGAATTACCGAGTAACTCCAGCCCTTATTGGCAAAAAGTTTTTGGTACATCTCTAGGAGAATTCTTGAGAAATCTTCCGCATCATCGCCGCCGGCGCCAGAGAAGATCGTCATGATCGCTCCGCCTTTGTCGTATTTCCCTACCCCTTCCAACTCATCTTTGAGAAGTTGAAGTTCCCGGACTGTAGCTTGAGCAGTATCTTTGTCAGCCCAGAAATCTGCCGAGCCCATACGCTCTTCTATTGCGTCAATCTTTTTTTGTATTTCCTCTTTTGAAGCCATAAGCCAGATTATAGCATTTTGCTAATCAGCTTAAGATTAGATAACATTTACTGCGTTCTACCCAAATTGCCAGCATAGCTCAGTTGGTAGAGCACTTCCATGGTAAGGAAGAGGTCATCGGTTCGATCCCGATTGCTGGCTCAAGTTAGTAAAATTTTGGTAAAGTTGTATTGTGCCACCTTAGCTCAGTTGGTAGAGCGCCACTTTCGTAAAGTGGAGGTCCGCAGTTCGATCCTGCGAGGTGGCTCAAAATTAGTGTCTACACAAACGGAAGCATATCGCTCTGCCAGAGAATCCAGCCGAGGATTGCAAGCACGATTATAACAACAAGTGTTTTCATCTTTATTCTTTATTTCTGATAAGGAAGAACAGGGCCAAGGGCGCGCCCCAGTTGGCGAAACGTTCGACAAAGTCCCAGATTGGCTGTCCGACAATCGGACGAATAAGCGCCGTCCAGAAGCCCCAGAAAACTGCCCAAAGAAGCACGGGCTTCATGGGCTTCACCAGGACGACAATCGCCACCGCGACATCCAATAGACCTACCAGCATAAGTAGTGTCGCAGCTGTGCCGGCATCGCTTACGCCGAATTTGGCAAACCAGCCAATCCAGTCGGCCTTGCCCTGGAGAGCCAGAACGCCGTGGCCCAGGAACTCCCCCGCTACAGCGATTCTCAAGGCCCAAATCGCTTTTTGTGTATTCGACATGTTGATAGAAAACTTATAAGCCCCGCTTAAATTATATCCTAATTACCGGCAATATAAAATCTGGTGTAGAATGCCACGAGACAAATGATGGGGGGTTTCCATGGAATTACTGGTCCGATTCGCAATCTTCAAAATCCCCGTAACGGTTCTATCTTTCTGCTCTCTCTGGACCATAAGGCAAGGGCTCGGAGAAATGTTTTGGGCGGCTTGGGCCAATAGCCTGCTGACGCAGGTTATTGAATTCCTGGTGCTGCGTAGCCAGGTATTCAAAGAGAACGGTTGGAGCCGGAAGCTTGTGACGAAACAATTCACGACCTTCTGGGGCTGGGCCTGTGTGATTGGCTTCTTTGAAGGCTGGATGCTCTCCCGCTTGGAAAGAGCGGGTTTGAGTTATCCGACAGTCTACATGATCGGCCATGTGCCAACGTTCTTTCTGCGCTTCCTCGGAGATCGATTTATCTTCAGGAAGCGGAACATACACTAACCGCCTGGCTCGTAAGAGCCAGGCGGTCTTTTACATATTAATCCTACTTGAGATTATTTCTGCTTTGAGTGGCGAAGATGGCAAAAACAAGCGCATAAATAATATGTTCATCAATTATTGGATTATTTTCAGGAAACAGGAGAGCAAGCCACATAAGCATCATCATGAGAATGCCGGCAAGAGATCCCCAGAAAATATATTTGTTGAAGAGGTATGTGACGCCGATGAACAGAAGACCGAGCATAAACAGCCAATCTATAATCACGACCCCTGCCAGGCCATGAAATATGTCTGCAAAAGGCCCTTTGACAGCGTTGGAGAGGAAGCCTGCGGTAGGCGACCCCCCGTTGATCCACGCTTTTTCACTTACAGTGGCAAAACCAAAACCTAGTAGTTTATCAAGGAAGGCCCAAAGGAAGATAAAAGCCATCACCAAGCGGAGCTTCATCATCACTATTTTTTGCATATTCATACAAATAATTATACACCCAAACGCGCGGGCTAGCCTGCTCCGTGATCACTGTGATTTTACGGGGTGAACGATGTTGGAACTAAAATTATGAATCAGAGCCACCGTCTTACCCTACCTGCGTATACTTCATAACTACTTGAGAAACCATTTTTCAATCTAGTTTCCTCCCCTGGAATGATACTGAAGTTAAGGTAAAGAAAATATAAAACTGGTCCGATAAATCCTATCCAATTTTCTGAATAGATTGCAAAACCAAGGGCTACCAGCAAATACGACAAATACATTGGATTACGGGAAAATTGAAAGGGCCCAGAAGTAATTATGGCGGTAGGCTTGCCATATGGATTAAGAGTTGTTTTATGATTCCTAATTACTCGTTTGACCCATAGACCAATCAAAATTCCTATAATTATTAAGGTAAGCGTAGTAAAGAGAGCTAATTTGTTAGGAATCTCTAATCCAAAAGTTAGATAGCGAACAATCAAAGAACAGAGAATCGTAGCGATAAGTAATTTGTAAGGAAGATGAAGTTCCATACAAAAATTATACCAGTTCCGCATCCCATAGACCCGCTGTGCCCATCCGTAGCCTTGGCGAAGGAGGGTGAACTTTTCAACCTTATTTTACTTCGATAAAACCTATGCGCGGCTGACGGGTGCTGACCCCGCGACCTCTCCCGTGACAGGGGAGTACTCTACCGTTGAGCTACAGCCGCATGGTGTCGGGGGCCGGGAACGATCCGGCGACCTCGGGCTTATGAGTCCCGCGCTACTACCAACTGAGCTACCCCGACATATGCGCTAAAACAATAACATTTTAAATTTTTATGAACAAGAATTAATATGTTCCAATGCCCCAATAATTTTATTCCTAAGTTCTCTACCTCGACGCACTTTTACCCTCAGAATTCCAGAGTATGTTTTCAAATTAGAAATATCGGCTTTTTTTAAATTAGTTCTGATAAATGTGGTGGCGCTAAACTGACTTCCATTTATTCCTAATGCCCTGATCCAGGTTTGCTTAATTATATTCTCGTGTTTTCTAAATACTTCATTGATAGTGAGCTTAAAAATCAGATTTTCTTTACTTACATTAAATTGATTGAGCCATTTGATGTAGAACTTAATCATATTTAGATTGCTGTTAGTAAACCCTAGTTCGCAATTCTCATACTTATAGCCTTCTCCCCAATACAGACCGAAACCAATCATCAGCAAATCTCGCACTGACATGCGCCCGATGATTCTTGCTCCTGCTTTTTTGTTCAAGAGAATTCTTTGCAATCTCTGTTGGCGCAACTTTTCTGTATACACAAGCATCCCTTCCCTGGCTTTAAGTCTGCCGTTTTGATGTATTTTATTCCTTTGCTCTTCGGTCAATAAAAGATTTTTACACCATGTGCTGACAGTTGCTGTCTTCAGTCCTAAAACTTTTCCTATTTCATAAATACTCTTGCCACTTTTTCTTAACTTCAATACTTTGTTTTTTATTTGTATAGAGTGCATCAGGTATATTATACACTATACTATGTACAAATATCCGTGGACAGCATTAAAGCGCCTTACGGCGCTTTAATGCTTGCGTGTTGCGGGTGCTGGTAACGCTCCAGCTCCTACAGGTTATGCTTACCACTCCGGTTTTCACCGGTCCACCTTGAGGGCGTTTATGTGGTCTGGACTATACCTTCCTCCTTAAATTATAAGGAGGCTCGCCGTCTAGTCTCTACACCTTCCCTTCCGGGCTTGGCTCGGTATTATCTTTCTTCAAAAAAGAGAGGACTTCACCGAATTTGACGAGTGCTCTTCCTGCAATTGCTCGCAAGACGGCCCAATTTGAGCCTGTCGAGGTACTTTTCCTCCAACCCGCTGCGGTCGCTATGTTACTCCTTTTTTGACACTTTTGCAATAGTTTTATATCGCTCCTAATTCTTTTAGCACCGCTTCGAAGAGGGTAATGACGCGGCGGGTTTCCCTCTCGTTCAATTCGAAATCGCCGCCAGAGTGGGCGATCCTGTTTCGCACTTTGTGCGCTTCCCAGGCCGTCTCGATATTCTGCATATCGCCCTCCTTCACCAGCTTGAGCATCTCACCCACCGACTCGCCGACAAATCCTTTGGCACGAAGAGCTTCATCAAGCATGATATCGGCCTCCATAATGGCAAGCCGCCAGTCCGAAGCGTGGTCGGAATAAGAATGGGCGAGGACTCTGTCCCACTTATCCTCGAGTTTCTTTTTTGACGACACCTCTTCCATAAATTCGTCGAGCAAGGAATCTT
The DNA here is from genome assembly GCA_001824005.1 of Candidatus Zambryskibacteria bacterium RIFCSPLOWO2_01_FULL_47_14. Next base: position 40,569 of record MHWG01000020.1, on the reverse strand, counting down.
CGGACGAGCCATAATTTTTTTTCTCCGTTTCCGCTAAGAGATTTAACTGTCGATAAGAATAGAGAATCCAAACAACCAATCCAGCGGAGAGAGCAACAGCAATGACCTTCCAGACCGACCACCAGGGATAGAAGTAAGAATGATAGAGATAATTCCAAACGTTTGAGAAATTGCCCCAGCCGATCGAGTAAATATAGTTGGTAATCTGGTTTACGATAAGCGCCAGGATAAAGAGACCGGCCAGGAGAAAAATGATTTCTTCTTTGAGATTCGTACCTATCGGCGCAACTGGTTTCTTTTTATCTTCAGCCATAATTAGTTAAATAAGTTCGATAAGGTAATAAGTTGAATAAGTTAATTTTCATTTAAAAATTCCTTTCCTGCGATAAATAAACTGTCTTCCCTTCCTAGGTCTGCTGTTAATTCTATACCTAATGGAAGTTTTCGAGAAAATCCGGAGGGTAAAGAGATAGCCGGACAGCCGCTGATATTGGCATGAACGGTGAAAATGTCTTCAAGATACATCTCGAGCGAGTCATGGCTCTTCTCCCCTATTTTCCAAGCAGGTGACGGGGTTGTTGGAGTAAGAATTAAATCAACTTCTTTAAACGCATCTCTTAATTCTTGAGTTATGACTCTTCTCGCTTCCACAGCTTGACCATAATATTCGTCGTAATATCCGGCCGATAGAACATAAGTGCCTAGTATAATGCGGCGTCTCACTTCACGGCCAAAGCCTGTGCCGCGCGTCTCAAAATAATCATCAATAGAACTCTCTCCATCTTTATGCAAGCCGTACTTTACCCCATCGAAGCGCGCCAGGTTGGAAGAAGCCTCTGCTGGCATAATGATGTAGTAAACCGGCAGAGAATACTTGAGATTTGGCAAATCTATTTCCTGTGTCTTGTAGCCAAGACTTTCAAATTTTTTCACCGATTCGGAAATATCGAAGTTAAGACCTTTGGGAATGCCGATAATCTTTTCAAATTTCTTCTGCCTGGGATAAGTATCATCAGAAATTGTGGTGCTATCCATAGAGTCTTGCCCTTTGATAACATCATAGACTGCTTCCGCCTCCGAAACAGTTTTGGAGAATGGCCCAATCTGGTCAAAAGAAGAGGCCAAGGCAATAAGCCCATGACGAGAGACTCGGCCATAGGTAGGCTTCAAACCCACTACGCCGCAGAGAGCTGCCGGTTGGCGGATAGAGCCGCCGGTATCCGACCCCAAAGCGGCATCCACCATCCCGGCCGCAACTACAGCCGCTGAACCGCCAGAGCTTCCCCCCGCCACTCTCTCTAAATCATGTGGGTTTCTCGTCGGGCCGAAGGCTGAATTTTCCGTAGAGCTACCCATGGCGAACTCGTCACAGTTGGTACGCCCAACAATCACTGCGCCGGCAGCCTTAAGCTTCTTGATTACAGTGGCATCGTAAGTGGCCCTGTAGCCTTCGAGAATTTTTGAACCCGCGCTCACCTTATGACCTTCGAAAAGAATGTTGTCTTTAATGGCAACAGTCTTGCCGGAAAGAGGCCCCTCGCCAAAGGATTTTGGCTCGTCAAAAACTTCCAAGAAGGCATGAATATCACGATCTTTCTTTCTAATTTCTTCCGGGGTCACAGGATTTTCTTTACTTTTATGTAATTACCAGACCTTTCTGGCGCTTCCGCCAGAAGTTTTTCTGTATAAATGCCACTCTCATGTGGTTCTCCATCTTCCCGCATCACGTTTCCGATCTCATTCTTAAATCCTAAATCATTAATCTTAAATCCGGCATTCTTGATTTGCCCGACATAATCAAGAATGCTCTTGAATTCATGAGACAAGATCTCTGCTTCTTCATTAGAAATCTTGATGCGAGCAAGTTTGGCCAGATCTAAGACCTTCTCTTTATCCATGTGGAAATTCTAGCATAAATAAAAAAGTCGGGCGGCTGGGGCCACCCGACTGTCGGCTTCCGGACAATGCAGTTCCTCCTCGCCGGTGAGCGGGAAGGATCGAGCGGCCATTGTCCATCAGCAGACTCCTGAAATCCTGGGGCACAGAATTCACCAGCCTTCCGACTACGATAGACGTAGCCGTCCCCTTTTTCTGTCCCCCGGAACTTCAGAAAAGATCAGGATTCGACGAACTCGACGAGATCGAGCCCGACACTGAACGGCCCGTCCACCGACTTGGACAGATCTGCCGGGTCAACGATGACCCGCGATCCTTCCAAGCGAATTGCACGAAACTCCGGTTTCGGCAATCCCAAATTGGCAAATGACAAGCTGTATCGCCGCCACTTGCCTTCCTTGATCCGGGCCTGCGTCGGGAAATCTACTCGAACCTGTTCCATACGACCTCCGAGCGTTGGGAACGGAGAGTTGATAAGAAGGGCTACCCTTGCTTCTTCTTATCACGGCGGACGAATTGTCGCCAATTTACCTCCTTTCTTCGTCTATAAGTCTAATAATATTTTACCTTACTTCTCATTTATTCTCAAGAAGCCTTAGGAACTCCTCCTCATCTAAAATTTTTATGCCCAGCTCCCGTGCTTTGTCCGCCTTTGAGCCGGGATTGTCCCCCGCTACAACATAATCAGTATTCTTTGATACTGAGCCACTAACTTGCCCGCCTAAAGCAATAATTTTTTCTTTTGCTTCCTCTCTTTCTAGCGCACCTAGCGTGCCAGTCAGCACAAACTTCTTGCCTACTAATTTGCTTTGTTTTTGTTTATTGTTTCTTGTCTCTTGTTTCTTCACCCTAACTTGTTTCAACAATCTTTCAAATAATTTTCTATTCTCCTTATCTTCAAACCAAGTAACAATCGTGGGAGCGACAACTTCGCCAATACCTTCGATTCCTCGCAGATCGAGAAGTGAGGCTTCGGAGAAATTCTCCGCGGTTTCGAACTTATCCGCCAAGTCTCTAGCCGTTTCAATACCAACATGCGGTATAGATAGTGAGGCAATAAAGCGCGCCAGAGTTACATCCCTGGCTTTTTCAATAGAATTTAAGAGATTCTCGATAGACTTTTCTCCAAATCTCTCTAGTGTCTCCAAGTCGCCTCTCTTCAGAGTAAAGATGTCATCAAGGTTGTAAATTAGGCCGACAGCCATAAGTTGTTCGATAATCTTCGGCCCCAAGCCATCGATATCAAGGACTCCCCTTGATACTGCGTACTCGAGTTTCCTCATCTCTTGGATATATGAGTGTTTCTCCGGCAACTCTCTTGGAAATTTAAAAACTCTTTCTTTGCCACTTCTCAATTCCTTCACCACTTGCACCACTTCGGGAATAATGTCTCCCGCTTTCTGGATAATAACTGTATCGCCAATGCGAATATCCTTCCTCGCTATCTCATCGGCGTTATGGAGGGTAGCCCTTGATACTGTGGATCCTGCTACGGTAACGGGCTTCAATATCGCTACGGGAGTAAGAGCCCCCGTACGGCCGACTTGGAGCTTGATGTCTAGAAGTTCGGTTGTTACCTGCTCGGCCGGGAACTTAAAGGCAATCCCCCACCTGGGAGCTTTGCCGGTGTAGCCCAATTCTTTTTGAAACTCAATTTCATTGACCTTCACCACGATGCCATCGATTAAATAATTCTCTCGTTCTTTTCTCTCTTTCCAGAATTTCCAGAAATCAATTATGCCTTCAATATCGTCAAACTTTTTGAAATGCGGATTGACCTCAAAACCCAGTTTCTGCAAAAGCTTGAGCTCATCTTCTTGAGTATTTAAGGTTGGTTCCAGACAAGCGATATCATAAACGAAGTTGCCAAGCTGCCTCGCCCGAGTAATTTTTGGATCCAATTGCCTCACCGAGCCGGCGGCAATATTCCTGGGATTGGCAAAAAGTTCTAAACCTTCTTTCTCTCTTTCTTTGTTTAACTTGTTGAAAACCGATTTAGCCATGTAGATCTCGCCTTCGACAATGCAATCGACTGGTTTCCTAAGCTCAAGAGGTATGGCATTGATCGTTTTAATATTTTGGGTGACATTTTCCCCCACTCGGCCGTCGCCTCGAGTAGCCGCTTGGGTTAATTTGCCCTTTCTGTACGTAAGTACTACCTTGAGGCCATCAATTTTTAGCTCCGCGATATAGCCAAACTTTTTGTTTAAAAGCCTCTTAATTCTTTCGTCAAAAGCTTTTATATCATCTTCGTTGAAAGCGTCATTGAAAGACCATTGGGAAATCTGGTGCTCAACCTTCTCAAATTTTTCCAGAGGTGCCCCGCCGATCCGCTGACTTGGGGAATCGCCCTGGCGAAACTCCGGGTACTTATTCTCCAACTCTTCAAGCTCTCGCACCAGAGCGTCGTAAGCTTCATCCGAAATTTCCGGCTTATCCAGGGTGTGATAGAGATGTTGATGTCTCGCAATAGTACTACGAAGTTTCTCAACTCGCTTTTTTATTTCTTTTGAGAATTTCATGTTTGATTTTACCCTGCCCTGCTAAGGGGAGGGCTGGGAGGGGGTTTGAGATAGAGTTAATTTAATAATTCGCCCTTACTGCCCTTTCTACTCGGCGTGAAGCCGAGGCATTGCAGTTATTGTAGCCCAGCGATTCGATGGCTGTGTTGCTACCCGATTTGGTAACCGTCACGGTGGCGCAGGAAGGGTCCGGCAGAAAAGTCATGGTAAATGATGAGACCGAGGCGCCACCCACCACCCAAGAGTTTCCGGAATTCGCCGCATTGAGATTGCAATTAATAGTAGCGGAGGCGGAAGGGTCGAAGGCGCTCCGGTCGCCGCTAGGATTCTTGACATCCCAGTAGAGCGCGCACTCAAGTCCGGTGTCGGCGGCGTAGAAAGCGATTTGCGAATCGTGGCCGAAAGACGATATTTTAGACTGTTTAACGGCAAGCGCCGTAATACCAGTCGCAATGAGGAGAAGTGTCCCCGTAATCACCACCGCCAGAAATAATGTGAAGCCTTTGTTCATATTACCAATTTAAAAGATTCTCCCTGGCCTTGAATTGCCGGTTGACAATACTCTTCGACCAGGAAACTGTGACAGTAACAGCAATCTCGTCGGCGTTGATCGAGGCAAGAGTGATCTCGCGGGTAAAAATCGTCGGAGACCACGCCGCGTTGTATCCGTAAAATCCGGTTCCCGAATCCTGCCTCAAAGGCGGACAGCTACCGACGCCCGAACATCTGGCAATGACCGCCGTAATGCTGTCCACAGTACAGGCATTGCCGAAATAGCATGGATCGCCGGAATCCCGGGCAATTCCGTAGAGCCAATCCCTGTTCTTGAGACGGTTCTCGTCGCGCAGGTTCCTGATCTGCTCGAATCCTTCTTGAGCCAGATAGAAAGCGACGATCTGATCCTTCGAGAAAATGTAAGAGGAGATGGCACTCTGCACCGCGCTCGAGGTGCCGATGATAGCCATCACCAGAATGGAGATTGCCACGAGACTTTCGATGATGGTAAATCCTTTATTTTTCATATTATAAATCGGGGACTCGCTGGGAAACGAGGGTCTGAAGCGAGAGATCGCTGCGTCCCTTGCCATCGCCCGAATGCGCTTTGAGCTTCATGATGATCTTCGGCTGGAGAGTATCGCTCGTACCCGCCCCAAGGGTGTAGAAAGTGAGATCGTCTATCACAATCTCCGGCGCGGTTACGGCAATGTAGCTTTCACTATCGACTCTTTTCTCTATCGATTGGCCGCTTAATCTGTAAGTTACTTGACTGTCGTCGCTTGCCTTAAAGCTAAGATAGGAGTCCCCCGATGAACAGTTTCGCGGTGTTAAATCCGAGCCAGAAGAACCGCAATGATAATCTTTGCCGAAGCGCATCTCCTTCGACATGCTCTCGAGAGCCAGATTAAGATTGCTTATCACTGTCTTTAAGGCCCGGGATTTGCGATTGGCGTCGAAGATGCCGACAATCGACCCCATACTAACGACCATCACGATGGAAAAAATCGATACAGCAGTCAAAAGTTCTATCAGCGTAAACCCATTGTTGGTCGTAAGTTGTCGGTTGTTAGTTTTCATTGTACCGATATCTGCCCGCTGTTATATACGATGACCGTTTTGACCAGTCCGCTGGGACTCTTTATCGTTATACTCGCGCCCTTGATATTGGCCGGCGCGTAGTCGCTTCCGCCGCTATTGAAGAATTTGAGCTCTGCTTCCGGCTCCGGCCGGCGGAAGCTCACATCCACCCGGCTCACGTTGTTGCAAATATCTCCTCCGGCAGTTCTCAAGATGCAAAAAGAATCTATATAATTGCCGCCGCGCAAATTTACCCGTTCTATGCACTCCGAGGCACCGCCCGTAGTACATTCCCAGCTCCCGTCGTAGTACTGATTGCCGTTCCTGTCGGTAAAGAGAAGATACGCGCCAGTCGAACCGGATTCGAGGATGCTTAAAGAGACTCCAAAGGCGGCGTTGAAATCGGCCGAGCCGGCCGCGCGCTCTTTGACCGCCACGCCATAGGCCTGGGCTTCGGACATAGAAAGTCCCAATTCATCGGCCGTGTTTGTGAGTAAAGCGGCTTCAGTATAGGTTCTCTGGTTCAAAGCGATTACGGAGAGAATCACTCCCATGATGCCGAGCGATACTAAAAGTTCTATGAGAGTAAACCCCCTTGATCTGTTTTTAAAAAGATGAGACATGCAATAAATCGAGATTGAGGATTAGGGCGAGCCAAGAGCCGAGGACAAGGAATGGCGCAAACGGCATTTCGCTCTTCATTGTAATATTTTTCCGCGAAAAAAGCATGCCGACAATCCCCGTCAGAGCGCCAATCCAGAATGCGAGAATCGCCGCCGAGAAGCCGAGGCCAGCGCCGAACAAAAAACCGATAGAGAGCGCCAATTTTGCGTCCCCGAATCCTATGGCCCGGCCGCCGGTCAACAACCAGATAGAACTGAAGAATAGGAAAAGCAGTGGACCGGCGGCCAAGTCTATAAGTTGGTAAGTTGGTAAGTTCAATAAGGCAAAGGCAACACTCAGTACGATTGTGGAATACACGAGGGCATCGGGAATAATTTTGTGCCGGAAATCATAAATCGCGATGATGATGTAAATGCAGAAAACGGGAAGGAGAAGGTGAGGTACGGTCGCAAACACCAGGCCGGTCCATAACTCAATTATTGGATACTGAAGAGAAATTTTCGTCTTGCATGTCCGACACCTGCCGCCCAAAACTAAGAAACTAAAAAACGGAGGAAGCTCAAACCACTGAAGCCTCTTGCCGCATTTCGGACAAACTGATCGGCCTAAAGGCAATGCAGGATAACGCAGAGCGACAACATTTAAGAAACTGCCGACAGTTGCGCCGAAAATGAAAAGGATGACCGTAGTCATCCTTTAAGTATAACAGGACTGAAGTACCTGGATTATGGGCAGGAGGTGGCAGTACCGAGGGCAGAAGTTTCTGCCTTAGACTTGCCGGTTGAGTCCACGCACCAGTACTGGCCAGAGGTGGAGAGATTGCCTTGCACGGCGTAAGCGGAAACGGTAGAGTTGCAGACAAGAGTCGTGCCAGTAGGGTAATTCTGGGTGTCGGTGTATTGGGACATGCCCGAGGCCGTGTCGGCAAAGATACCTGAAGCGCAAGAGTTGGAAGCGGTGCCGTAGCTGCTGTTGTTGTCGTAGTAGATCTCGGCGGATGAACGAAGTGCGGCGAGCTGGGACTTGACTTTGCTGTCATTGCCCTTCGACCTCGCGGTGTTAAGCGATGCCAGCACCACCGAGGAGAGGATACCGATAATGGCGATCACTACCAGAAGCTCAATCAGGGTAAAACCGCCGTCTTTTCTTGGTAATTTCATTATTATATGACGTTAATTATCCTAAACTTAGGATAATTACATTATACTCTAAACCCCTGCAGAATTGGCAATATCGTATATGGGGATAAGGACGGAGGCGAGGAGCACTCCGACGCCGAGGCCGAGGAGAACGATCATTACCGGCTCAATAAGCCCGACGATAGTATCGACCGTGTTGATGACATCGCGCTGGTAGAAGCGCGCCATAGTGCGGAAAATTTTGCCGGATTCGCCGGTCTCCTCGCCCACCCTGATCATCTGGGCCAGGATGCTAGGAATTTCCGGATGGCCGGAGAGCGCCTGCGAGAGCGGCCGGCCGCCCTTGACCTCGGAGAAGGCCTGTGAGAGCACATCCTTGTAAATCTTGTTGTCCACCACGGTCGAGGTCACTTCGATAGACTTGAGCATCGGTATGCCCGAAGAGATCATGGTGCTCATGGTATCGGCGATGACGGAGAGGTAGAGCTTCCGATAAAGATTGCCAATGATCGGCACATCGAGCTTGAAACGCGCGAGGGCGACGGAACCCTCGGGCGTGCGCACGTAGCGGACAACGAAGAAACCAAGCGCCACCAGAGCCGCGAGCAGGAAGAGACCGTAGTCGATGAAAAAATTCGAGAGACCGAAAACGATTTTCGTATAGATGGGCACCTCCTGGCCCGAATCAACAATGATGGCGCTTATCTTGGGAATAATGAAGGTAAACATTAAAACCATGACTGCGACAAAGACGGTAATGACGAAAGCCGGATAGATAAGGGCATTCTTGGCCTTGCTTACCACCTCGTAATTCCTGTCTAAATGATCTGCGAGGAAACCGAAGGTCTCGTCGAGCTTGCCCGTCTCTTCGCCCGAGCGCACCATGTTGACATAGAAATCGGAGAAGATGTGCGGATGCCTCGCGAGCGCTTTGGAAATGGGGCTGCCGGACTGGAGATCGCCGACAATCATGTCCAAACTTTTTCTCAAAGATGGGTTCTCCGTCTCCGCAGAGAGTAAGGTAAAAATTTTAAGCGCCGAGACCTGCGCCTCGAAGAGTACCGCCATCTGGCGCGAGAGTATCACCACGTCTTTGTTCGAAATCCGGTTGACGAAAGAGATGCGCGCATACCAAGGATCCTTCTCCGCCGGCTCGATATTGGCGATGATAAGTCCGCGCTTCTGGAGCGAACCGATGGCCACATCGAGAGAGACCGCCTCGATAGCGCCTTCCGCCTTTTTACCCGAACTCTCCAGCGCTTTGTAGTTGAATAACATTTAAATTTTTAAATATTTAAATCTCATAGCATTCGTTCAAGGGTCTTCGGATTACTGGAGAAGCGGAAGGCGTTCTCGGTAGTAATCTCGCCTTTCCTCACCAGTTCGGCGAGCGAGCGATTGAGATCGATCATCCCTTCCTCCGAACTCGTCTCGATGACGGTGTCAATCTCGTGGGTACGCTTCTCACGGATGAGATTGCCCACGGCGTTGTTGTTGATCAGAAGCTCGTAGGCTGGCACCAAACCGCCAGAAATCTTCGGCACCAGCCGCTGGGAGAAAATGCCCAAGAGAGAACCCGAGAGCTGGAGACGAATCTGGGCCTGACTCTCGGCCGGGAAGGAGTCTATGATGCGGTCTATAGTCTGCGCCGCAGTGTTGGTATGAAGGGTCGAGAAGACCAGGTGGCCAGTCTCGGCCGCGGTGACGGCGGTCGAAATCGTTTCTTGATCACGCATCTCGCCGATCATCAGGATGTCGGCATCCTGACGGAAAACGCCTTCGAGCGCCTTGTGGAAGTCCGGCGTATCGAGCTTCACCTCCCGCTGATCGATGATCGCTTTCTTAGGATCGAAGATGTACTCGACCGGATCCTCGATGGTGATGATGTGTGCAAGCCGCTCGCGGTTGATGGACTCGATCATAGCCGCAAGCGTTGTCGATTTGCCGACACCTACCGGGCCCACGACGAGGAAGAAACCTTGCTCCCGTCTGCCGAAGGTTTCGAGAATCGGAGGCAAATTCAATTCCTCGAAACTCTTTACGCTTGGCGGGATAAGACGCATGGCAATACCGGTCTTACCGAGGAAGCGGAAGGTGTTGCAGCGGAAGCGTATCCTGCCGGCTTCAGCTCCGTCCCGAAAGTTCCAGGCGAAGTTGGCCTCCATCTCTTCGTCGAATTCTTTCTTGACGTGCGGCGGCAGAAGCAGGGCGAGGAAGCCCTTCATGTCCTCGCTTGTCAGGGCCGCATGCTTGGTAAGCGGGATGAGGAAGTTGGCAACGCGGATAATCGGTGGCCGACCCTCGGAGAGATGGAGATCCGAGCCGCCTTCTTTGGAGACAATCTCGACCAGTTCGTTTAAAAGTTGTTCTTGCGGCGCGGACATGAGTTAATTATATCCTAAAGCGTATTAATTTCTTCGAACGGAATAATCTTTTGCAGAGCTTTGATGATGGCATCCTCTTTCATAGTAAGCATCCCCTTCTCTCGCGCCACTTTATAGATCTCCGGTTCGGTCGGATTTTTTAAGATTACTTGCTCGACATCTTTGTCCATCTCGAAGACTTCCATCACCGCCATGCGGCCCGACATGCCGGTTGAACTCTTCTCGGATGGCGCCGCTTCGTAAAGCTCTTTGCCCGTGGGAATCTCTTTGCGATATTTCTCGGGCAAATCCTCGAACTGTTTTTCGATCATGAGCTTGATAGAACCTTCGACCGGGACCAGTTTGCCGGTATCCGGATAGAGCTTTCTCACCAGGCGCTGGGCCATGGCGAGGGAGAGCGTCGGCGCGATGAGATACGGATCAACGCCCATGGCAATGAGACGCGGAATCACCCCGACCGCGTCGTTGGTGTGGATGGTCGAGAAGACGAGATGGCCAGTGAGCGCCGCGTGGATGGCGAGCTGGGCTGTCTCCTTGTCGCGGATCTCCCCCACCATGATGATGTCCGGGTCCTGGCGGAGCGTGGTGCGCAAACCGGTAGCGAAGGTGTAATCGATTTCCGGCTGGACCTGCGACTGCGAGACGCCCTCAATGTTGTACTCGACCGGATCTTCAAGCGAGAGTACGTTCTTGTGCTCTCGATCCACTTCGGTAAGCATCGAGTAAAGCGTCGTCGATTTGCCGGAGCCCGTCGGGCCGGAGATGAGCACCAGACCGTAGGGCAAGTTAATCGCTTTCCTGATGAGAGTGAGGTTCCTCTCCGAAAGTCCAAGTTGATCTAAGGGCATCGGGCCCTTTGACTGGTCGAGAATCCTCATCACCACCTTTTCACCGTAATAAGTCGGGAAAGTCGAAACGCGCAAATCGATTTTCTTGCCGCTACCGTCAATTTTGGCAGAGAAGCGCCCGTCCTGGGGCTTCCTCTTCTCGTCGAGGCGCATGTTGGAAAGAATCTTTATCCTCGCTACTACCGCGGAGTGCACTTTGATCGGCAGTACAAGCGAAGTGTTCAGTTCGCCGTCGATTCTGAAGCGAACTTTGAGATTGGCGGCCGTCGGCTCGATGTGAACGTCGGAAGCGTTGCCATCGGAAGCGTAAGAGAGGATGGTAGCCACGATCTTTATTACCGGCGCATCCTCGACAATCTTGGTTTCGAGACCCGCTTTAGCAAGGCGTTCCTTCTCCTCCGTCGACTCCTGCGGAGTTCTGGCCGCGATTTCCGACTCAAGCTCGGAGAGCGCCTGCGTCACTTCGCCCGAGAGCCCTTTATACTTCTCCATAGCCGCTTCGAAATCCTCTTCGCTGATTTGAAAGAGCTTGTAGGGCATGCCGATTTTGGCGGAGATGAAGTTTAGCGCGTCGCGGGCTTCAAGATCGTTCGGGTCAAGCGCGCCCACCTCAAGTACACCGTCCTTCACGGCAATCGGCACTATCTGATAGTGCATCGCCGAATCCTGCGGGATAAAGTCGAGAATCTTGGCGGAAATATCGTCGCTTTTGATGCTCCGCTTCGGCAAATCTTTTCCTGCTGATTGCGTGGCCATTAATTGAAAACTTTAACTGAAAATTATTGCTAATCCCGGCCGATAACTTCGAAAGGATTCGCTCTGCCCCTCGGCAGATTTGGGATGGGAGTGCTCCAATCGACAAGGGAGCGATAGCCGGGCGTCTGGAAGAGCTTCTGATCGAAGGAGATGCCCGAGAGTTCCGTCACCACCTTGACGAGATCCTCTCCCGGGTCGGCCGAGACAACCGCCGGCGACGGCTCGGGGGAGAAAAACATGCTGACGAAGAAAAATGCCAACAAGAGTAGCACGACGGCGATGACGGTTTTTCTGTTTTGGTAAAGAGTATCCATATTATTTATGATGAGCCTGTCGAATCATTTTACCCAATAAGTTTCGATGAGAATTTTATGCTCATACAGGCCGCCCTCCCCAACCTCGAACTTGAGCGACTTTATATTCATAATCCTCAAGCTCTTTTCCAGATCAGCGAGAAATGACCGGAAACTTTTGTAATTCGAGACGAAACTCATGGAGACGAGCGCTTTCTCGTACAGCCCTTTACCATCCGGCAAGACCACTTGAGAAACTTGCTTTTGTGTTTCCGTATCTATCGAGAGACTTTTAAGCGAGATGCCGTAGCGGGCTCCGATCGAGTCGAGCTCGTGGGCAAGTCTCACCGTATCAACGTCTTTAGGCAAGGCCTTCTCCAAGCGTTCAAGTTCAACCTTGGGGATCGAATTGTAGTTGATAAGCAGGCGATCTCTGGTCTCGATAATGTTGGAGATGTTGTCGAGCGCTTCACGATACTCGGCCGCCGAAGCGGCGACAGCCTTGACTCCTTCGTAATACGGTTTGGTGAAAGTGAAAAAGAGTCCGAGGGAGAGCGCTATGAGAAAGGTGGCTGTAGTATTTTTCATCTTCGTGGTGTTGTTGTGGCAGTAGAAGTTGCGGTTGTTGTGGTTGCTTGCCCTGAGCTTGCTTGCGGTGAGCCTGTCGAACCCGTCGAGGGGTTGGTTGTCGGTGTGTTCAATTTCTCCATCTCTCTTCTATAAGAGAGCAGTCCCGCCGCCGCCTCCGCTTCGAAAGAGAATTCCACATTGCCTTCGTCGTCGAGACGCAGATCGCCGAAGATCGGATTCTCGAAAAGATCGCTCTCCTTGAGAAATTCCGCCTGCTGGGCAAGCGCCGTGTAGCTTCTGGCTTCGCCCTTGATGATGACTCTCGGTTCCGCCGTAAGCGCGTTGTAGAAAAAGTCGGTTAAACGCACATCTTTTAGAGTGGCGGAATCGAGGAAGCGGAAGACGGGCGAGAGCACCGTGTGGCCGTCAATAAGCGCCTCAGCCGAGAGCAAGCGGTTGTTGAGCCTGGTGATCTCGACAACCGTCTCGGTTTGGAGCGAGGCGCGCCCGGCTTCGAGTGCTTGCTCCATGTTCTTTATGGAATAATTTAGATAGAACTTATAGCCAAGAACTCCGGCAGCGGCCACCACCGAGAGGATGAAGAGTATAATGGCGATGAAACCCAAGAGCGTGCGCTCTCCCTTCCTCGCCGGAGCGGGAACACCGAAGTTCGTTCCGGCGGAAAATGTGGGCCCTTTAGGAATGAACGATGATTCAAATTTCGGAGGCATAGTACAAGTAAATTATAGGTCATAAATGGATAAAGTGCCCGACGTCCATGTGGACAGCGGGCACTTCTACGCGAAACGACTTGCCATCATACATTCCTCTTTGGTTGCGCCTCGATCCGGCGTTTGCGTTGGAGGATTTCTTCGGCTCGGTCCAACCGGTGCGCCAGCGCACTAATTTGGAGCGGATTACAGCGATTGGCCGCCCGCAAATCCTCAAAGAGAAGGTGCCCCGCTCGAATGACATCTTCGAGCTCTTTGATCGAACATTCAATCGAGACATCACGAAGGGCGTTCGCTACATCGACGAGCGCTGCGTCAGGCTTTTTGATTTCGGTCTTCATGACACCCTCCTTTCCTGTTTCTAATCGTTTTATATCAAATTCATTCCTCCTCCGCAAGCTTGCGCAAGGCAAGGCCTATGGCCACGGCGAATTCCGGACCGGTTTCGCGCAAGATTTTCTCGAGGAAAGCTGGAGTAGAAACTTTGGCGAAGGGTTCCGCCAGTTCGGCCTCGGTTTTGAAACTATTTTTAGCAAGCTCGGAGAGGCCCTTCAGAGCCGCGCCCCCGCCGACGAGAATTGTTTTGGCAACGGTTCTGTTGTACCTGTTTTCGAAAGCGAGCAAAGTCGAGTTCGCTTCGGCGAAGATATGGTCGAGCACGAGCGCGATTACGTCATTGACCTTCTGGTCCTCACCCGCGGCCCCGGTTTGCCTCTTCATCACCTCCGCCTGCTCCGGCGTGATAGAGAGAGACTTCGAGATGTTCGAAGTAATATCCTGCGAGCCGCGGTTCACGGTGTGCGAAGCACGGATGATACCGCGCTCCACTATGTAGAGTTTGGTCGTCGCGGCGCCCATGTCCATGATCATTACCGGCCGCAAGCCCTCGTCCATAACGGCGCGAATGGTGGCGAAGATCTCAATTTCGAAGAAGCTTGCCGCAAGCCCTGCTTGCGTCACAATCTCCTGGAAGCGCGCAATCGTTTCTTTGTGGATCGCCACCATCAGCACGTCTACTTTCGGAAGCGGGGGCGGCGTCGAGCCGAAAACATTTTCCTGCGGCAACTCTTGCGTAAGGCTCTCCACCCTCACGTCGCTTCGCGGCACAACCGACCAATCAAGCATCACCTCCGAGATCGGCACGGGGATATATTTCCTCGCCTCCATCGGCACCATCATGGCAAGCTCCTTTGGTCCGACTTCCGGCATTTCGATTACCGCCATAAGCGAGGAGGAGAAGGGTATCGAGAGTCCGCATTTTTTGGTCGTGATGTTGACCTCTTTCTCGCGCATGAGGTCGACAAGAGCCGCTGCGATCTTCTCCGGTGGCAGCTGCACCGCCTGGCCCACCGAGAGTCCGGCGTAGGGACCGAGCGATAGTTCACCGTAAGTTTCGAGAATAGCCTGGCCGTTTTTCTTCTTGAGCTGGACGACTTTTATGGCCGAGGAGCCAATGTCGATGCCGAGCGCCCTCGGTTCCGATTTTGAGAAAAATTTACCGAAGATAGACATTATTGTTCTATAATATCATAGTCAGCGAATGAAAATTTTTGCCTTTTTTATAAAAAGTCTATTAGACTTCATATTTCCGAAAAATCCCGAAGTCCTCGTTCTAGAAGCCATGTCGTCTGGCAAAATGCTCGAGACTCTGCCGCGCGCCGCTACTCCGGAGAAGAGCGATGTTGTCGCCCTTTTCGATTACTCGCATCCTTTAGTCAAGGAGATCATCTGGCAGGTCAAGTATGACGGCAATACCACTCTCGCCGGTCGGCTGGGCGAAATCCTTTTCGACACCATAGTCGAAGAGTTGGAGGAGAGAGGGATTTTATCAAATTTATCAAAATCGCGTTCAGCGATTTTGATCCCAATGCCGATTTCAGGCAAGCGTCGCTTCGAGCGCGGCTGGAACCAGGCCGAACTTCTTTGCCAAGCGATCAAGCGCTCTGACACAGGAAACATTCTCAAATACATTCCCGGCCAGTTGGTAAAGTTTCGCCACACCGAGAGCCAGACCAAGACCGCCAATAAGAGCGAGCGGAGGAGGAATCTCGAAGGTTCGATGAGGGTGCTGAATCCCCTATCCCTCGCGAGTCGCTTCGTGGTACTGATTGACGACGTCACGACCACCGGCTCGACATTTGCGGAAGCAAGACGCGCCCTTCGCGAGTCAGGGGTAAAGAAGATATTGTGTATAGCAGTAGCACACTAGGTTTTAAATTTTCAATTTTCAATTTTCAATTTCCAATCAAGTCTTAATGAATCAATTTTCAAACATTGAGAATTCAATGAAAATTGCAAAATTGAGAATTGGAAATTGCACTCGCTAACTCTAGCGAGTGCGGAGAAGTGTATTCACCTTGATCACGCCCGCCACGTTGTAGTCGGTCCACTCGGTCGAATTGATGCTCCCGATCTGCTGGAGAAATCCAGTCACAGCAATGGTATCCTCGGCCTTAAGATCGGTATTGGCATCCTGGATACGAGAGATGTCGAGCGCGTAGTAGAGTCCGTCGCGGCTCTTAATGCCGAGTTCGCAGTCCGTCTCCGGCGCTTCGCCGGTCTTAAGCGGCAAACAAGAGAAATTGCCTGTAATAGTCGTGCTTTTGTCCACCTTTTCGTTCACAATTTTGTCCCAGCCTTTGAAGAGCAGCACCCCAAAGATAATTACCGCGGCAAGCACCACCATCCACACGACATTTCTCTCTACGAATCCTTTATTTTGATACTCGTTCATATACCACTATTATAGGGCAATTTATATTTTTAGCAAATCAGGCATAGCCATGACCACGCCGATACAAAATTATCAAGTCCGCCTTCGCTAAAGCTTCGTCGTGACGAAGCTCGCCTTCGCTCTTGCGAGCTTCGGCGTAGCGAAGGCGGGGACGAAGTATAATATTTAAACAAAATGCTTTTTGATAAATGCCTTTAATCGGTACAACCAATATAAAATCCATCACTGCATTCAAGTATGTACAAAATATTGAAGCCCGCTTTCGCTCGTCATGGCGGACTTCGTCGCGCCGAAGCCAAGCTTCAGCGAGGCGAAGGCGGAGCCGGTGAGATTCGAACTCACGAGGGCTTTTAAACCCTGACGCATTAGCAACGCGCTGCTTTAGACCACTCAGCCACGGCTCCAATAAAACTCAATTTACCACATTTCTCTTCCCCTTCCCATCCGTCCTATCCGTCCCTTTCTCCCCTTTATTTAATTCTTAGGTCAATTAGAAATTAGAATAATTAGGTCAATTCTTCCTATCCCCTTACTCCTATTATTTCTTTTTTGTTAGATCATCAACCTTGATTCCTAGAGCATTCCCTATTTCATTTCCTACTTTTCGAGCATAGGTGGTGTTCTCATATCCTTCAGAGACATTCATTTTTCTGTTGTTCTTGAATACCATTCGTACCCTAGCATCTCCATCCTGACCCTTAAATACTTGAACTTTTTTAGGTAGCGGCATGTTTTACATGTTAACTTATAAATTCTTGAAACTAATTTTAACATATGACCTGATATGAACCTGTGGATAACTTTCGGTAAACCTTCGGTTACAATTATTACATGCTTACACCTACTAAACAGAGGGTCTTAAAGTTTATTAATTCTTATTCGGACAAGAAGGGATACTCCCCTACCCTAGAAGAAATCCGTAAGGGTCTAAAGCTAAGCTCAATTTCCACCATCCACCAGCATGTAAAGGAGCTCGAAAGTTCCGGCCACCTGCAAAAGAAAAGCCACCTCCACCGTTCAATAGAAATTCCAAGGAATCAGACCATTCTTCTCATGGGCACAATTTCTGCCGGAGGCCCAATAGAAGCCATTAGAGATCCACGTCCCATTGAAGTGCCGAGAAATATGGTTTCAGCTAGAGCAAAATATTACGCCTTAAGAATTGCCGGCACCAGTATGATTGAGGACGGCATCTTCGACGGCGATATTATTGTAGTACGAGAACAATCAGATGTAGATAATGGCGAAAAGGCCGTGGCCTATCTTCCGGACCAGAACACAGTTACCTTGAAGCGCATTTATAGAGAGAAAAATAGGGTAAAGCTGGTGCCAGCCAACAAACTTATGAAGCCTTTTTACGCAACAAACGTACAAATACAAGGGAAGGTAGTAGGAGTTTTAAGAAAAGAAATTTAGATGAATAAAAACATTGAAAAATTACTAAAGTATTACAACCCCCTTCTTATTGAGACTGGATTAGTACAGCTATTTATAGAAAAAAATAAGCTTCCAGTTAATGAAAACTTAATTATAAAAGAATTATTAAGCAAGGAAGATGAGCAAATTACTCTCATTAAAACCTTATTGAAAAACGCATTCAATTCACAAAATATATACGATTTTATCAATGTCTTTGAACTGTTAATCCCAGACAGGGACAAGAGACTTAATGGTGCATTTTTCACTCCAAGAAATATTACCAAATTTATCACCTCTCAAAAAATAAAATCTCCTTATCAAAAAATATGCGATCCAAGTTGTGGATGTGGAGCATTTTTAATTACCGCCGCCCTACTTATATCAAAAAAATATAATATAAATATGATAGATGTAATTGAAAATAATATTTATGGAGTTGATATCGCAGAATATAGTATTCGCCGGGCCAAAATCCTATTATCTTTGATGGCCTTGAAAAATGGAGAAGATAGAAAAGACATTAGGTTTAATCTAAAAGTTGCTGATAGTTTGACAATAGAGTGGAGGAAGCTTTTCCCTCAAGTACACAGCGGCTTTGATGTCATATTAGGAAATCCTCCCTACGTTAAGTTTCAGGATTTAAATAAAAATTTAAGAGAAAGTTTATACAAAAATTGGAAAACTCTTAAAACTGGTAATTACAATCTTTACTTTGCTTTTTTTGAGCTAGGAGTAAAGTTGATGAATCCTAATGGAACATTGGGTTACATAACTCCAAATAATTATTTTACGTCCCTATCTGGTATCACCCTAAGAAATTATTTATCCTCTAATAAACTAATAGAGAAAATTATTGATTTTAATCACTTGAAACTATTTGAGGCTCAAACTTATACCTGTATAACATTTTTAAATAAAAGAAAAAAAGAATCTATTCTTTATGAAAAGGTCGATGATTATGATAGTTTGAAAATGCTTCCCAAATTAAAGTATTCTAGGGTTTCCCTAGCCAATCTGAATAATAGAAAGTGGCGTCTACTAAAGGATTCTGATCAAGAAAATATTAAAAAGATCGAAAATACTGGGAAAAGACTTGGAGACATTGCGGATATTCGAGTAGGTATAGCAACTTGTAAAGACTCTGTATATTTTATCGACGGAAAGACATTAAAGGATGGGTACTACCATAAAATGTACAACGGTAAACAGTACTTGATAGAAAAGGATATTACTCATCCAATTGCAAAAATTTCTGATTTTAAGGATCAAAATGATTTACAAAATAATTTTCGTAGAATTATTTTCCCCTATAAAAAAACTAGTGGTAACGTTGAAATAATTAAGGAAACGGAATTAAAAATGGCGTATCCTTGTTCCCATAAATATTTATTGGCTGCCAAAGCTGAATTATCTACAAGAGACAAGGGTGAAATGGAGTATCCAGAGTGGTATGCGTATGCAAGAACGCAGGGACTTAATTTTTTTGGTAAAAAAATATTAACTCCAACTTTTAGTTCAGAGCCCAGATTTCTAATTGAGCATAATGAGGATGTACTTTTTTGTAATGGTTATGCTATTTATTTAGACAAACAAAGAGATTTATTTTCATCAACTGAACAAAAAATTAATCTGGGAATACTAAGTAAGATTCTTAATTCTAGAATAATGGATTACTATATAAAAAAGACTAGCGTTTCAATTGAGGGTGGGTACCCATGTTATCAAAAGAACTTTATCGAACTTCTAGGAATTCCTGAATTTACTAATGAAGAAGTCAGGTATTTAGATACTGAGGATGACAAAAATAAAATTAACAGCTTTTTAATTAATAAGTATGCAATAAATATTTAAGTTTCTAGGAAACAATGATACTTCCAAACCTTTTTTTGTAAATTTTTAGTATATCTTTTACAAAATCCTTAATAGTTAAATTATCTAGAGTACATTCTGTTGTAGCTGGTACTAGTCTATCTTTTTTCAACTCATCTATTGAGGAATACAATTTTGGTTTATTTGATCTAAAATCAACAATCAATAGGCAGACTCTCTCATATTTATATTCATCTTTATTAGACGATTCTCTATTATTAATGGCCTGAAACATTCGTATATAATCCTCAATTTTAGAGGATGATTTAAAGAGCATTTTATTATGAATCATTGCCTTATCATTATACTCATGCGTCGGTATTAAATATATTTCTCCTAAACATTGATTGGGGTAGCTTAGATGTAAATTTAAAGCTTCTGCAAATGTTCTTTCGTATAAGGTATCGATATTTTTAGCCAAACTACTAAGTTGACTACGGATATTAATAGTCAGAATTTTTTCTACATCTTTGACGGCAATCCCAGCTACTAATACTATTTCTCCAGTAGGGATAATTGCTATATCTTGCTTTTTAGATTTAAGAAATCCCTTTAACTTAATCTCAGGTCTCGAGCTTTTAAGAGGAGGATAGATCATCTGTGTCGGAACACCTTCTCTTTTGAGTTCCTCTTTAACAAATTCATGGATAAGATTAATTATCTTTCCCGATCTTATTAAAGCTTCTTTAGCCTTACATCCATTTGCATAAGATCTGCCATTAAAAATAGCCCCTGTTATTGCGGTGTCAAAATCTCTTTTTATCTTCCTTAATACATTATCTAGATTCATTATTCTAACTATCCCACAAATTATAGGCGATTACAATCTATGGCAAACTTTCACATGCCCAGCCGTCACGGTCACGGTCTAAGTCATGATAATCGGTATCTGGGCCACCCCCATCTTCATAAAATTCTTGTGCTTCTGCCTGTGTTGAAAAATCTGAACAATCATAATCCCCATACTGTTGAAATGAGCGGGTCTGCTTATAATATTCCTGCATCCTCTCTTGAGCATACTGGTCAATAAAATACCTCTCTGGTTCTTCTTTTGGCCCTGCAACTAAATTGAATATCCCCCAGATAACAAGTAGTGAAATTATAATTCCTCCCATACATCAACTCTCCCACACTCCCCTCCCTTTTTCAAACCCTCCTCCCTTTATTCTTAAATTCTTAAGAACACCAGCATAGATTCCGATAAAACAAAAAATGTTGGCAAAACAGGATACAATTAACTCATGCAAAATTACGAATGGTACTCAACTCTTATCAAACCGGAGTGGGCTCCGTCAGCATCCGTCTTCGGCCCTGTCTGGAGCGTGCTCTATGTCATCATTGCTATTACATTCTTTACGGTTTTCTACCGGGCCGCGAAGGGCACACTACCAAGGAAGATTGCTCTGCCGTTTGCGCTCAATCTCGTCTTCAACTTCGCCTTCACTCCCCTGCAATTCGGTTTGCAAGACAATTTCCTCGCCGCCCTCGACATACTCCTCGTCCTCGCCACACTCATTTGGTCGCTCCTCGCCATCTACCCGCGCGCCAAGTGGATTACTCTCGCCAATGTCCCCTACTTCCTCTGGGTCCTCTTCGCCACCATCCTCCAATTCACCATTACCTGGCTCAATCTCTAATGAAAATTTTTGTGAAGATGAAGACTGGGGTAAGAGAAGAGAAAGTAATACCTCCTCCAGCGCGATTGCTGCCAGAGGTTGAGGAGTGGTACACGGTTTGGACTAAAGAGAGGCCAATTGAGGGCCGGGC
The DNA here is from genome assembly GCA_001824005.1 of Candidatus Zambryskibacteria bacterium RIFCSPLOWO2_01_FULL_47_14. Next base: position 19,442 of record MHWG01000020.1, on the reverse strand, counting down.
GAATGAAGCGATTACAAAACTTCTTGCAGAATACTTCCAAACCCAGCGCTCTCAAGTCCGCCTCATCTCCGGCGCAACATCAAAGAGGAAAGTTTTTGAAATATCTGCGTAGAAATAATTATTTAAATCCAAGAATTCCCAAATTTGAGCGTATTAGCTGCATAAAGAATTAGACCAACCAATATGATGCCAAGAACAATAAAAAACTTTTTCATGTTTTAATTATAACTTACTTTTAATCCAGAACCAGAATTTTTTGATGGCACTGCTTACCTTGTTGGTAAATGATTTGTAAACTATGGCTGTGTTTTGAGACTGCTCCGGCGGAGAACTGGTCGCGATGTTCTCTTCCACCTGCCGTGGCGGCGCAGGTGGTGTGATTTGTATAACAGGCGTTACTTCCGGCGAATTCGTCGAAGTAATCGAATCTGTAGAAACTGTCGTGGTTGCCATTTCTGGTACAAACAACTGAGTAGCGAAAGTGACCATTGGCCTAGAACTAGTAGTAGAAACTGACTCCTCTCCACCTGCTAAGGGGGAGTCGGAGGGGGTTGCTACTTTCCCCGTCCCCTCCAGAATTCCTGCAACTTCTGTTGTAATGCTCCCTGAAGATTCGTAAGTGCCGTCGTTATTGCTGTCGAGCTCGATTTGCGCCGGAGTCGAAGTGCTTATGCTGAATTGCGCTTGCGTTACGGAAGTGAGAGGCAGATCGGCAAATACCGTGGTAGTAGTCACTTCCCCGCCAACAATCTCTTGTATGCGGACATCGAATGTTCCGGCATCCGTAGCATTGCCCTTTATGATGTAATTGGTTCCAGTCGGGAGATACGCAAACTTGTTGCCGTCAATCATTTCATACACCACGCCTAGAATCTCATTCTCTATATCGCCGTTCTCATCCGGACCGGTGTGATTGCCAGAGCTGTCGTATATATGGAGATCGATCGGACTGTGGAAACTCACAATTTTGCCATCCGGTATCGTGCATCCGGCGGAATCGGTTCTAATATTGGAATAAGCAGATATATCGAGAGGGTCGGTGCTTGTTGAGTTGAGAATTTCTGCAATTAAATCCTTCACGCCAGAGGTGCTTGGCATGGTGGCGTGCTGCGCGCTGCGCACGTAGTAAGTAGAGCTTGCGGTAAGAGCTTCGGCACTCTTAAGAGGCACGGTGCCGTCGCCGTTAATCATCTTGATGTTGTATATCGGATGCTCGCCGTCTTCGAGAATATAGAACTGACCAATGGTCGGAGTGCCGCAGCCGACGAAATTGTATGTTTCTACGCCGTAATCGGCCGGATTCAGATTGTCTATCTCTTGATGAAATTCGTCCGCTCGAGTTACCAGAGAGCCATTCCTGCCGGAAGCATTTAAATATGTGTTTGTCTCTTCGTATGTGAGCCTGTCGTTGCCCTCCGTAGCGTCGAGAACATAATATGAGTAATCAATATCCGTATCATCGAAATATTCCCGGCTCGGCAGAAGCTGATAAACCGCCGGCATGTTTTGAGAAATTTCTTTTATCCGATTAGCATTTATATTAACTAAACCAAAAAATTTACTTACACCAAGATTATCTCCATACATTAGAATTTTATATGCCAACGGTGAACCAGTATGTGGGGTACCTATGTCTATGAATTTTTCGACAGAATCTCCTCCATAATCTTTAAGATATTTCTTCACAAGAAGCCCGCCCATGCTGTGTGCAACCAGATTCACCTTATCTACACCTCTTTGAATTTTAATTTCTTCTATTTTTTCCTTCAAAGATAAGATTGCTGCTGTTTCTACATCACTGGCTGTTCTTGAAATATCAAGTCGCCAATCATAAGAATTCTCAAACAGGTCACTATTTAACGCATACCCAGAAGAATTTAATTTATCAGAAAGACCCTGGAAATAATCCGTGCCATTTAAACTCCTTATAACATCTCCAGCTATAATGCTTTCATTAGTTGGAGAACCGTCGCTATTCATTTTTAAGACATCAAGAAATATATCCGAGATAGATACAACAATTTCGATTGTATTTAGCCAAACTAAATCATCGGCCACATTATCTTCCAATAATTTACTCCCCATTATCCCCGGCACGATGATGACGGGGGTCGTGGTAGCTGTGGCTGGTTCTTCTTCCGGTGGCGACTCCTCCTCTTCCTCTGCCGGAGGCGTTGCGCTATATACCGGCACCGGCTCGAAGGCCATAGAATAATCAGTTATCGGATCCTGCCTGGGGTAGCCATTGGCCAATGCCGCCCAATCCGTGCTTGTTGCGTTGGGATTATCGAATCGATTGGTGGCAATAGTCGTGCTTGCTGCCTGCTTCGCTGTCACAGTGTATCCCGTCGCGTCGAATTGTATGTCGTACGAATACCAATCCGTCGGATCATCCCAGCCAAACCGATGTATCACCGACTGTGACCGCACTACCGCAGAGGTAGTGGCGCTTCGCGGATCGGAATTGGTAAGGTGTATGAAGGGCGGGTAGCTCGTAAATTGATTGTCCAGATGCGTGTATGTAAAAGTGATGCGCAGATGGCCGCCGACATATTCCGTCGCATAATTCTCGAGTCCGTAATATTCCGCCGTTGACGTGCTGTCGGCGAAGAGTGCCCGCGATTTAAAATCAATTTCGTACGGAGATACAACTTCGGCAAAAGCAAGACCAGTACTGTTGAAGAATAAATCGAAAACAATGAGAAATAAAAATAGCTTTCTCATCGGAAATCTCGCACCTATCATAGCACGATCGGATAGAGGAGCTCCCCATTTAATCCGCGAAGTTCTGCGTTACCATCTTGCCGTGTTTGCCACCGTCGATAACGCCGATGCCAATGCGACCAAAATCTGACTCAAGAATGTTCCTCCAATGGCCCGGAGAGTCCATGAGTCCTTTGTGCGCTCGCGCGATAGTTCGCGCGAGCGCCAGGTTCTCCCCCGCTTTCTCGAGCATTATCTCGTCCTCAAGCAGGCGATCAAGCGGCGTCTCGCCGTCGGGATTCTCGTGAGCGAAGTATTGCCTCTGCCACATATCAAGCGAGTGCGCACGGGCCACCTCCGCCATCTCCTCGTCCCAGACAAGATCCTCGAGTCCCGCCTTCTTGCGCTCGACGTTCACCATGGAGAAGATTTCCTGTTCCGCTTCACGGTCGTAGAGAAGTTTCTCGGGCAAGAATGGCAAGGCCACGTTCTCGACAATCCTCGTTTCCTCTGATGCGTCTTTGAGGTAGACCACCCTGTTATCCGTCGGATTTCCGAAGACCGTAACGCCTACAATAAGAAGTAAAATGAGTATGGGCATTACCTCTTTAGACGACCTTGGACATATTTTCTTAGGCCCCGAATGAAGTAAGATGTAGCCATGGAATTAAATAGAGGCATAGGAGAGACCTTCCGCCTCAATGCTAGAGAGGAGAAGGCGCTCAAGCGGTGGAAGGTCGAGACGGTAGGCGACCTCCTTCGGCACTTCCCCCGCCACTACGGCGACACGGCCGAGATTACGAGCATCGCCAATCTCGAGAAGGGTGGGTCGGCGGTCATCTTCGGCATAATCTCCGGCCTCAAGACCAAGAAAGCCTGGCGGAAGAAGATTCCCATGGCCGAAGCAGTCGTCTTCGACCAGACTGGAACAGTAAAAATTGTATGGTTCCATCAACCATATCTTGCCAAGATGATTCAGGAAGGGAGTTCTGTTCGGATAGAGGGAAAGGTAACGGAGAGAAATTCTCAAAAATATTTTTCCAATCCCAAGATCGAATCTGTTCCCGATCTTTTTACTCAAAACAAGACTCATACCCTTTACCCCGTCTATCCCGAGACAAAGGGCATCACTTCCAACTGGATTTACCACAGGGTTTTAAAGATTCTCTCAAAAATCAAATTCCCCGAAGACCCGATCCCGGAAGAGATACTCAAAGCTTACAAACTTCCTAACCTACGAACTGCGCTCGTCTGGATCCATACGCCGAAGAATAGAAACGATGCCGAAGCCGCGAGGAAGCGCTTCGCGTTCGAAGAAATTTTCTTAATCCAGCTAGAGCGCCAGCAAGGGAAGCATGAATTATCGCAAAAAGATTCCTGGAAAATCGAGAGAAATTATGCCGACATATCGCCTATAATTGAAAAATTTCCATTTAAACCGACCCAAGCGCAGGTAAAAGCAATTGAAAATATTCTCGAAGATTTTAAAAAGGGCTATCCCATGTCCAGACTTCTTGAAGGTGATGTAGGTTCGGGGAAAACCGCCGTAGCAGCTGTGGCCGCCTACGCCTGTGCGACAAGTAAGCCCTTCGACTTCGCTCAGGGCCGTCTGCAAACTTTTGGCAGTTTGCAGACGGCCTACATGGCTCCAACCGAGATTCTTGCCCAACAGCACTTCGAATCTTTCATAAAATATTTTTCACATCTTCCCATAAACATCGGCCTCATCACGGGCAGCGGCTGTCGCAAGTTTCCGTCTAAAATCAATCCAAATGGCTGGACAGACATCTCTCGCTCACAACTCTTGAAATGGGTTGCATCTGGAGAAATCGCCGTTCTCATCGGCACGCATGCGCTTATCCAGAAGAGTGTTAGGTTCAAACACCTCGCATTAGTTATTGTCGATGAGCAACATAGATTCGGCACCGCCCAGAGACAGAAATTGGTCAATAAGCATGAAGCAATTCCACATCTTCTTTCTATGACTGCCACTCCCATCCCCCGTACCCTCGCATTAACACTCTACGGAGACCTTGATTTAACTTTGCTTGACGAAATGCCAGCGGGAAGAAAGAAAATTATTACTGAAATAATAACCCACGACCAAAGAGCAGGAGCTTACGGCAAAATTCGCGACGAACTCAAGGCAGGCAGACAGCTCTTCGTTGTTTGCCCGCGTATAGATGAGCCAGATCCGAGCAAAGAATTAGCTGTGCAAGCAAAGTCCGTGAAGAAAGAAGCGGAAAGATTGAAAAAAGAAGTTTTCCCGGAATACGAAATAGGAATTTTGCACAGCAAAATGAAACCGGCAGAGAAAGAGAGGATGATGCTCGATTTCAAGGCGAAAAAAATAGATATTCTCGTCGCCACTTCTGTCGTCGAAGTAGGGGTGAATGTCGAAAATGCGTCGCTCATAGTCATCGAGGGCGCGGAGAGATTCGGCTTGGCCCAACTTCACCAACTCCGCGGCCGCGTGCTTCGCGGTACGCATCAGCCATACTGTTTCGTCTTTACTGAAAGCAGTAGTGGAGCCGCCGTCGCACGTCTAAACGCGCTAAAGCGCGCCAAAGACGGTTTCGAACTTGCCGAATTCGATCTTAAACAGCGCGGCGCGGGAGAATTGGCCGGTACCAAACAATGGGGCCTTTCGGATTTGGGGATGGAAGCGGTCAAGAATATAAAGATGGTCGAAGCCGCCCGATTTGAAGCTACAAAACTAATTGAAGCTAATCCAAGCTTGTCTAAATATCCAATATTGAAGGAGTATTTGGCTCTTTCCTCCCAAAAAATCCATTTTGAATAACACTAATCTCCGCGAATAAGATCGAATTTACGAATAGAATCCTATTCGCGACATTCGATCAAATTAGTTATAATTCGTATCAATGAATTATAACTTCTGGGCGGATGCGACGGCGGTGACACACTTCCTCACTATCGTGGCGGTGATTGTGGGGTTGCTTATCTCTTTCCGCTACAAAAGATTCCGCCCGTGGGAGGCGGGGGCGCTCGTTGCCATCGTGATGCTCTGGTCTTATTACGGCAATTGTCCGTTAACAATTCTTGAAGAGAAATTACGTGTGCTCGCTGGCAATCCTTCAGGCATTACCAACATCGGCTTTCTGCCTTTCTACGCCAACAAACTTTTCGGCATGAGCTTCACTTCTCTTACCGTACAGAGAACAACATTTTTTACCGGCGGAGCACTCTTCTTCGCCTCAATCGAATGGCTCTCCCCCGTCATGCATTACGAGCTCTTTAAAATCCGCCGATTGTTCCGCAGAGCCAAGAGAAAATTCGCCTAGATTTTGCTATATTAATGCCCGACGCGCGTGTAGCTCAGCTGGTTAGAGCACAGAGCTTATACCTCTGCGGTCCTTGGTTCGAATCCAAGCACGCGCACAAATAGTGTTATTATAATTGCATGCCGGATGTTTCGACTCTCGAGATCGCGCTCAATGCCATCATAGTGGCACTCTATCTCATTTTTTGGGGTGCGGTCTTCGTCATCCTCTACCACCTCACCCGCTTCGGCGTGGGCACCCAGCCCAAGCGCTTCGCGGCAATCTTCTTCCTCGGTGCGGTAGTGCTCTTCGGCGTGAGCATTCTCTTATTCGCCAATCTGGACCTCGGCTCATTCTTCTCATGATAATCGACAAAATTATTGCCATCTTCAGCGAATCGTCGCGAACCTTCGAAGAACAAGAGAAGGGTGAAGAGGTAGTGCTTCTCCTGCGTCGGCATCCCTTCGTGGCTCTCCTGCCGGTCGGCATGCTCGGTCTCTTCGCCTTGGTGCCGATATTTATAATCCTCATCTTTTATTCTTACATTGCTGCTGGTTACTTAAATCTCTTCCTCTTCCTCGCGAGCGTCTATTACATAGCTATCTGGCTTATCACTTTCTACTACCTCATGATGTACACGCTTAACACCGTCATCGTCACCGACAGAAGAGTGATTGAACGCAATCAGCTTGGCTTCTTCAGCCGCGAGGTTTCCGAGCTCCACGTCTATCGCATCCAGGATATTACGGTTTCTACGAAAGGCATCATCCCCACCATGCTCCACTACGGCGACGTAATCGTCCAAACTGCAGGCACCGAACAGAGATTCATCTTCCAAGATCTGCCAAAGCCCGAGAATGTCAAAGGCGCCATTATGAAAGTTGTTTCCATGGCCAATGCGGGCGTTAAGCCGGCTGTTGATAAGTAAACGTTGAATCCGCGGAAGAGCTGTATAATTAGTAGAGGGTTAAATACCCTTATTCGTTAATCAATAACAAATGCATAAGATTACGTTTATTCTACTCATCATCGGAGGCCTGAACTGGGGCCTTGAGGCTTTCGGCTACGGACTAGGCAACTACCTTCCGGCCGGTCTCATGACAATCGTCTATGTGCTCGTCGGCCTCTCGGCCCTTTATGAGATTTTCTCTCACAAGGGCATGTGCAAGGCCTGCGGCCAAGGGGCGATGTAGGCCAGAGATTCTGGATTTAGGATTTAAGATTTAGGAATAATCCAGAATTAGCAAAAACAGCCCATTGGGCTGTTTTTGCTAATTTAAAATTCTAAATTGAAAATTGAAAATTTTTTCTTACTTCTGATGCTCAATATCCTTTTTCTTCTTCGGCACTATGCCATGCGCGACTAGCAGGTCTTCAAATTCTTTTTGCTCGATTGTTTCTACATCTATAAGCCGTGCGGCAATGGCGTGAAGCGCCTTCTTGTGCTCTTTGATAATCTTCTCCACCTTCTGCATTGCATCATTCATAATGCGCGAGACTTCGGCGTCGATCTCGGCACTTACCCGCTCCGAATATTCTTTGTCTCCGACACCGGCGCCGAAGAGGGGTCTCCCGCCCATACCCTCGAGTGCTATCGGTCCCATCTTCTCGCTCATGCCGTACTTGGTGACCATATCGCGGGCCAGAGCCGTCGCCACTTGCAAGTCGTTTGAGGGTCCGGTCGTGATGTCGTCGTACATCGTCTTCTCCACCACGTAGCCGCCAAGCCCTACAGCGATGTCATCGAGAAATTCTTTCTTGCTCTGCAACTTCTTATCCTCGAGCGGCAACTTCATCACGTAACCAGCGACGCGCCCGCGCGAAATTATGGAAATCTTGTGCACTGGATCTGCGTAAGGAAGTACCGAGGCCACCACCGCGTGCCCCGCTTCGTGGAAGGCGGTAAGCTCTTTCTCCTTTTGCGACAAAACATGGCTCTTCCTCTCCGGACCGAGCATCACCTTCTCTATCGAGCGGATAAGGTCAAATTGTGCCACGGTCGTGCGGTTCTCGCGCGCCGCAAGTATCGCCGCTTCATTCATAAGCGAATAGAGATCGGCGCCAGAGAAGCCGGGGGTGCGCTCGGCGATAAGCAGTAGATTGACGTCTTCGGCAAAAGGCTTCTTCCTTGCATGGATGATCAAAATTTCTTCCCTATCTTTCCGGTCCGGCAGATCAAGCGTCACTCGGCGGTCGAAGCGGCCGGGACGCAGAAGGGCCGTATCAAGAACGTCAGGCCTGTTGGTTGCCGCCATCACGATCACCTTCTCATTGGGTTCGAAGCCGTCGAGTTCAACTAGAATTTGGTTTAAAGTTTGCTCGCGCTCATCGTTGCCGCCGCCGACACCAGTACCGCGCACGCGTCCCACAGCGTCTATCTCATCGACAAAAATTATTGCCGGGGCGGCTTTCTTGGCCAAGTCGAAGAGGTCGCGCACGCGCGAGGCGCCAACACCCACGAACATCTCCACAAACTCCGAACCAGAGATGGAGAAGAACGACACTCCCGCTTCCCCAGCCACCGCCCGCGCAAGCAAAGTCTTCCCCGTGCCGGGCGCGCCCATGAGGAGGATACCTTTAGGAATCCTCGCACCGATGTCTAGAAACTTTTTCGGATTTTTCAGGAAGTCCACAATCTCGCGCAACTCCTCTTTGGCTTCCCTGCATCCGGCCACGTCTTTGAAGGTCACTTTCTGGCTCAAGTCGCCGGGATGCGTCATCCTCGCTTTCGACTGGCCGAAGGTGAAGGCCTGCATCCCCGCGCCCTTAACCTGTCTTGAGAGAAACCAGAGGAAAAAGAGTATGAAGAGAATTGGCAGAAGTATCGGCGCAAGCGATGCAATCCAGTAGAAAGCGCCTTGATTGTTCTCGACATCTATCTTGACATTGGCGAGTACCGGGGCCGGCACGTCGTAGTTCTTGAGGGTGGTGGTGAGGGCCGTGCCAGCTTCTTTCTTCCCAATTTTCTCGTCGCCGTTCTTATACTTCACCTCGAGATCGTCGCCCTTGACCGTTATCGTAGAGATCTCACCCGCCTTGATGCCGCTTGCAAGTTCGGAGAGCGAGATTACTTCCACTTTCTCCGAGAGTCCGGAGAAGAGCGAGAAAGTGCTGACGAGAATAAGGAAGATGACAAGCGCCAAGACACCCTGCGTCCAAGGGCTTCGCGGACTACCACCACGCCGGAGCGGGCCGCCGCCTCGCGAAGGCGGACGGATGATGATTCTTTTGGTCTTCTTGAGTTGATCTCGCATCTGACGCATTATAATAACAATGACCCAGTTTGCCAACAACAGAAAAGCTTTCTTCGACTACGAGATCCTCGGCAAATTCTCCGCGGGGTTAGAACTTACGGGCCAGGAGGTAAAATCGGTAAGGGCCGGTAAGATGAATCTTCGAGGCTCGTTTGTAGGAGTGCGCGGCGGCGAAGCCTACCTCTTGGGCGCCGAGATCCCGGCTTATCAGCCGAAGAACACTCCCGCCGACTATGACGCAACAAGACCGAGAAAGCTTCTTCTCTCCAAAGCCGAGATCGCGGAATTAGAGAATGCCGAACAAACCAATGGGTTGACAATTGTTGCGCTTACGGTGTATAATAAAGGCCGGTTTCTCAAGGCAGACATCGCCATTGCCAAAGGCAAGAAGAAGTATGACAAGCGTGAAGCGTTGAAGAAGCGCGATACTGAGAGAGAAATCCGTCGTAAGTTGTAAGTTGTTCGTTGTAAGTTTCCCATACGGGGGTGTCAGTTTTGACACGCGGACAGCCCGGTATGCGCAGGCGGAGCAGAATTAACTCCTTAATCTGATTCAAAATTTAAGTGCAGACTCAAATGTCTCACGGAGCGTAGTCTCGCCGTATTTTACGGTGAACGATTTCGCTTTCGCTTACGTTCGAGCTTAAACTCAGTAAGCGGACACCATCTTGGCCGCCACCCGGCACGGCTTTGATCGGTGCTTCATCTGCTGGATTGTAACCCAGCACCTGCTCAGTGCTGGGCCAAACTTAGAGCTTGGAGCTTCTTGTGTTTTGTTTGATTTTTAGCAAGAAGCTCGAGAATCAAAATCATTCCAAGCCTGTAGACTCATACCGTGCATCCACATGGACGAGGGCTCACTCCCTCCACCTCCACCAATTCAGAATCCCGCAAAACCGCCCACCAAGGCGGTTTTGCTTTATTTGACAATATTACTTAATCGTGATAATTTATAAAAAGAAATGAGTAACCGAGGAGTTAACCGATGGCTAAGAAACAGACTCTGACCCCTGAACGCGTAGAAGCTATCTTTGTAGACTGCCTGTTTCGCAAGTCTGAGAGAACTGACAAGCGAGTGACGGCGAGAGGAATCACCACAGCCGCCGGATTCCACCCTGGTCGTCTGAAAAAACATAGCGCCGAAATCGCAGAAATGCTGGCGGAGCTTCCAGATGGGTTCAGGAACTCACCTACCGGTGCGAGCTTTCTGGAGGCCTGCATGGACAAGCACGGTAATCAGTGGACCGGCCTCCATCAGAGAATGGAACAGCTCTTCCTTCTCGGTGTCGCCACAAAGAAAGCCAAGATCCTGAAAGCTCAAGCGTTGCGGCGCTTCCTCAATGGAAGCATGCCAAACTGCGTCGTAATAGGTAAGTAACCCCGCCGCGAGAAGCCGCGAGACGCAAGTCCCCCGCTTCTCGCGGCTTTTCATTTCATTTTGGAGTTATAATTAAAGGAGTTACTAATTAATCCATCAACATGTCCGCCGTAGAAACAATTGCGTTGATTCTGATAATCGTATCGGCTATTAAAATCATTTTCCTCCTGGTGAAGCCCGGCGCCTGGTTTAACACCGTGGGCAAACTCTGGATGAAGCCGGGCGTGGCCACCGTCGTAGCGCTCGTGCTTGGCGGTCTTGTGCTTAAGTACCTTTTGGTCGAACTCACCATTGTGCAAATAGTGGCGGTTTGCGCCTTCTACTCCATGTTCTTCTGGATCGCACTCGCTCCGTACAAGAACGACTGGTACAACATGGTCACCCGCGAATTGTCGTCAGGCAATATCTGGAAGAAGAATTGGCTCTCTACTCTTCTTTGGATAGCTATCATGGTCTGGGTCCTCAAAAAGCTTTTCGCCTAACACAAACCGCCCTGAGCTTGTCGAAGGGCGGTTTGGGCGAACTCATCCTCTACTCCTCGTTAAATTTGCCGCCGCGCACGCGGTTCCTGCGGGCGGCTTGAGCCTTCTTTATATTTTTGCTTAAGCAAGAACGGTTCTTGCTAGTTCCTTCCTCTGGATAACCTCCCCAACCATGAATAATGAAAACTCTTTTCATACATGCACGATATTAACATCAATATGACAAAATACCACGCAAGTGGTATTTTGTTTTAGGAGAAAATAAATGGAAAAGATCTATGGCCTTACCACGATAGAATGGCACAGGTTAGTCCAGAAGTTGGCAATAGAGTTATGCAAGAATCTCCCCCACCAAACAATTCTTGGTGGCCCGTGCAGCGAGTGCATCAGACACATTCAGGATATGTTAGGGGATGATGCCTATCACAAAGCTAATTAGAGACCGCATGGTTCGCCCTGCGGTCTTCGTTTTTTTTAATATTTAGCTTCTTACCTAGCAAGAACGGTTCTTGCTAGTTTAGAACTTCAACCACCTCAAGACTCTCGTTGTAGAAGATTACCGGCTTGAACTCTCTCAGAGGCCAAGGCAATCCCGATTCTCGAATCGCGTTTCTGATTTGCTCCGAAAGAGCCGGATCGGGTACTGATCTGCTTAACACAATAAACCTCCAGTTAGTGGTTGGAAGAGAAGAGCTTTCTAAAGCGTTAATTATATCAGACAGCCACCACTTAGCAAAACCGCCCAGGTGGGTGGTTTTGCTTTTGTAGATCAGTAAGCTACTATTAGCAATGGATACAAAAGGAGTTGCCTCATGAGTAAAACAGAAGAAGTTGAGGCTCACCGAGCTCACATCAGACGACTTGCAGATGAGCGATGCAAAGCCAAGCATCGGGAGTACTACGACTCGCTCATCTGCATCGGCCCGAACGAGAGCGGCTTCGGCCCTCCCTGCGACGGGTGCGTGGCGGAGGAAGAGAAACACTGGCAAAACAAGCGAGCTACGGTGGTGGGGAGAAAACTCTCCCCAGAGGAAACCAGGGCTCTGAAGGAAAAGCTCGGAATCGAAGATTGAAGAAGACTGAAGTCGTGAGTGCCGCCGCCAGAAACTTCTGGCGGCTTCTTTTTATTTAGTTATCTTTTATCTATTCTTAAACGGGGCTAGGAATGCTGACCAAACATTGGCGAGGAATGATCTAGAGTGATCGTATGAAGTAGGTTGCGGTTCCGGCGCCGGAGCAGATTCGTACGTCCGCTGGAATTCTTGCGGTGGTTGTTCGTATGTCCGATACTGCTCTGGCGGCAGTGTCTGATAGCTCTCGGGCGGCATCTGTCCTTCGGGCGGCCTCATATCTCGATACTGTTCGAAAGCCTCTGGCGGCATTATTCTCTCCGGCGCGCCGTAGCCCTCGCGCATCATACCTTCGCGCCTCTCGCGCGCTTCCATCATCCGCCTCTCGTATTCTTGCCGTCTCTCTTCGAAGTTTTCCCTGTCTTGTCTGAATCCTTCCGGCTCTCTAAATTTATTCGGCTCAAAGCGCTCACCGTCATTGTTATTTTTAAATTCCTCGAGCATCCGCCTAATTTCCTCTGGAGACTTGCCCGTACTTTCCGCACCGAAAGCTACACACTCCTCGACTCTGGAAGCATCAGAGCAGTATTCGTGGCACTCGCGTTCGCTCCTGCAGCCGCCCGGTCCGCCTGCTGTCTCAATTTTTGCCCTAATCTTTTTGCCTGTCTCGTAGCCCTCAACCTCTTTCTCACCGACTAAACCGTTCTCTCTGGCGAAGGCAAAACACTCTTCCATATGCGCTTCATCCTCGCAGTAAGCGCGGCACTCTTGGCCCTTGCAACCGCCCGGGCCGCTCATCTCGGCAATTTCTTTCATCTTTCTCATCCGGGCCGCCTGCGCTTCATCTATCATGCCGTTCTCTACGGCAAACTTCAGACATTCTTCGGTATGAGTGGGATCCTCACAATAATTCTTGCATTCGTCTCCCCTGCAGCCGCCGGGACCGGTCTGATTTAGAAACTTTCTGGCCTTATCCGCTTCCTCCTGTGTCATCATGCCTTTTTCAACCGCGAAGGTTAGGCACTCTTCTTTGTTGGAATCTATATTGCAGTAACTCCGGCATTCTTCCTTGATAGTACAGCCACCAGGACCAACAAACGCTTCCGGCAGTTCCTGCGCGAAAGCGTTTGAAGGAACAAGAAACAAGAGAACAATAAACAAAATACTATTCAAAGGGATTAGTTTTAACATCTTCATATGGATTACTTGATTCTTCGAACGGATTATTAACTTCAACCTTTGCAAACGGATTGACTTCGGCCTCCGGCCCTTCTTGAGGCGCCCTCTGCCACCACCAGTAACCTAAACCGGCTAATAAGACCGAGAGTAAAATTATTATCAACTTTTTATCCATAGGATCATTATAGCAAACAACCCCCGACCTTGGTCGGGGGTTGGGGATGGAAGTTTACATCTCATCACCATTTCGACTCCTGCCGCGCGAGGATGAACCTCGGCGTCTGGCGGCTTGAGCCTTCTTTATATTTTGGCGGGCCGCTTCGCGCTGTCTTCGTGTTGCCATGAAGTGGGATTAAACTGTTAATGATTACGAAGACGTTTTACTTATGGTCGATCTTACGGGCAATCTCTAAAAGCATTTCATTCTGATTTTCCAGATGAGCAATGATTACCTCTATTTCCTGTTGAGCTTGTCTGTCCACTTCGAAATCTTTTTGCGCGCGCCATTCGGCCGCTCTTCCCTCAATGTTTTGCCCGACCATGATGATGGGCAGGAGGATAAGCTGGAGGATATTGCTGGCGAAGAGCCAGATGACAAAAGCGGGAGCCGGATCGAAGCGAAGCTCCGCGGGAGCAAACATGTTCCAAGCAAGCCAGACTATAGTCCAGACAAGGATAAGGAAGAAGAAGCCTAAAGAGCCGATCAGCCGGTGCATAGCCACGGCAAACCTCTCCGCCCCGGTAAGCGTCGCTCTGTGCGGCCGATACTGTCCGTTGGAAAGCATGGTAAAGATTTTTCGGAGTTCGTATAGTGTCGGTGGATTATGTTTGTATTCCATATTGTATTGACTTCCCTATTAGTTTATAATAGTGCGAACAATAAGTTATACACATCTCGACCAGGCTCGATGCCAGAACCACGCATAAATCATCGTATCTCCGCCCGCGAACTCCGCGTTATTGGCCCTCAAGGGGAGAATCTCGGAATCCTCTCACTTTCAGACGCTCTTAAGCAGGCCGAAGCGCATTCTCTTGATCTTATAGAAATTTCCCCCACCGCCAACCCTCCAGTGGCCAAGATCGCCGACTTCGGCAAATGGCTCTACGAAGAGAATAAGAAAACCAAAGCCGCCAAGAAAGGTCACTCAACCGAGGTCAAGACTGTGCAGGTCAAGCTCGGCACCGGCGACCATGACCTCATGCTCAAGGCGAAGAAAGCGAGTGAATGGCTCACCGAGGGCAACCGCGTCCGCGTGAACCTCTTCTTGCCTGGCCGCTCGAAGTATATGGAAGAGAAATTTCTTAAGGAGCGCATCGAGCGCATGCTCAAGCTCATCTCCGTGGACTACAAGATCGCCGATCCTGCTAAGAAGAGCCCCAAAGGCATGAGTTGTATGATCGAGAAGGCCACCTGATCTGCCCGGGGGCAGATCAGGTGTATTGGACAAATGGCCGTAAATCCGTATTATAGAGCCCTGTGAAAACCAATAAGTCATATGCTAAGAGGCTGAAGGTGACCAAGTCCGGCAAGATCCTCTCGAGGAAATCCGGCCAGAACCACTTCAACGCCAAGGAGCGCAAACATGAGAAAGGGGCCAAAAATCGCTCTGTCGAATTTCATATAAGCAATAAATCTGCTTCCCGCTATCTGGTCAATCTCTAACTACTATTTACTAACTACTATCTACTAGCATGTCCAGAGTTAAGAAAGGAGTCAATGCATTGAAGAGTCGCCGCAATATCCTGCGCAAGGTCAAGGGCTACCGCCACGGCCGCTCTACCAAGGAGCGCATGGCCAACGAAGCCATCATGCATGCCGGCACCTACGCCTTCGCCCACAGAAAGGACAAGAAAGGCGACTTCCGCCGCCTCTGGAACGTGCGCCTCTCCGCCGCTCTCAAGGAAAACGGCCTCTCCTACTCCAAATTCATTTCCATGCTCAAGAAAAAGAATATCGCCCTCGACCGCAAAATCCTCGCCGACCTCGCCCAAAATAATCCGGAAACCTTTAAAAAAGTTATTGAAACGGTGAGGTAGTTTACCCTCAAGCGGCTGAATTACTGTCGAGAACATAATTTACTCCGATAAGGGCGGCGAGGAACGCTCCCGTGCCGTCGGCGAGGAGATCGATGAGAACATCAAGAGCATATATGTTCTCGTAAGAATCGGTAATGCCGAATGCGTACTCGAATATTTCCCACCCGACTCCCACAATCATGACGCAGACAAAAACTATTGCCACCGAGACGAACTTGCTCGAAAATCTGCCGCGAAAAATAATTCCCGAGCAGAAGAGCCCCCAATAAATGCTTAAGCCGCCGGTAAATCCGACGAGAAAATGCACCAGTATGTCGAACCACCAATACGTCCAGTAGAAATAGAAGATGCCCGCAAGATAATTTAGGATTGCTCCGGCTATGGCCAGAACGAGCGTAAGGTAGAGAAGGGTGTTTCGTTGCATTCAAACATTATATCAAACACCTCGACATACTCGGCGTAAATGGAAATCCCGACCGAAGTCGGGATTTCCGTTAGGGTTATTTTGGTATACCCTAGTTTTTAAAACTAGGTGGGTGTCCTGTGCGCCGAACCAATGGCCCGACAGCAACTTCCGGACTCCCTAAATATGTTTTAGCTAGATAATACCTCAAATAACCCTGCATACATTATAAACGTTTGAGAAACAATTTTCTGTTGATATTGTATAGACGAGAGCGTAGAAACGGTTTGTATTCGCGCCTCAACCAAGCCTTGGAAAAATCTTGTTCCAAAATATGCTTACGCATCAACGCCAAAACGTTTGTAATTCAGCGGTTTGATTTTGCCGAACCAATGCTCGATCTCATGCTTAGCTTCCTCTGCAGTCTCTGAAGCATGCATCAGATTCATGACCGCACGCTTTTCGCTGTTGGCAAGCGCTGGGGAATCGATCGAGAAGTCGCCTCTGATCGTTCCCATATCCGCACGGAAAGGGAGTGTGTCTCCGGCAATTTTCCTCACAGTATCTACGGCATGAAGTCCTTGCACAATCATGCGGACCAAAGGAGCAGAGGTCATGTAATCGATAACCCAGCTTCGCACTAGAGGCCCAATCTTCGCTGGATCATCACTGCCGACAACCGGCTTGGGATCAATGCCATATTTCTGGTAAGTACTTAAACTCTTCTCGCCCAAACGGGTAATCCAGGCCTCATCTTTTGGATAATGGGCGTCGATTTGCTCCGCGGTCGGCTGGAACATGTCGAGCGCCACGATTTTAAGATCTCGCTGTTCGAGTCTTTTGATAATTTCGCCAATCAACCCTTTTTGTACTCCATCCGGTTTTATTAGGACGAATGTCTGTTCTTCCTTTAAATGCATCATAACAAAACAGGATAACAGAAAAGCCCGTCCGGAGGAAGTCCGGACGGGCTTGTCGTCTCTTCGTGCTAAAGCGCGAAGAGACGACCCCACCGATTTCCAGGCACCCGCTCTCGGAGTACCTGAAGCTCCGCCTCGTCGTCGCACCTCTTGCAGATGACGACGAAGGGCAGCGCCGAGAGGCGCTCGAGCGAGATCTCGTCCCGGCACCCGAGGCAGGAGCCGTAGGTGCCTTCTGCAAGCTGACGTTCAGCACGCCGAAGGCGGTCGAGATTCTCTTCTCGCGTCTCCGCGAGGTAGATGTCTATCTCCTCGCACCCATCGTACTCCTCATACTTGCCAGTCGTAGGTGGCCGGCAAGACTCGATCTCCCGCCGCCTATCGAAGAGCATCTTCTTGAGCGCCTGTCGGCGCTCTTCGGACATAGCCATCATCTGGCCTCCTTTTTCTTCTGCCTTACACTATACACCCAACAACACTATTTGTCAAGTGTCAAGATGACATTGCCAGTTTCTGTTATCGCCACTGTATGTTCAAAATGGGCGCTTCTTGAGCCGTCTTTAGTCTTTATCGTGTAGCCGTCGGCAGTCGTCTTTATAGCCCTCTTGCCAGCATTGACCATGGGTTCTATGGCTATGACCATCCCACTTACCAACTTATCACCTTCACCCTTATTTCCTATGTTCGGCACGTAGGGCTCTTCGTGGAGAGAGTAGCCCAAACCGTGTCCCACAAGGTCTTCAGCCAAAGAAAATTTCGTCTCCCTCACCACAGAGCTAATCGCCGCGCCTATATCGCCTATTCTCCCGCCCGGTTTTGCCGCCGCAATGCCGGCTTCAAGCGCGCGTTTCGTCACCTCGAGCAATTGCCTCGCTTCATCATCTATGGTGCCGACCGGCACACTGATGCACGAGTCGGTAAACATGCCTTTATGAATTATGGAAAGGTCGATCGAAACGATGTCGCCCTGTTTTAAAATTTTTGGCGTCTCATTCGGAATGCCGTGGACAATCTCATCGTTTATGGATATGCAGAGTGCCGCAGGATATGGCCTTTTTGCTCCCGCGGGCGTATAACCCAAATGGGCTGGCAGATCCCCACCCATCTTAATCAGCGCGCGTGCCTCTTCTTCAAGAATCAGAGTCGAGAGTCCCGGTTCGACCATCTGGCCAAGCAGGCGAAGAATCTCGGCGTGCCTTCGGCCGCCTTCGCGCAGAATTTCTATTTCTTCTTTAGTCTTTAGACGAATAGTCATACTCGCCGACAATCTCGGCATGGACCTGTTCTATGGTCTGTTCACCGTTGATCTCGAAGAAGCGATAATACGGGTTCTGTCGGAAATATTCAACCGCTGGTATGACGTCCTTGTCGAACCAGTCGAGACGCTTGTCGATTTTTGAAAGATTCAAATCGTCCTTCCGGCCGCGGGCAAGCAGGCGTTCTTCCGACCACTTTCTCGAAACGTTTATGTAAATTACGGCGGGACTTTTCCTTTTGTAGAACTTCAGGGCCGAAGTGAGGATCTCCGCCTCATCGAGCGCTCTCGGCGCACCGTCGAAGACGAGATGCATATTCTCATCAAGCTCATTTATAAGAATATTGGTCCACATCCAACAGGCTAGGAAGTCCGGCTGGCGCTCATCAACATCATAAATTTTTTTCGATAATTTGGAAGAAAAATTCTCTCCCCTGATGAATTTGCGGAAGTGTTCGCCGGATTCAACATAGAGAATTTGTCGCTTCTCCTCGTCGAAGCGCGCTATCCGGTTTTTCAAGAGATCAGCTTGCGTCCCCTTGCCGCACCCCGACCGGCCGATGAAGATAACGGTTTGAAGCATACATACAGCTTACAGCTTTTTAATTATTTTGTATGTATTCCCATGCTTCAGCATTCCCAGGTATGATGCGTGCTTGGCGGTTGAACCGCCAAGCGCTAGATTCTTAAGCATTCTCCTCTTCGTCACCGTTCTCAAAACTCTATGGTTCGGAAAATGCACCCAGCCCAAGAAATCCACTCCGGAAGAAAGAGTTTTGATGAAAACTTTGTCTGGGTGAAGTTGTAGTTTGAGATTGTTGTGTAGAAAACATACAATATACTGATATATTGTATGTAAATAAGCTTTTTTGGGAGAAAGAATAACAAAATCATCAGCGTATCTGATGTAATATTTAACCTTGAGTTCATGCTTCACAAACTGGTCAAACTCGTTCATGTAGATATTGACCAGAAGCTGGGAAGTTAAATTGCCGAGGGGCAGACCGGTATCAAGGGCTCCCCTTGATACAAAACTGGAGATAATTCTATCTAATAACCAGAGAGTATTCTTGTCCTCGACATGTTTCTCAAGAATTCGTAACAATATATTGTGATTAATTGAAGCGAAGAATTTTCTCACATCGCATTTGAGAACCCGGCACTGTTTTGTGTGGTTCTTAGAAACCCGGTCTCCAAATACCTTGAATCTATTCAAGGCCTTATGTGTTCCTTTGTTTAAGCGGCAAGAGTATGAATCGAAGATGAATTTTTTGTCAAAGTAGGGATAAAGAATTTTGTAAATTGCGTGGTGGAGTAGCCGGTCTCGGACCGAGGCCTTGTGAATATTTCTAGGTTTGGGGTCTGAAATGTTGAAGGCGTGGTAGGAACCGTGTTTGTAAGTTTTATTCTTTAAATCTTCATGTAACGAAAAAATATTATCCATGAGATGAAGCTGGAACTCTTGGACATCTCTCTT
>MHWG01000019.1 GCA_001824005.1 Candidatus Zambryskibacteria bacterium RIFCSPLOWO2_01_FULL_47_14 | reverse complement strand
TGGAAATATTGATTGGGAGAAAGAAAAGGGGAAAATTACAAAATTAATTAAATCAACCGAAGAGTATCAGGGGAATGTTGTCGGTATCGTATCTGACAACTATGGAGATTTCTCTTCTACGGGAAACAATATCAAAGAAAAGGATAACCCCATGCCTGTTGCTCTCTCCGGGCGTGCGCCGGTGAAAATTGCCGCCGACTCTCCAGAAATTCTTCCGGGCGATTATCTTACAACTTCGGGCAATGAGCCTGGGAAGGCGACCAAAGCCGGTAAGGCGGGAACGGTGATCGGCAAAGCGCTGGAGCCGTGGAATCCGGACTCCAACAAAAATGAAATAATGATATTTATCGAGCAGGGGTATTACAACGGCCCTGTGTCCGATGCAAGCTTGGCGGGGCTTACATTCTCTCCGGGTGCGACATTGTTTACCAGCGGAATAAGTTTCGGAGAACAGATTGAATTTAATTTTCCTCCGATTTTCAATCAAGACACCGCCGGCTTCGCAATCATAAAAGAAGGGGACAGGCGTGTGCGTGTTGTTTTCAATCAAGCATATATAACTTCGCCGATTGTTTCAGTTTTTATTACCTTTGAAGCCACAGATAACATTGATGATGTTTCGGCGGATTCCCTGTTCAAACAAAATATTTCAACTATTGTCTTGGATAAAGATGAAACAGGTTTTACCATACTTATAAACAAAAAGGCTCCGCAAAATATTCGATTTTCCTGGATAGCGTTAGGTGTTAAAAATCCTAAAGTTTTCGAAAGCCTCGGAGCTGGACTGACTATTGATTCTCCTTCTCCTTCTCCTTCTCCTGAACCAACATCTGAAACTGAAATTGAGTCGACGTCCGAACCTGCTCCTGAACCTGTTGAAGAAGAACCCGAAGTCGAAGAAGAACCAGCACCAGAGCCAGAACCAATTCCAACTCCTGAACCATCACCTTAACCTAGCCTTGAATCCTAACAGGAAGGGAAATTAAATATTCAAAGACATTTGTTTTGGGTTTTTGTTTATGGTTGTATGAATTACATAAAGTTAAAAACCATCTAGCTCAATATCTCATCTACGCCATGGCGTAGATGAGATGAGGGAGTATGACTAAATGCTATTTGTTTTTTCCGTATACGGCTTAGCTAGTTTAAATGTTTTAAATTCTTTTTTTAGACTAATTTTTTTTAAATAGTTCAGAAAGTCTGGGGGTAGAGGAGAAGGCCCAACCCAGACACTTTTTTGAATCATGATGAAATCAAAATTTTTTAGCTGACGGCGAAACCAGTCCCGTTCTTTTTTCATTACGTGTGGTATGTCATACATGAGAAGCAAATTTTTTGGCGCATCTTTTTTATTGAAATTAGAGGTGAAAGAACGTAGGTAATGACGCTTTTGGATAAATTTCTTCTTCCCCGAAGTTTCATTTTTAGAGGTACTAAAACTAGGCAAGCCAAGAATGTTTACTGAAACACCCTTGTATTTAAATTTTCTTTTTCCATGGATCATAATATTTATTATATCACCTCTGGCACATCTACGCCATGGCGTAGATGAGATGGGGGGGAGCTATTTTAGTTGTGTTGTTCTGGTTGAATGGTAAATCTAGGAGTTTGATGATGAGGTGTCTGTTTCTAGGAGTTTGGTGGTGAGTTGTCCGTCTTTAGAAGTTTAATGATGAGTCGTCCGTGTTCTTGAATTTTTTCCACTTTATCTATTTGAATTTTATGGGGGAGTAATATGGTGCGAGAAAAATTAGTCCAGAGAAGTTCTTGGCGCAGATATTCTTTTTGGGAATCTTCCGGCGAAGATTTAAAATCCTCATTTGAGCGTTTACCGCTGATAATAACTTTTTTCGGAAAAACAGAAATAGAAATGTTTTCGAGCAATACTCCCGCTACCATCGCTTCAATAAAAATAAAAACATCTTTTTGATAAACATCAACCAGCAACTGCATCTCGCTTTCCTCCTTCTCTAGGTCCTGCCTAGTGGAGAGGGGATTTTCCGTCTCTTCCGGGGAGCGTAAACAGTCATTCAGAACGGCGATATTTGCCCCCGGAACGACTTCTGCAATCTGTAGAATTGTTTCCGCGTCGGCGACGTCTGTCAGATAGTATTTTCCATCTTTTGATACCATTTTAAGTTGGTTACATTTTGTAACCAACTCCGGCGAGCTTTTCTTTAAACGGTTTTTCAGCACCTTCCAGTAATTTCGCGCATCCACAGTATCGGTGACGTAACCGACTACATCGGCTATTGAGAAGTAATCTTTGCCAGCTTTTAGGTCAAATAGATGCCGAACAGGTGGTTTTTCCATTTCTCCATTCTAACTCAAGTCCTTTAATTTATCCACATATTTAGGGCAGATACCTGTGAAAATGGTATAATGATTACTGAATAAGCACGAAATTACAATATCGAAATTCAAAACAAACAATAAGTAAGCACGAAATACCAATATCGAAACTCTAAGCAAATTCAAATGACAAAAAAAGATTATACCATTTGGCATAAGGCCAAAAAAATAATTGAACAAAAAGAAAGCAGAGTATATTTTCAAATCCGGGATGTATTTTTCTGTTCAATCGGTGAAAATGTGGGTTTTGAACAAGATGGCCGAGGAGAAGAATTTTTACGCCCGGTTATTGTCATAAAGAAGTTTAATAATGAGGTATTCTGGGGTGTACCGCTTACGCAGATAGAGAAGAAGGGAAAGTATTATTTTACCTTTGATTTAAATAAAGGGAAAAGCGTAGCTATTCTCTCGCAAGTGCGTCTTTTCGATGCGAAGAGAATGAAATATAAAATTGGGATGATAAAAGAAAAGGATTTTGCCGTTCTGAAAGAAAAAATCAGGCAATTGCTTACCTGATTTTCCTCTTTTTACCCTTGCTTGCGCAAGGGAGGGCCGAAGCCATTTGTAAATAAAGTATAGCAAACCCAAGAACAATGTCAAGTCAAAAATTACAAAAAAATAATAAACCTGAAAAGTCAAATGTTTAAATCACTCAAGCTCTTTTTGATTTTTTTTCTGATTTCGGGTTTTATTTTTTCTAATTTTTCTTTCTGGGAAATTCCGAGAGCGCAAGCTGTTTATCCCATTACCGCCACCGGTGGAACGATCACAGAAAGTGGCGGGTATAAATATCACAAATTTACCGGTAGTGGCACTTTTCAAGTTACGGCTGGTTCAGGAAATGTCGAAGTACTTGTTGTAGGCGGAGGAGCGGGAGGTGGAACAGGAGGAACTGCAAGTCGAGGAGGTGGAGGAGCGGGCGGAATCGTCTCCAACAGTTCTTACGCGGTTTCAGTAAACTCGTATACCGTAACGGTGGGCGCGGGAAGCGCGGCAGCATCGGGCACGGGAACAAAATCTAACAATGGAAGTAATTCAGTATTTGATACTCTTACGGCACTGGGCGGAGGAGGAGCGGGAATCCACTTGGGGACGGGGGTTGCTGGAGGCTCCGGCGGAGGAGGAAGTGGTTGGTCAAGTACCGCCGGTGGTTCTGGTCTTCAACCAGGTTCAGCATCAGGAGGCTTTGGCAATAACGGAGGAGCGGCCATGAGTGGCACTTCAGGCGGTGCTTCCGGTGGAGGAGGTGGCGCGGGAGCAGTCGGTGCGACAGGTGTAAGCGGTCAAGGTGGAGTTGGCGGTGTTGGACAACAATATTCTCAATTTAGCAGTGTGGGCGGTTCGCCCGCTGGCTGGTTTGGCGGCGGAGGCGGCGGAGGCGCAGCTTCAGGAAGCGCAGCCGGAGCAGGAGGTTCTGGTGGAGGTGGCGCTGGAGGCGCGGGAGCAGTAGGTACAGCCGGTACTGCTAACACCGGAGGTGGAGGAGGAGGAGCAACCAGTACAGGTGGAGCTGGTGGAAGCGGTATTGTGATTGTGCGATATGCTGATGTAACTGTGGCCACTTACTCCGGAACAGTTTACACCGATGAAGGTACAACAGCCATGACAACAGGACCCACAGTGGCATTGCGAGTAAACGGAGGAGGAACTTACTCTGTCGTTGCCAACGGTTCCGGCGTCTATTCGATTCCGAATGTCTCCGTCGCCGGAGGGCAAGTCGTTTCAATCTTTCTCGACACCAACGGTGGCAATCAGGCCAATCTCGTTACGCGAGCATCCGGTACCGGTGATGTCTCGGGTCTAAATCTCTACCAGAACAGAGTCGTTCTCAGACACGAAGACGCGGGACCCATCACCAATGCCAACCTGGATCAATTTGATAATGTTGGTGATGCTGACATGATGTTTACGGTCACCACCAACAACGCCGTCTACGAAGACACCGCCAAAGTGATAGTCTGGACAGGTAAAACATATACTCCCGGAGGAACTATCACAACTGATCCTTCAGCTTCCTCTTCTTCTACAGACGGAGACATTCTCATTCAATCCACTGCCACACTCTCTATGGAAACAAATGCGCTTTCTGTCGGCGGGGATTTCATTAACGACGGAACTTTTTCCGAATCAGGTTCACCCCAAGTCACCACATTCACCGCCACCGCCACGGGACATTCTATTGATAACGGCACGGGCAACTTAGACAGTATCACTTTCAACGGCACCGGTGGGGGCTGGTCATTCTCCGATGCTTCCAACACCATTGCGGGCGACCTCACCATGACTGCAGGAACTCTCTCGGGCGCCAACAGCATCACCGTGAATGGGGGAGATGTGACAGGAGACGGAACAATCAATCTGACCGGAGGAACTTTTCTCGTGGACGGCGCCGGTAATTTTGGCGGAGCTACGGCCTGGACATTCTCATCTCTGACCTTTGGCGATGGCACAGGAGCCACCGCAACGACCGCCACCGGAGCGGGAGGAATTACCGTTTCATCTGTTCTAACTATTGCTGCGGGCAATCAAACCCTCAACGCCGGCTCCAAGACTTACACTCTCTCCGGTTCGGGTACGCCGTTCGTGACCACGGGTGTTTTTACCCGCGATACATCTACTTTCCAATACACCGGGACGACAGCCAATGTGACTGGTGCGACTTATTACAATATCACACTCGGTGGCACTGGGACCTACACAACAAGCGGTTCTGGATGGAATATAAAAGGAAATCTTGTCATAACAAATGGCGCCTCA
Source organism: Candidatus Zambryskibacteria bacterium RIFCSPLOWO2_01_FULL_47_14 (assembly GCA_001824005.1). Next base: position 1,053 of record MHWG01000019.1, on the reverse strand, counting down.
GTAACCAGTGGCGGCGGAAATGTTATTTTCAGTGGTGGTACGACGCAAACATGGACTGATGGCAACGCAACACCAGTTAATATGGGATTGGTGGTGGTTTCCTCGGGTGGCACGAACACCACACTTAATTTGGGTTCCAATGCACGCGCTGGACGCATTACAGTTGACGCGAGTCAAACGCTTAACTTAAACGGTTCGAATCGGTTGGATTTAACCACTGGTGGTGCTTCTATGATGACTATTAATGGAACTTTTACACCATCAACTGGTACGATACGATACATGGCGGGTTTAAGTGGTTCTATCCCCGCATTAACTTATTATAATCTTGAATTGTATAACACCCAATTTACACTAACATTAAATGCTGGAACTCTTACTGTTCAAAACAATCTTACTATCGGCGATGGCACTAACGCGTCCACAGTCAATGCCGATACCAACGACCCCGTGCTGGATGTGAATGGTAATGTGACCATTGCGGCGAATGGCACTTTTGTTGCCTCTGCCACTGCCACTACCACCTTCGGAGGTAACTTCACCAACAACGGAACTTTTACTCATAGTCTGGGTACTGTCACTTTTGATACCACAGGAACAAGTATTATTGCAGGTGCCACCACCTTCAACAACTTTACCGCTACGACCCCCACTAAAATTATTCAATTTACCGCAGGTCAAACATTTACTATGAACGGTTTACTTACATTGGCTGATGTGACGGCTACATCAACCACAGGCTCCAGCTCTTGGACCATCAATCATCAAGGAACAGAATCAGTAACTAATACAACTGTAAGCTGGTCTGCTTGTGCTGTGTCTAGCACTGATATTACAGTTACTAGCGGAACTAACGGTGGAAATAACGGTACTTGTTGGTTGTTTCCAGCTGTTACCACCCTCGGCGACGGGACCGACGGAAGTAATTCCACAATCGGTCCCGGAGCGTCGGCTACAGAGATTGACAGATTTTCATTAGTAACATCTTCCGGCACCGACACCGTTACCGGCATGACGGTAACTCTCGGTTACCGGCATGACGGTAACTCTCGG
>MHWG01000018.1 GCA_001824005.1 Candidatus Zambryskibacteria bacterium RIFCSPLOWO2_01_FULL_47_14 | reverse complement strand
GTCTGATATATTTATTATCATCCAGACGCTTGATTGTGGTGTCAATCCAGCCAAAACATATTGCTTCCTCCATCAACTCGCGATGCGACGGCGCTGGATGGCCAGTATGGCGTTTATGCAAGACCACCGCAACCTTGGATTCTTTAGCATGATTCTTCACCAGCCATTTCCTAAAATCTTCTAATTTATATACTGTAATCGTCCGCATAATAAAGCACCCCGCCTCAACAAATCTAGCATTTTAATGGTAAATAAAAAAGAGCTGGTCAGGCTCTTTCCCGCCAACTGGCGGATTTTTTTAATGACCGATTTGGGTTAAAAGATCTGTCTGTGGATCAGCCGCCGGTAGGGTTCGCAGCTCAGAGCAAGCTCCTTGTGCGTTCCCTGACCGACGACTTGGCCCTTGTCGAAGACAATCACCTTGTCCACCTTTCGAATCGTGCTGAATCGATGGGCGATGATGATGGTCGTCCGTCCCTGGGCCGCCTTCTCGATTGACTCACGAATGAGCGCTTCGTTCTCCGAGTCCAAATTGCTAGTGGCCTCGTCGAAGATCAGGATGTCAGGCTCCTTGATGAGCGCTCGAGCGATTCCGACCCGCTGCTTCTCGCCGCCGGACAGCTTGATACCGCGTTCCCCGATGATCGTGTCATAGCCTTTCTCGAGTCTCGGGAAGAACCGATTGATACACGACATCTCGGCGATACGGTCCAGGTCTGCATCGGTGATGGAACCACTGCGCCCGTTCAATCCGTATGTGATGTTGTAACGCAGCGTGTGGTCGAACAGCGAGACTTCCTGATCCACGATCCCGATGGATTCGCGGAAATGTTTCAGGTCGAGCACTCGCAGGTCGTTGCCGTCAACGACGATCTGGCCTTCTTCCGGATCTTGAGCGCGGAGCAGAGCGTGGACAACAGTCGTCTTGCCCGCGCCGGATTCTCCGACGAAGGCCACGGTCTGGCCAGGCTCGATCGCGAAGCTGACGTTCTTCAGCGCTGGATGGACCTCCCGAACTGGTTCAGAAGTTTCCTTCTGTTCCTCATCGGGATCATCCCGCCTCTTGTAGCGCAGCGTCACGTTCTTGAACTCGATCCTGCCATGAAACTTATCCGGACGAACCGGATTAGGCAGAATCGTCACGTCGGGTTCGATCGCCAACATGTCGAAGTATTTCTGTACTGACGTATATAGCTGGATGAGCTGTCGATGCAGGTTGCCGACGTTGGAGACTTGCCCCAGCGCCTGGCCTGCCCACGACAGGAACATCACCAGCTGGCCGACGGTGTAATCGCCTCTGTAAACCAGGTAGACCCCGGTCGACAGAATCGAGAACCGCACTAGGTTGACGATCGCATTTCGTATTGACGCGAAGTTGTTGAACCGCGTCGCCACGTTTCGGCCGAAGTCGGAAACCTCTCCGAAACTCTCGTCGCATTCGCGGACTGCCCGCTGCTCTTGTGCGTTGGACAATACCAGCTCCACATTCCGAAGCACTTCTCCTTGAAACTTGGAGTTCTTGTTGTGCATTTCCTCCAGCTTCTTGTAGTCGCCGCGGAAGTGGGTGTTGGTGTAGAGAATGAACGATGCGTAGACGAGGACGCCCAAGAGCGCCACCGAACCAAGCACCGTGCTGAAGTACAGGAGCACCCCGATCAAGAAGATAACTTCTACGACCGTGGGGAGCACCTGGTACAGCGATTGCATCGCCAGAGTCGTCAGCGAATGCTGGCCGCGGCTGATGATGCTCTGCTTGATGCCCGAGTTCTCGCTGATGTGCTGCCCGATCGAAAAACCGAGCACTTTCTCCAGAGTGGTGCGACTCACATGCCTGGGGACGGAGAAATCAATTCGCTTGATCTCGTTCCGTTCCCTGAAGTACATGATCGCAATCTGAAGGAGCGACATTACCAGCGTTGCCGCCACGAGCAGGTAGATCTGACCGATCGGCCTCTTGTTAATGAGGTTGTCGATCACCTTGCCCTGCAAGTACGGCGCCGCGAGGTTCACTGCTTGAGCGCACGCGATGAATCCGAATACTCCCAGCATGGCCCAGCGATAGGGCCGGTAAACCTCGATGACCCTCTTCACGAATTGCTTCACTTGCGGACCTCCTTCTGGGTCTGTTGGGTTAGCTGCTATAGATTGGAAAAGGACGGACTTTGCTTACTATCATTATACCATAAAGTAAGAGTTAACGCAAGTTGAACAAGGGCCCAAAATTGGCCATTTTACCATAGTAAAAACTACAGCTAGACAAGCTTAGAGATAAATCAGAACCGCAATAATACAGGTTTTTGGGTATTCTTAGACATATCTTAATTCAATTGCGTGAGACATTACCCGGTTTCCAATTTCATCATAATCAAAGTATTGTTTATAATCCCGAGGATCAATTAGCTTCATTTCGGTAATATCTTCGTCCGGATCAACAACGAAATCGCTTATGGGCTTAACTGAAGCAAACAAGAATACGAATCGTCTAATCTTGTCTGGGGCATAAATATCTTGGTATCCAATAATCTTTTGATCTAGCACTTCCATATTGGCTTCTTCCTGGAGTTCGCGGACTATGGCATCGGCAATAGTTTCACCCGGTTCTATGCCTCCACCGGGTGGGGACCAGACTTTCTTTGGTCCGTTTACAATAATAAATTTATCGCCATAAAAAGACCACACGCGAACATCTCGCAAGACTTTGCCTTCTAAATTTTTAAGGGGGTCAGCCTCGCAATAAACCAGCTGAATCTCTTGGCCTTCCGAATTGGTGACTGTTTGATTAATAATCATATTATTTTAATGGTCTTGGCCTGGCTCCAAAGCGAAAAGAAATGCTCTACCAGAGGGATTAATGGGGGTGATTTTAGATCTTTTTTACACGATCAACATTATTATTCCAATAACTAAAAAGGTAAGGGAAAATATTTTAACTACCACATGTTTTTCGTAGAAATATACTTTTCCGAATACTACTGACCAAAAAACAGAGGTCGATCTTTCAGCGGCCATGATTATAGATGCCGGAGCAAAAAGATACGCGAAACTGATAATGGCTGAGGTAGCACCCCTACTGAATGATTGTGCGAAAAAAATTCTATGCTTCATGAATTTTATCGGATTTTCATGGCCCAATTTCAAGGAAACAAAAAAGAAATAAATAACTAAGAGTACGTGCATTACAAACTGCTCCGCCTCAACTGAATTAAAATTGCTTATGTCATATTTATAAAGCGAAACCGTAACTACGGCGCCAAAAGTTGAATAAATGACAAATCCTAGACCATTTCGAGACAGGCCATGATTTAAAAAAATGATTATCAATGACGAAACAATGAAAATGACACCCAGCATCTGAATTGGCAGTATGGAGTACCCTAAAAAAAGATCGACCATCAAAAGCATCGGCAAGGTTGCAGTTCTTACAAATCCAAAAGTGCTTCTCTCTGATAACACTATCGCCCAAATAGATACATGAATTTGAATAATCTCAAAAATAAACCTGGTTAAAAACGTCGGTAAAGAGGCAGTTGAAAAAATAAATTCTCCTTTAAACAATATGACCCCAAGAAACCAAAAAGTTCCCCAAAAAAGATAAAGAAAGGCCATCGTATAGACGGTTTCTTTTTTATCATGAATCTCCTTTTTGCCTATTGTCGTAGCAATCTCTTCAAAAAAAGTTCCGATTGCTGTAATGGCTATACCTATCATTTTGATATTTTTACTCTCTCCGGTCTCTCGATACTTCTTCGATAAACTCAGGACAGTTGCGCTGACTATTTAATTAAAGCAAGTTTCTTTTTTCGACGCCAACCTTTGATTTCGGCTTCGCGCTTGCGGGCTGAAATTAAGGTCGGAAACTGTTCAGAATATCTTAACACCACTGGTCTTCTTATTTTTGTATAGTGCGCACCCCATTTTGATTCATTATGCTGTTTTATTCTTTTTACTAAATCATTGGTACAACCTACATACAATGATTTGTCTGCACATTCTACAATATATACGAAATACATAGGCATTTCGCTCTGCTGAGCTCAATGACTTCGTCGCCATTTTATGAGGGCCGAAGGCACTGAGGAGCGGTAGCGACGAAGTGCTGCGGGGCTTGGATTCGGACCAAGATAAACGGCTTCAAAGGCCGCTGTCCTACCATTAGACGACCCCGCAATTTCAAAAATATAATCAGGTAATGACTTGATAATTATGCTCTATTTCAGGGGTTTCTTCAAGTTATCCGGCCAAATTAAAACGTCCCACAACCCCCAACTATCACTCTCGACCCGAGAGTGATAGTTGGGGGTTGATTTTAATTAAACGAGACAAAATGGTGCGGAAGATAATCCAGACGAATAACACTGGTCGAACATGCTTAACAGAGGCGCCTGACAAGTTATAGTTGAAGGACGGCGAGTTCGAGGGGGAGCTGGGGTATGGGCGAGAATTTGATTTGGCTGCGGGCGGTTGTGAAGGCGTTTATGATTTTGATTATTTTCACGTCGTCCAATGTTTTAAAGGCGGTAAGCTGGGCATGGATTCCCGGCCCGTACATAGCCGCCGATAAAGCCGGATTTACATTTGAAAGAAGGACGCTTCGGGTATAGGCGATAAAATCTTTGGCAAAATGATCCAGATCCAGACCGGCATCGTGAATTTCATGGATCAATCCGATTGCCGATGCTTTATCCCCCGAAGCAAGGAATTCAAGAAATTTGGGGTGATAAGAGCTGGGAATAAGACCTAGTATTCCTAAAATTTCAGCTTCTCCGACACTGCCTTGGGCAGCGATGTTTCTTATCTTGGTAAGAGCAACCTCGGCGTCGCGCAAGGCTCCGTCGGCAGATCTGGCCACCGCCAAAAGGGCATCGTCGGTAATTTGAATTTTCTCGGCTTTCGAAATTGCTTTCAGTTTTGAAAGGATTTCCTGCGGCGTCAGACGCTTAAAGTCAAACCTTTGGACTCGCGACAGCACGGTCGGCAGAATTTTGTGAGGTTCGGTCGTAGCAAGAATAAATATGACATGGGCCGGCGGCTCCTCAAGAATTTTCAAGAGCGCGTTAAAGGCCGACTTAGAGAGCATGTGGGCTTCGTCAATCAGAAAGATTTTGTATTTTCCGCCGGGGGCGGAGACCATCGCTGAATCGGTCAGCTCGCGTATATTATCCACGCCGGTTTGAGAGGCCGCGTCAATTTCAATCAAATCAAGAGAGGTGCCGTTATTGACGGCGAGGCAAGATTCGCACTTATTGCACGGAATGTTCGGCTTCTCAATAAAATCGCCGCCGACTTTTCCAAAATCGGCGCAGTTTAAGGCTTTGGCCAAGATTCTGGCCAGAGTAGTTTTGCCCGTCCCCCGCGAGCCGGTAAACAGATAAGCGTGGCCGATTCGGCCGGTTTTTAAAGCTCCCAGAAGCGTCTGGACGACATGATTTTGACCGACTATTTGCGGGAATGTCTGGGGACGATATTTTCTGTATAGCATAGGAGTTGAGAGTTTACAGTTGAGAGCATCTGAAATCAAGATTCAAATTTTTTAATCATCACCGCGAGCAAGCCCATAAAGCTCTTCCTTGGGAAAATAAGAGGTTGATTTATATATTAAAGTGACTAAATGAATGGCTTTTTGCCAAACAATTAGATCTTTGTGAGATTTAGACATCTGCCTAACTGTAAACTGTAAACCCGAAACTGTAAACTAGTTTTTGAAGACGGCCTTTTTAAAGCCGACGAAGGAGACGACGAGAGCCACGGCGGAACCGATGACGGCACCGACATTAGCCCAAGTCTCGGGGCTGAAGTTTAAAACCGGACTCATATAATTGACGACTAGGGAAGCAACACTGACGTTGACGATAAAAGCCGCGATTGTGACCATTACAAATTTGCCGAATTCCCTGCCGCCGCCCCGGCTTTCTGCGGAATCAAAGGCCCAGTATTTATTCCAGACGTAGCTTGAAATCAAAGCCACGCAGAAAGAGGCTGTCTTCTCGATCGAATAGCCGCGCCCGGAGGTGTGGCCGGTATAGGCGATCAGAAGATTCAAGATCCCGAAATCAACGGCTGCATTCGTAAAACCAATCGCCGCAAATTTGCCGAATTGGTTGAAGAAAGGGAACCACTGGCCCAGAAAATACCCCAGAAGTACGCCCAGTATCCATAAAATCGGAATGACGATGATAAACCCGACGGCCCAAGCCGGACTGGCAAAAAGATCCGGTCTTAAAAAATATAAAATCCGCCACAAAATCAGGCCTGTAATCAGGCCGGTTATGATCGCGAAGCCCAAATCTTTTTTTCCAAACTTATTCATAAAAAATTGATGCTCACGAGACCGTAATTCCAGCAGGAATTTTACGGCGTTCCCGATTGGGGCAATACGGCCGGGCGAACATTAAACTTAGCATTGATTTCAGCTTCGACATCGGCCCGATAGCGCGAATATTTGTGGCGCGATAACTGCTTCAAATATTCGGCCATTTCCGGATTGCCGGCGTCAAAAACCCTTTCTGTTTCAAGTCTAATATTGAAGGGTAAAGTGGTCTGACCGTTGATAAGCAGGTTGAGGTAGCAATTAAGATTATCAATGTTCATAATATCCTGCGGCGTGAATGTCGGTTCAAATTTATTTTTCATAAATTCGGCGTCATCCGGGCCGATACGGAAAGAAGCAATCGAACCGACGTTGCCGAAAACAGAGTCGCGAATCGAGTCTTTAAGCTGTTTTATAAACTGGTGGGCCAAAATCAAATTAAGCCGATACTTGCGGGCTTCGGAAAGTATAGTCGCAATGCTGTCGGTCGTAAAATTATGGAATTCATCAATATACAAATAAGTGTCGCGGCGGATCTTCTCATCGCTGTCCACACGTGACAGAGCCGCCATCATCAGTTTACCGACAATAACCATGCCCAGCAAGTTCGCGTTAATCTCGCCAATCTTGCCTTTTGATAAATTTACAATCAGGATTTTGCCTTCATCCATCGCCTGCCGAAAATTGAAAGCGCTTTTCTGCTGGTTGACAATCGGCCTCAAGAACTCGTTAAAGATGAACGAGGTAATCTTGGAGGTGATATAAGGCGCCATATTGGAAAGGCTTTGATCGCCCTGCGCTTTTTCGGCCTCCAACTGCCAGAACTGTGACACGAGCGGATTCGTCTCCCGGCTTAATTTATCTTTACGATAGGCATCGTCAACCAAGACCCGGGAGATATCGGCCAGCGTCGGCGCTTCATGGGCGTAGTCGTCCAACAGCAAGAGGGCCGAGTTTTTAAAATATTTTTCGAACATCGGGCCGCCGGTCGCTTTGAGGTCGTAAAGTTTTTCGAAAATCCCAAAGAGCTCGTCTATGACCATGGACTTCTGCTCGGGATGATTCGGATCAATTTCAAGCATGTTTAAACCCATGGGATAGTCAATGTCGCCGGGATTGAAGTAAATAACTTCTTCGGCCCGAGCCATCGGCACGATTGAAAGTGTGAACTCGGCAAACTCGCCGTGGGGATCAATCAGGCAGACGCCTTTGCCGTTTTCAACATCCTGGCGGAGCATCGCTTTCATCATCGTGGATTTACCGGTCCCGGTCTGGCCGATGATGTACAAGTGGCGGCGGCGGTCTTCATCCGTCATACGCACGAGACTCTCCACGCCTCGAAATATATTTCGGCCCAAAGCGATGCCCTCGGCGGGCAAATTCAGCGGCGGCGGCGCGGATTTTGATTTAACAAATTTAACCCCGGGGGCATGGCGGGGCGCTGAAAAATGATAGAGACCGGTTAGTTCTTCCGTTGAAAGCACGGATTTTTGTTTTTCGTTAAAAACCCGAAATGAAAAATTAAATAAAAGCGAGCGCAGTGACCGATCCTTGAGCTTTTTGACCGAAAAGCTGTTCTGATCCTGCGTCGAGAACTGGACCAGCGCCCCGGAAAGCATATCCAACAGCTGGCCGGCCCTTGGTTCAGTCTCGGCCGAAACGATAAGCCGGATATTAACGTCGAACCACGGTTTAACGGCCTTGGCCTGAATATTTTTGATGACCTCTTCCTCAAAAGGAGTGACAACTTTAGGCGGTTCCTTGGCCGCGTCTTCGGGCTTAACTTCTTTGGGCGGATGCTTGACCCGCTTTACCGCGTCCTTGAGCTGGTAGCCGCGCTGCATTTCCTGGACGACTTTTTGGGCAAAACCGCGCTGTTTGTCGGCGTGAGCCGGTTTGAATAGAATCTGTATCGCCGCGCCCTCCGCTTCATGTTCGATTTTAGAAAAAGCGGTCAGGATCTCGCCGAGCGGATCTTTTTCAAGTTTCTGATAAGTCTTAACCGGCAGGATGGCATCGTTTTCTAAGGAAACATAGGCCCCCGCGGCTGTGCCGCGGGGATTGAAAATCGTATAGTCTTTAATCTCCTGAATTTCCGCTTCGGCGTAAAGGCCGTGAATCTGTTTTTGAATGTTATCTTTCAGGCTTCTGGGCACAGCCATGTAAAATTGAATATCCCGGCCCGTATTCTGAACGGCCACTTCCAGACCGATGTAGGGCTCGCCGTAAACAAAACGGTTCCAGCCCTTGGCATGAATATTGGTGAATGACGAATAGAGCTGTTCCATCACCCCGATTAATTCCTTTTCCGGCTTTTGGGAACTGCCGGGATCGGCCGGATTCAGGCGCGGCAAAGTGACTGAAAAAAGAACCATGTTCAAGGCTCGGGCAATCGAACCTTTAGAACGCATCGAATTAAGGACGACAAAGCCGGCAACAATGATCAATATCAGGACGATGCCGTAAATGCCGAATAAAAAAATAGACACGATGATTTAAATAGCGACTGACAATTTGCAATCCGCGGCTGAAGACATCACAGTTCCGGAAGTTTGCCGGATTGAACCATCTCCCGAAAAGTTTTGTCGGAAGATAAAGCCGCATGGAATTCGTCAGTCAATGCCGGATTATTTGCGTCTTTTACGGACTTGATAACGGAGAAAGGCCCTTTTTGGGCAGCGGCGGCGACCCAGTTGTCCACCATGGCCCGCTGTTCTTCAGAAAGAAACTCATTACTGTGGCCGGGTTCGTGAGAAGAAGCCGTAAAGTCCGGGACCTCCAACTGGATCAAATTTTCCGCCGTTTCTGAAACGGCCCGATGTTCATGCGCGTCCGGTAAAGCCGGCTCTGGTAAATCATGGCCGCCTTCGGCGGCTTCTTGTTTGATTTCAGCCAGGCGGCGCTGGTATTCCTCATTTAATTTTCTAACCTGCTCATCCGGTGAACTCTCATTCATGGGGTTGGTCTTTTAATTTTTCAAATAATTCTTCGCCGGCGGCATCAGCGGTTTTCTGTTGCTCTTCAGTCAGTTTGGCCCAGCGCTCATCCTGCTGTTTCAGGAAAAGCTCCACCTCAAAAATAACCGTATCCATTTCGTCTTTTTCATTTTGAAGAGCGTCCCTCAATTTAAAGACCAGATTCTCGGGCATATCGCCGATATTCTTTAGAATCAAATCTTTTATTTTTTTATCTAAAAAAGATTCGGCGAGCAATTCCCCTATTTCAGCTGCGAGTTGTTGGATTGTTTGAGACATAAGCGCCAATCTAGTTTTAAAGTTTTGGTTTTTATTTGATCTACAGCGCGGCGGCGATACCGGCCTTAATGACGGCGATGACTTTCGCCGCGCCGGACATAACCAGAGGGAAACCCTTGGCGAGAGCGGTGTCTTTTGCCACTCCGGCTGCGGTCTCCGGCCATAATATCTGCCCAGCGCTGGTTACAACCTTTATGCCGCTGTCCTTGCAGATTTGAATGGCCACTTTCATGATCTGCCCGTTTGTCGGATTTGAAACTCCTTCAGCGACCAGCTGTTTCTTGGCCATCGCCCAGACGGTGGTTTCAAGTTTTGCGGTCACGGCTTCCTTGGTCGCACCCGCCGCGGCCTTGGCCCCTTCGGCAATGAACAGCTTATAGCCGACAAATGAGACAAGACCCCATAAAGCCGTCTCAATCGCGCCGGCCACGATTCTTCTTCTCCAATGCGGCTCCAGATTCTGACGCAAGACACCGGTGATTTCTTTGGCGTCCAGCTCAATATGGGCCGCCCGCATGCCATTGAGCCTTTTCTGAAGCTCGACGGCTATTTTATTTTTGGCTTCTTCGGTCAGGACATTTTGGCCGCTGTAGCCTTTATATTTAGCCAGTTTGGATTCAAGCTGAGAAACGAGATTTGTAATTATATTATCTATTTTGGCGTTATTTTCGGAAACCTTGCGAGCAGTTATTTCTTCAGAAATTCTGTCAATCCTTCTAGAGGTAACGCCTGTCGTGCCTTCGCGGCCGGCGCGGGCGACGGCACTTTTGATTTCTTCGGCTTCGGCCAGCGCTTCTTCGAGAGACAAGTTCTGCTCATGCTGAATCTGAGCGGCAAATTCATTTACCTCTTTGGCGGTTGAGCTCGTGCCTTTCGCAAATCTTCGAGCTTGATAGTATTCCCGGCCGCCGATAGTCATCAATCCTATCAGGCGTTCTTTGATCCAGCCCTTCCAGGTGCCTTCAGGCGGCTGGGGCGCGGCCTGCCGTTCGGCGGCCGGTTGCGGAGCGGGAGCGGCTTCCGGATTCTGTTCGGGCGCGGCAGGGCCGGCGGGCGCGGGTGGTTCAGGCGGCTGGGGTGGTTCAGGCGGTTCAGGCGGTTCAGGCGGCCGGGGCGGTTCAGGTGGAGCCGCAGCGCCCGCCTCTACGGCGGCCGCGGGCTGTTCGCCTCTGATTCGGCGTCTTCCGGCTTCATATCCGCGTTTAACGGCATCCATAAACCGGCGGCCGAAACCGACCCGTTCATTATTTAATTCCTCATCAATGCGCGCCTGTTCTTTGCGCATCTTGCGAATTTCGTTTCTGATTTTAATTACTTTGAGCGCGTTCCAAGCCGGAATTTGTTCAAGCTCGGCCTGTTTGGCTTCAATATCAGCGTCGAGCCTTAAACGGGCGTCTTTAAGCAGGTTACGCCGGGCGGCTCTTAATTCGGCCTGGCTCCTTTCAAAATCAAGATTAACCGAGTCAACGGTTTCGGAAGCCGGAGGGACAGCTTCTGGAATTGCGACATCGGCATGAATTCTGGCTTCTCCGGCGGGATTTGCTTCGCTTGAAATACCGACTTCGGAATCGGCAAGCATGATTGCCCGTAAGGCCTTCCTTCGGTCCGTCAATTCCTTGAGTTCGCCCTCTAAGTCCAAAGCGGTGACGCCCCTGGCTGTTCCTTTGTCGTAATTCGGGCCGGCATTTTGGATAACTCTTTTAAGCCAAGTGATCCGATCTTCGGTAGCCTTTAATTCGTGGGCGCGGCTTTGATTGGTCTCGGCGATAACGGCGGGCGCGATTTGTTCGGGATTTAAGTCCCTGAACCTTTCTTCAACTTCTTTAAGCTTAGTCAGGCCTCCCAGCTCTACTTGCTCATCTTCGGGCAACAGCTCCAGCTGGTCTTTCCAGGCACGATGCTTTTCTTGAAAAACAGTTTTGAGTTCCACGTAGCGGGTTTGGTCTTCGGGCGATAAATCAGCGACCTTTTTGCCGTGGCGGAAAGCGATCATTTCTCGACGGGCCGAAAAGGCCTCTTTTTGAAGACCAAGGACTTCTTTAAATTCCGGAGGCGGAGCGGCAGTTTCGGCCGGAGCCGAATCACCCGAGGGCTGGACCGGCACCTCCGGCGCCGGCGCTGGAGCCGGTTCTGGAGCCGGAGTAGGCGCTAATTCTGGAGTCGGAGGTGGTTCCGGCGAGAAACCGATTGGATTTCTTTGGAAGCTTTCAGGAGCCGGCGGCGGAACGTCAATCGGCTGCGGCGGAATCGGCTCGATTACCGGCGGAGAGATTGATTTTTCAGAAGGCCTAAAACCAATCGGATTAATCGGTTTAGCTTCTGGATTGCCCGGACCGACCGGGTAAGAGAAACCTTTGCTTAACTTTTCAGGCATGGTTTAATTTTAGAACAACGGCAGGAATTTCCAATCCGCGCGTGTGGATAATAAAAACGTTATTTTTGTTAATATCAATCGTATGACGCATAGATTCAGATACAAGATTATCCTTGTTCTCTTGATTATTGCCGTAGCGGCATTTTTCCGGCTCAATAACTTGAAGTCGGCCCGGCCCGGATTATATCCGGATGAAGCAATGAACGGCTCGAACGCGATCGTTGCCAACCAAACGCGCGACTATAACGTGTTTTACAGTGAAAACAACGGCCGTGAGGGTTTGTTTATAAATTTACAGGCGCTCTCCATAAAACAATTCGGCAATCAGCCCTGGGCTTTGCGGGGAGTTTCGGCAGTAATCGGCATTTTAACCGTTCTTGGCCTTTATTTTCTGGCCCGGGAGCTTTTCGGCTGGCAGATCGGCGCAATTTCAAGTTTTCTTCTGGCAATTTCTTTTTGGCACGTTAATTTTTCGCGGATCGGATTCAGGGCGATCATGGTGCCGTTTATCCTGGTTTATGTTTTTTACTTCCTCTGGCGGGGCCTGCGGCGATCCCATTTTCAGGATTTCTTCTGGGCCGGTATTTTCATGGGTTTGGGCTTTTATACTTACACCTCTTTCCGGGCCGCGCCGATCATATTGATCCTGATACTGGCAAATTACTGGCTGTTCATCAAAAAGGATTATAGCCGAACTGAATATCTTCACGCGCGAAACCGGCTCTTAGCCGGTTTCGCGATGCTCTTTCTGGTAACTTTCTTCGTGGCTCTGCCCATCGGCGTTTATCTCCTTAAAAATCCGGGACAATTCATGACCCAGGGGCATCTAAGTGTCTTTGGGCAAGAAGAACCTCTGCGCGAGTTAGCCCAAAGCGTTGTCAGAACTTTAGGCATGTTCACCTTTTCCGGCGATTACAATCCCCGTCATAATATCCCCGGTGCGCCGATGCTGGGCTGGCCGATCGCGATTTTATTCGGACTCGGCTTCATTAAAGAACTGGTTCATTGGTTGCGGCGCAAGCACGGCCATCTCTCACCCGTTCATACCCTTCTCTTTGTCTGGTTTTTTGCCGCTTTACTGCCGGGATTTTTATCAACCCAGGCTCCGCATGCTTTAAGGGCAGTAGGCGTCATCCCGGTGGCCATGATTTTTGCGGCCAGAGGTTTGTGGTGGATTTTCCATTCTTTGGAGGACTGGGAGGCGGTGAGCCGGCCGTGGGATAAAAACAAGCGCTACTTCCTAGGACCGATTGTCGCTCTCGTCGCTCTTTTGGGAGCTTTCGGCATATATGAATACAACCGCTACTTTAAGGTCTGGGCCTCCAGCCCGGAAACCAAGTCGGCTTTTTCCGAGGAATATTCAAAAATCGCCGGCAAAATCAACGCTCTGCCCGATTCAACTAAAAAATACGTCATCGTAAAATCAGGCGAAATCGAAGCTTATGGCCTGCCGATCAAAGCCCAAACGGTCATGTTTCTGACCAATACAGTTACGCCCGCGGATCAAAGAGCAAAAAATCTAATTTATCTGACGGATATCCGGGCCAAAACTTTCAGATTCGACTCGAAAGGCGTCATCTTTGAAATTAAATAGCCTCGATGAAAAAGCATATCGCACTTGCTCTGGTTATTATCATCGCCGCGAGTATAACCGCCGCGGCCAGCGCCTGGCGGGATTCGCCAATCGTTGATGAAGTGCCTCATATCGGAGCGGCTTATTCTTACGTTTTCGACCGGACTTTCAAATACAATTCCGAACACCCGCCGCTGGCCAAGGATCTCGCCGGTTTGGCTCTCCTGCCTTTGGGAATAGACCCGGCCGCAAGCGGCAAAAATATTGAAAGCCAGTGGGATTTCGGCCGCTACTTGATTTACCACTCCGGAGTGGAGCCGAGCTTGATTATCCACGCCGCCAAGCTGGCGATGATTCCGCTATTCATTATCGCCGGCCTTATTATTTTTGTCTGGACAAAAAAAATATACGGCCCGCGGGTGGCGGTACTGGCTGTTTTTTTATTTTCTTTCTGTCCGACAATCATCGCCCACAGCCGGTTTGTCACCACCGACATTGCCGCTCTATTCGGCGTCTTATTCTCGACCTATTTTTTCTTAAACTACCTCGAGATCCGGAACCCAAAAAACTTCTGGCTGGCGGCGGTCTCGTTCGGCATCGCCCTCCTCACAAAATTTTCGACATTCCTTTTGGCGCCATATTTTTTAATTCTGGCGATAATCTGGGCTTGGGCTGCGAAAACAAGGACGCCCCTTGTAATTACAAGGGGCGTCCTTGTAATGGTTCTCGGTTTTATCGTTATCGTCGGGCCGATATATCAGATCCACATCCTTAATTACTCCCCCGCGGAACAGAAAACTAACACTGAAAATCTTTTAAAAAGTTACCCCCTGCCCGTGTTCTCGGATTTACTCATTTGGTCCGCGGATAAACCGCTTCTCCGACCATACGCCCAGTACAGCCTGGGGCTGACAATGGTTCTCCAGCGGGCCGAAGGCGGCAACCGAACTTATTTCCTGGGCAAACTCTCGAACACATCGTTCAGGTCTTACTTCCCGGTCGTGTTCCTGCTGAAAGAACCTATTCCTCTTTTGATTTTAATCGGCCTGTCTTTGTGGTTCGGCTTAGGCAGATGGTTCAGAAAAAGCCAAAGTCTAAAAAACAAGATTGCCGATCATTTTCCCCAGTTTGCGATGATGTTATGGATCGTTATTTACGCCGCGGCAAGCATCAGCGGCAATCTTAACATCGGTATCCGCCACCTGATTCCGATCTACGGATTCATGTTCATTCTTATCGCGGGGCAAGTAGAAAGTATCTTGTATAAAGTATCTAGTATCTGGTATAAGAATCATTCAGCACCAAGTACTAAACTCCTATCTCCTAATCCCCATTTCCTAACTCCTATCTCCTATCTCCTAATCCTCCTGTTAGTCTGGTACTTCTTGGAGTCTGTGTTTGTGTATCCTTACTACTTGGCTTACTTCAACCAGTTCGCGGGCGGGCCTTCCGGCGGCCACCGCTATGTCGTGGATTCCAATTTGGATTGGGGCCAGGATCTTTGGCGGTTAGCCGACTTTGTCAGGGACAATAAGATCCAGAATATTTCTCTGGATTATTTCGGCTGGGCCGAGCAGTCGTATTATCTAGGCAGCAAGTTTAAATGGGTCACGTCCGGCCAATATCCAAGCAAGGAGCAATTCCTGAAAGACAATCCCGGCGGCGGCTGGCTGGCTGTATCCGCGACCTATTTTCAGCAGGACGTCGCGGGGCCCAACAAATATTACGCTTGGCTGGATGTCGTCCCCCGCGACAGTGTCGGTCATTCTATTTTTGTGTGGCATGTTACTCGCTAAATACTTTTCTCTCGCTACTTTCTTCGCCTGTCTTATAGCTTCAACTTCGTCAGAATGCCGAACAAATAGGCCACCTTGCCGAACTTCGTTCGGTTTCCTATTTGTTACCTGCCTGCCGGCCCGCTTACCGGAGGTCAGGCAGGTAGGCCGGTCGGTCGACTTTCGTCACTATTTATAAATGCTTCGATCGAAGTATTTATAAATAGTAGGTTTTGAATATATATACAGGTCTTGCCTGTGTATGATTAGGTGCCTACAATCTCGCCCCCACACCCCTGCATGGGTGTGGGGGCGAACATTTTTTAATTAAAAATCGCGGAGCAAGCTCGACGCGATTTTAGGTCGGCGGGTGAGAGCCCTCTCACCCGCCGACTACTTATTAGGACCCTTTTTTTACTTACCAGGCGATGGGGTCAATCTCACCTGGCAGTCCGGCACTTCTTCGCACCTTACAAGGCGCGGGCGCCTGTCGACACGGGTTTGTCACGCAGCGGAGATTTCATCTTCGCCTCCTTTCCTTGGGAAAGTTAGCTACACGCTGCGTGACGATACGATGGCCGCCGGGCCGGTGGAAAGAGGAACGCTCCTTTCGGGTTGGTTCCATCATCTTAGCCGGGCCGCGGCCAATAGCGGTTGGTGGCAGGCTGGCCGCCTGTCGCGCCTTTACGTAATAGGCGCGAGAGCGCACCCCCATTGTCGCGGCCGAAGCCGTAATGGGTTGCCCGCCACCAGAAGTTAGGCTGCCGATCCGGCGATGGGATGAGATGGACGCATCGCCCACGTGTTGTGGGAGGGGGTCTCACTCCCGCATCACGTGCGGACCGGCAGCCTAGAGTTGAACCCTGTACGGGCTCGCAAAAGTCCCCTAAACAGTAATGCTAACGGCCCAAACTATAATAACTATGTGTTGCCTGATTACTGACTAATTGGTTCCCGACACTGCAGTGTCACGGATCATCGATTTCCTAGGGAAATCGGGACTTTTGCGAGCCCATTTCTGGGCTCTTTATAAAGAACTGTAGATATCAATTATAGCAAATCCCATCTATAAAGTCAACTGTGCACAAAAATAGGCCGAAAAGGCCCCAAAATGGCCCTATTTATAGTAAACGCGGCCGTCAAACCTTAAATCCACATATCGGGGCAAAAAATCAGATTTATCAATCTTTTGATTCTTGAATATCTGCAGAACCTTAATTTGGCCGGGAATATCGGAGTCCAAACTGAACTGCAGAGGGTAAGTCGCCCCGGATTTCAAATCGGATACGACGATATTGAATTCCATCGAGTTTCCGGCGGGGATGACGGCATCTTTGGTTTTGAAATCTAAGTTCGAAAGAGCGGGAATTACTGTCTGGATTGCTTTCAAATACCGCTTGTCAACCGCCGGTGTTTTGCCGGCATTTCTTTGGTCGTGAATATTGAGCAGTAAAAAACCGGATGAGGGCGGCACTTCGCCCCAAGCCACGCCTTCAGAATCAAAATAGCGGCACTTTTCCTGAACGCACCAGATGCCTTCCGCTTCCCGTTCTTGGGCTCTGATTTTTATGCCGTGGGGATAGTCTTTCTCTATTGATACGCCTTTAAGAAATGTGAATCTGTCCATCATTTCGCTTGAGATCTCGTCGGGATCAAAGAAAAAGATATTGCCGCCAATAGGGATTCCGGCGATCTTGCGATTGATATGACCCTCAATGACTTCGCTTAATTCATATTGATGTTCCGAACTTAAGTCTTCAAGAGCGATGGCATTTATCTTGAGCCACGGCGTGAAAAATAAAAGATAGACGACGCAAAACAACAGCGCCGCCGCGGCGGCGGCGATAAAGAATATTTTCAACTTAAGCCGGCGGAGACGTTGAGCCGCCAGTTTGTCTTTATATTTAAGATTTCTGATATTGGCCGCTCTCACTTTTTGATTTCTTTCTGGCCGCCCATATATTTCCGCAGGACTTTAGGAATTTCGATCGAGCCGTCTTTCTGCTGAAAATTTTCGAGGATGGCGATCAGGGGCCGCTGGGACAAGGCCGTGGCGTCATTAGTATGGACAAGTTCCGTTTTATTATCCGAGCGGCGAACCAGAGTTCGCAACCGTCTGGCCTGAAAGTCGGTCATGTAGTCGGCGGTATGGGTCTCTCGGTAAGCATTCTGGCCGGGAAGCCAGACTTCAATATCCACACCGCGGGCATTAGGCATACCGATTTCCGCGGTGCATTTTAAAACAACCTGAAAAGGCAAACTGAGCTGTTCCATCAGATGCTCTTGAACAGCCACGAAAAACAAGTGCTCATTGATGCCGTCTTCCTTGACAGTGAAACTTTCCATCTCCAATTTATCAAACTGATGCATTCGCAAAATACCCTCCATGTCTTTGCCGTATGTCCCGGCTTCACGGCGGAACGCGGTGGTATAACCCAGATAACGGATCGGCAACTCGGATTCGTTTAAAACTTCATTCTGATACATCGGGGCCAAACTATGTTCAGCGCTGGCGTTGAGCCACAGATCCTCGCCTTCAAGTTTGTAAGTCACCTCGGCGCTGTTTAAACGCCCGGTGGCCCGGTAAGACTCGGTATTGATCAGATAAGGCGGTAGAACCGGCACAAAAGGTTTGTCGCTGACCTTGAGATTATTTTTCTTGATGATTTTTTGGATGGTTTTTTTATCGGTGAGCTGATCCATGGCAAACTGAATTAAGGCAAATTGAAGTCTGACCAGATCGCCTTTAATGTAGGCGAAGCGGGAACCGGCAATTTTGGCGGCTCGTTCCTTGTCTATCAAATCCAGCTCTTGAGCCAACTCCCAGTGATTCTTGACTGGAAAATCTCCGCCGGAGGCGGATAATCTCGATTCACCGACTTTTTTTATGACAACATTATCTTTTTCACTCGCGCCGATCGGCGTATCTTCGGTCGGAATGTTGGGCACTTTAAGCATCAAATCTTTAAATTCAGCCTCCGTGCGTGAAAGCAATTCTTCAAAATCCTTGAATTCAGTTTTCAACTGGCCGGCCTTTTCACGGTCCGTAGTCTTTTTTTGTTCGGCCCGGATGGCCTCGCTCTTTTGAATTAAACGCCGCCGCTCCTCGTCAACCGCCAAAAGCTGATCCAAATCAAAATCCACCCGCTTAGTCTTTATCACGTTCCTGACTACTTCTTGATTTTCCCGAATATATTTAATGTCCAACATGTTTCATCGCCTGTAAGGCAAATATGTCAAAATATCTTTGGATACCCTTGAAGGTACTGCCAAATTCTTTGCCGTCAAATATGGCGTCACAAAAAACTTCCCTGATTCGGGCAATTTCCAACAACCTGCCGCGCATTTTAAACCAGCGGGGATCAGACAGCGTCAAGTCAATAAGTTCGAGTCCTCGGGCCACGGCATTGTCAAAACTTTTCTGATTTTTGCCCTGAG
>MHWG01000017.1:6764-10976 GCA_001824005.1 Candidatus Zambryskibacteria bacterium RIFCSPLOWO2_01_FULL_47_14 | reverse complement strand
AAAGCAAACTAAGCACCGTAGAAGCGCATCCGCTCATCCATTGCACCGGAGTTCAATTCTCCGCATCTCCACTTGTTTTGGAATTTGGCCGTTTGGCGATCATGTCGAACGGCTTTTTCCATGTAATTACTAGTCCGTTTGGCTTCAACTCGAAGTTTTCCACCATTGAAAGAATCAAACGGCGTTTATTTAGGATATTCGCCTTTTCGTATGCCAATGAAGGACTTTTTAGGAGTTTGCCAAGAACTTCAATCTGTTCGAACTTCTTTTGGTCGGTCTTCTCTAGCGTTTCCCTCCGTTGCCTAAGCTCCCCCTGCTTGTCCACCAATGCCGTTCTGACTTTCTTATAGCTCTCTTCGTCTATGTCTAGGTTGATAAGCTTCTCCACCATCGTATCGAGTCGGGCCTGTATCTTGTTGATTTCAAGTTCAATGCCTTTTATCTGCTCGTTCTTGTGCTCTTGAGTGATGTTCCTGAATACCCGTACCGCTTTCTTAAAAGCCTCGGCCTCTTGGTCGTTGAACTCTATTTGGCGTAGTTGCTGATATACCTCCTCGTTTACCTTTGGCTCCGGTATCGTGGCTATAGGACATTCTCGGTTGCGGCAGTAGTAGTACCTCCACTTCTGTTTTGCCGTCATGCACTTCATCGGCCTTTTGCAGTAGAAGCATTTGAGCATTCCGCTTAAAACATAGACATGGGTGTACTTGCGTCTAAACCCTTTCTTCATCAGGAAGTATTGAATCCTATCAAACACCGCTTTTGAGATGAGTGGCTCGTGCTCTCCTGCAAATACCCCTCTCTTGTGAGTGATAGTGCCGTAATAGAAAGTATTTCGTAGGAGTTCGTGCATCCTTGTACGATGAATTGGTTTGCCGTTATGTTTGGTAAGCCCTATTTTGTTGGCTCTTTCTATAAGAGTCTCTACTGAATAGCTGCCTGTTGAGTAATCTTTGAGGATCTGCCTCATCAGGGGTGCTCGTATCGGGTCCAATACTGACCTGCACTCCCCTGCCTTTTTATAGCCGACTGGAACATAGGTGGGCATTCTCCCCTGCTTGAGCCGGCCGAGTATTCCTTTGTTTATCTCTGCCCTAAGGTTCTCGCTGTAGCCTGAAGCCAAACCCCAGAGGATATACATCATGTTTCTTCCTTGTGGTGTATCCGTAGATATTCCCTCCGAGACAAAATGCAACTCAAACCCATTTATCATCAGGTCGTAGAGTAATGCCTGGTCTTTTGGATTTCGTGCGCTTCTGTCAGTCTTGTGGAAAAGAATCCCTCGGTATCCTTTGGAGCGTAGCTCTTTTATCATCTCGTCGAAGATTCCTCTGCCGACCTTTGAGGCCGACTCCACCTCCCCATAAAACTTTTGAACAATGTAGCCTTTCTGCGTTGCGTACCGCTCGATGTAACCCTTTTGCTCTTCAAGTGATGTGCCTCTGGACTGGTCTTTTGAACTCACCCGAACATAGGCTAGGAATTTGTTATTTGATGATTGGTTCATGGTTGCCTTGATAAGTTTGTCCCTGATAGCGGAGGAACCCCTTATAGAGAGGATTCCGCAGGACTTTTCTAATTGTTAATGCGTGCCACTTGGTCGTCTTTCGTTTCGTTGAGACTTCTTCCTTGTTGAGGAGGTCTGCTATTTTCTTGGGAGACATTTTTTGATACCTCTTCAGGTGATAAATCCTCTTAACTACCTCCGCTTCTTTTTTGTTGATTACCAATTCGCCGTCTTTGGTGCTGTCGTAGCCGTAGATACTGCCTCCATGCCACCTCCCCTTACTGACTGAACTGTTGCGCCCATTCTTCATCCGGAGAGTAATCATCGCTTTCTCAAACTCTGCAAAGACTCCCAACATCTGCCGGAATGCTTTTCGGAATGGGTCGTTGCTTGCTAGATCGGGTTCAAGGGTGGAGATAACCTCCTTTTTGAGTTTCGTGAATTCTTTAATGAGTCCCTCTTGTATGTAGAGGTCTCGGGCCAACCTATCGAGCTTGTAGATGAGAACCCCTTGTATGTCTAAGTTCTCTTCGAGGTACTTCATCAGTCGGATTAAGGCCGGCCTATCCTCCAACCCTCCACTAATACCGTCGTCCTCGAACCACTCAACTATGGTCAGCCCGTGTCCCTCTGCGTATTTCTTGAGGCTCTCGACTTGCAACTGAATCGTCTTTTCCTCTTTTTGATTGTCGGTGGAGACTCTGCAGTAAGCTATAACCCTCTTGTCCATAATTGATTAAATTGGCCAATAATGAATCAATATATGAGACGATGTTCCAAAATCTAAGGAACGAGTAGTTTTTTAGCTTTTTAATCCTTATAGGCCTTAAAGAACTAAAAATCTGTCTGGCTCGGAGTTTCGGGGGCTTTAAGGTAATAGACTTTCTTGTTGTGCTTGCCTGGCTTTGCTTCGATTGCTCCCTCCTCAATCAACTGTTGCAAGGCCCCGCCGAACATATTCTTTCCTATGCCCAATTCCGTATCATCCTCAAGGTCCGCTCTGGTTGCTCCCTCGGGATATAGGACGAGAGAGTTGCGTATGAAGTTTTTTGCCTTGTCTATACCCAACAAGGATTTTTCTGCGTCGCCCTCAAATTGAAGCGATAGAGAATCTTGACCCTTGACGACGGACACCTCGAACGGTTGTACCGCTTCAGCTTGTCGTGACTTTCCCTGCGTCAGAGTGAGCATCTTGCGCGATGAGTCGTACTCCACCCCTAAGTGGCTATCTACTGCGGCCAAGATATCGGAAGAACCTCGAAGTCCCTGCGATACGGAATACTTCACACCCATCGTCTGCTTGCGATGGTGGTGGGTGAACAAGACTGCGACATCCTCCCTCATGAGTTCTTTGAACGGCTCAAAGACACTAGCCATCTGTCGTGCATCGTTTTCCTCTTTTGTGTGCATACGCACCAAGCTGTCAAAGATAACGAGGTTTATCTTTTCCCGAACTACCACCTCCTTGAGCATCTGCATATCCGTGGGGCTATCCACTTTGAAGTTGCTCATGAGCGAAATCATTGCGGCATCCTCGGGCTTAGCCCCCAACAGAGTGAACCTCTCTTTAAGTAAGTCCTCCCTATTTTCCTCATCGACCAACAATACTCTGCCTTTCTGTGTTGCGAACTGTCCGAATAGCGGCTCTCCCCGACTGATACAGAGCACGATGTGCAGGATTATCCATGTCTTGAAGCTTCCCGGATCGCCGGAGAGAACATTTAGTGAACCGATTGGTATTAAGTTTTCAATGAGCCACTTAAGTGCTTTGGTGGGCTTTGCCAGAAGTCCTGCCAAGGTAATCGGGGCAAACTTAGGCCCGAAACGAGATGTCATGATTTATGCCAATTTGATATGAACTTGGTAATGGGGCGAGTAATTTCGAGACCCTAGACTTTATGGAGCCGGAGCATTTGTGCACCCAGTCTCCTCTTCGGGTTGCTCGAATATGTCTGACACCACAGAGATATACTCCTCAACGACAGGGTCGCTGGGGTCTATTACGGCTACCTCTTGTTCGACCTTTAATGCCTCCGACATCTGCCCACTCTCGCAAAACCGCTTTCCAAAAGTGCCAATGATTGTCAAAACGCTCGTAAACTGCTCCTAAACAGGCGCAAAAGGGCTGCCTACCCCTCTTATCCGGATGTACCCCTAACTCACTAGGGTGCGTTTAGCCTACGACCGCCTACACACTGGGACTAGCCATTTCTTGTAGAAACGCTATATTTTGCTTGTCGAAACACCAAAAGTCAGCAACTCCGTTTTAACCGAGTATCCGTTTATGGACCTCACACCCAAAGAAGAAGCTATATCAAAACTCATCGAGGAGGCCTTTCTGTTTGGGGAGAACCCATACGGTAATGAGCCACGGCTAATAATCTTGAAGACTAGGGACATGATAGCGGCAGGGGCTAGCCCCAATGATGTCTCCACCATCCTCGAAAAGTTCGAGCAGGAGGATCGCATCGAATCCTATGGTATGCAACCAACCCCTCGGGTGACCACAACACTAAACATCTTTAGAAAACAAGCTTTAAACACAAAAGACCTGCACTTTGACGCAAAGTCAGGCAAGTTGTCTTACCGCAGGAAAAGTATCCCGATTCGCAAAGGCTCAAATCAGTATTATCTCTGCGAAGTGATGTTCTCCCCAGAAAGGGTTGTAGGCGAAGCGGTACCGATGAGTGACATACAAGAAAAAA
>MHWG01000017.1:1565-6742 GCA_001824005.1 Candidatus Zambryskibacteria bacterium RIFCSPLOWO2_01_FULL_47_14 | reverse complement strand
AATGCTGGGTCAGAGCACCTAAGAATAAACACACCTGCTCACGAATAGTCCTCAATACGGTCCGTAGCAAACAAAGAGAACCAAAGTGTGACTGAAAGAGTCCTGCCTTGATGAGGGTCTGCTAAGGACAAGGGATGTCTGCTACTCACAACAAGAACGACAATGCCATCGTTGGACAACTTTCTTATTTGGATATCGGCTGGCACTCGCCTGTGCTTGAATCGCAGGTTCCAAGAAAAGAAGCGCCGAACTCGCCCAACTGCAAGTACATAATTATCGCCCAAACAACGACTATTAGTATCCAGATAAGTGTCTTCCTTATCGGCCTGTGTTTTTCAATCATTGAGGTAGTTTCTTAATCTTCGAACGAACGACCAGCCACATGATTCCGCAGAACAGCACCCCGATTAAAAAGAGGGGCTGTAATGCAACCACAATAAAAGCAGTAGCCGAGTCAAACCCTCCTACTGTCGGAGCTAACTTCAACATCTCCTCTGCAAACTTCTGAGCAAGATACTCGAACACCCAAAATACAAAGAACAAAGAGCCATACATTTTTGCCCTCTTTTGTAGCCTCTCCCTCATAGAGATAAAAAGCTTAGTTGTTAAAGAGCCGAACAACTGAATAGAAAAACAAAAAGCCCACCGCAGGTCCCGTCTTGCGACGGCATATCAGTTTCCCGATATGGCCAGTGAAGCTCCCCTACGATGGGTTCTTTATGCTCCACTGGTCTTTCCACCTTGCTCACCGGCTGATGAGGGTAGGTGCTTCAAACTATTCAGTTGTGAACCAATAATAAGCCCTGTCGGAGAATGTGTAAATCAGCGTCTGAATTATGCACAGAAATTTGTGTATTGTACTTTAAGACTTTCTAGTATCATTAAGTTAGCTAGTTATTACAAATTAATAAACTTCTTGTATGAGCAAAGAATCAAAATCTTTTCTCATCGGACGCGACGCTAGAACAGGCGAGCTGACGAGTGTGGATGAAGCCCGGAGACACCCGAGCACCCATGTCGTGGAGCGTATGCCTAAGTCTGGTTTCGGCGATTCCGATTGAGGAAAATAACACAGCACTATAACTGTGAAAAAGAAAAAATAAGGAAAGACGCGCAATACAGGGTAGCGCGTTTTTCTTTATGTAGGACGGACAGGGACGACGGCTTCTTTGATTTTTAGTTTGCCATACAGGTCGAGTGCTTGTCCCACAACTTCATCGACGGCAATTATGTCTTCCCCATCATCCAATATCTTTATGTAAATATAGCTTAGATTTTGAGGGACTTTTTTTACATCCACCCGTTTGCTAGCGAGTAAAGTTCTTACCTGGCTATCTCGTTTGTAAAAATTGTTTTGTTCTAATACGTCCAAAATAGTCTTTGCCATGTTATCTACATCTCTTGTTGTGTAGTCTTTCTTTTTTGAAGTGTAGAACTGAATTATCGCAACAAATACTTGCTTCAAGGTTGGAAAGTTGTTGGAGGGTCTATTAATTTTAAATTGATTTGCGAGAGTTATTTTGAAATCTTTTAACTTCCTACCTTCCTTAACCCTTACAGCTTGGTTAACACTATTATTTCTGTATGCTTCTCTAGTTGCGGGAATAATGCCCTCAATTATAAGCTGGTACGATTTTGACATCCTATTTTCCCTTGTCTTTCCTAAAATAAACGGGGGAATTTTGGGGTATTCTCTCTATAGTATAAGTTTTTGGATGACGTAGTGCGTGTCTAGTCGAAACAAACTCTCCACTTCGTGCGTCTCTACCAATCCGAAAGACCCGAGCCTTATTGTTGGCTTTAGGAGGCGAGTCACCATATCCAGCTTTTGGGACGTGCTCTACTACTCTCCATGAGGGCTCTCTGCTTACCAAGCGTCCGCTACTTTTATCCTTATAGACAATCTTTGTGTTCTCTTCTGATACTGGTTTACTGTTGTGATACAAGACCAGACGTGGTTTTCTAGCACCACTCTTTGAAACAATAAAGGTAACAAGATACTGCTGCTTCTTTTTCTTTTTACCTGCGATCTTGGTAGTCTTCGTCTTCTTGGCCATGTGTACCCAATACTACCACATGGGACAAATATTTACTCTCAAAACTATGCGTTTTCTCCTTCAGTAACAACCTCAGGGACGACTTTCGAAAATCTACTTAAATATATTTCGCACTGGTCAAGATCTTCCTTACTGTGAATCACAGATTTACCATGTGCGATGGAATTGCGCACAGTCCCAATTCGAGTAAAAGCGACTTCAAGTTCATTTCTGTTGAGAAAACCGTCTCTTTTGATAAAGACTTTCTGAAAAACTTCTCCCCAATTTTTGGCCTCAAAAATTATACCTGCCACATCGCCAAGCCCAAGGTTCTCTTCAAAAGGTAACCCTGTGGATTCAACTCTTTCTTTTATTTTAGAAGATATGGTGGGAGGGACTCTTTGTTTTTCCCAGGCAGTAGTGATTTGTGATAATTTTGATACTACAATTCCTGCAATTCTTCGTTCAATCGCTCTTATAGAGTCCAAAAATTCGTCTTGTTCCATAGCTGGCCAAAATGCCTGATCTTTTATTCCTCGACGTATGCAAATTCCTATTTGTCTAGCTAGGTTTTTTCTTGCACCCTCGCTATTATTCTCTGCTCTTAATTTTCTAATTTCGGCTGGAGTTTTATAGTACTCTTTAAAAAAATCAGCAATCAGTATGGAATACTTACTCAGATCGCTGGAGGCAGGTATACGGCGCACATGAGCAACTATGGGTTCTAACAAATATAGCATGACAGGTATCCCTGCGTTGCCAAAAATGAAATCCTTATGATCTTCGGAGAGATCTTCTTGTAAAAGACTAAAATATCTTGCTAATACTTGGGCAATTCTCTTTGTGACAGTCCAAGGTTCACCAACAGCTAGTGGATTTGCCATTCCTAAGGAGTTCGGGGTAATTTGTTTGGTTAGAGAAGCATTCTCAATTCCATTACAAAATGCTGCCATATTCACTATTTTGTCAGTTTTAGATCCATACAAAGGAATATAAATTTTATAGAAGAAGGGTCCTTTATCATCCTTATTTAGGGTGTGGACAATGCTAGATATTATTCCTCGAGGACTATCTGGGTCAGATAGACCTTCCAAATCCCACAGCAAATCTGGCTGTATTGGCTTCTGCTCCCTGTTAATCTCAAGAAAGAATCCTCGTTCTTTGTCTATTGAAATGCCCTCAAATGCGGTGCAAGACACAAATTCCTTCGAATTTGATCTGGCAAAGGAGTAAAGCCTGTGTTGCCCGTCAATAATCCAGCAAGCACTATAACTTTTACTGATGGTCAGGAAACCGACCTCTTTATCTCCTTGGTTCGTAAGGTTAACTGGATCAAATTTTCTTTCCCCATTCTTTAAAGAGAGGATGATATTCGTGGGAAAGATACCCCCACTGTCGAGAAACTTTTGTATCTTTCTAATACGGGACGTGTCTAACATTCTCTGATAAAAGTCCTCCTTGCCGAATCGCCGCCTAGCTACATAAGAAAATTTTAGGAGTTGTTTTGGGGATGCAAAGAAATTGTAGGCCACATACTTACCTAACTTTGTTTTTATCGCAAGTACTTTAAGCTCTTCTTCGTCCGGAGGATAGATGCCAAAATCAGATAGAAAGTTGTAAGTGGCATATTCTCCTATTTTCTCGTGGAGCTCCGTGTAATACTCAAGCAGGTGATTGTCCTCGTAGAACATGTGGTGCTCTTTACAAAGATCTTGGTGGACGGCGGGAACTTCTATTTTTTTGGTTATAAAAACAAACTTAAATACTCGGCAGTATTTATACGCAGGAATATTTTTATAGTTTTCAAAAGCAATTTTTGCCTTTGTCGCCGTTGCTAGAATATCTTTTCTTAAATCCCTTTTGACTTTGCGACCTGAGGCCTTGCACTCGAAGACGAAAAGAACATTACCCTTTCTCCCGCAGGCATCAATCTGGTTTGACTGACCGGGAGGAGCGATATGAAAATCCGAGCCACCCTTAACATCAGAAAACCTAAGTGTATCCTCAAGGAAGGCTCGTACCTCCTCTTCAAATTCCCGACCGTAGTCTCTTTTTTCCTCTTCTATGTCTCCCTCCTCTTTAACCTCTTCCATGTGAGGGATTATAGCTCCGTAAATGAGGACATCAAAGTCTTCGGGAAGATGCCCAGAAGACTTGGCGGTACGATCAGGTGTAACTACTACCAATAATAAGCCTTGGCAGAGGATAGAGAGAATTCGTAAAATCTAGCTGATGGGGAAAGTTCGTCTCTTAAAAGATTGGGGGATATCGGGAGTATTTTAGTCTTAATATTAACTAATTAAAATACCCCGCTTTCTCGTAGACTTCTTGCAATGCCGCGTTAAGACGTTGCCTGTGCTCCCATTTTGAGTACTCATATTGAAACCAGATTATCGCACCTAAAATGAAAACTGTACCGAGTGCTATTACAGATAAAGCTTTGGCGTGCTTAGTCATGCTTTCTCCGTAGCTTGTTCAATAATGACCTCTCAACGTGCTGACGGGAAATCTCCGCACGACGTTTTTTTGCTACCCTGGAAATCTCTTGGTCGTGCTCTAACTTTTGCCGTTGTTTTTCTTTTCTCTTTTCTTCGTAGGTATAATAATCCTCAAGAGTGTTAATCCCAAAAGGAACTTCCTTACCGAACGGTATGTAGGTGTTTGCTCGTTGAGTCAAAAGCCAGTTAGTCAGGTCGTCCGTTCGGTCAAGTTCTGCCCCTTTCTTAAAATGTTCCAGTAGCTTGGGTATTACTGTCGTACTACCGAATTGGAAGTTACAAGCATCAGGGGGAACCCTGCCATTGCCGTATTCGAGGTAGCAAACCCCTCTAATGATAAGCTCCTGCTCGTCTAAAGAGAGCCATCCGGAAGAAAAGTAACTAGGCAGGTCGAATATATATTCTCGGACTTTTGATATCTCCGCGAGTTTTTTCCTCGTGTCGCTCCTGTCTGTTGCCCCCAACTCTTTCAGCAGCGAGAGCACCTCCGGATCCATATTGTCCTTTTCTGACATAATGTTCATATTACTCCTCTCCTTCCGCCGTAATAACTTGCGAGTTCTCGACTATCTGTTGTGCTATGTCCCCCAACCCTTGAGCCTCCCTGATTACCGCCTCCACCCTTTCCGTTGCCCCTAGAGCG
>MHWG01000017.1:0-1511 GCA_001824005.1 Candidatus Zambryskibacteria bacterium RIFCSPLOWO2_01_FULL_47_14 | reverse complement strand
AAGAAATAAAGCAAACTAAGCACCGTAGAAGCGCATCCGCTCATCCATTGCACCGGAGTTCAATTCTCCGCATCTCCACCAAGACAACAAAAAGACTACGATATATCGTAGTCTTTTTGTGTTTGCCTTTACTGTTTAGTTCTTGAAGTCGACTTCGAAGATATACATGCCCATAGCGCACATGCCGCGCAGGATGCCCACCTGTTGGACGCCCAGCTCCACGTCCGTCTTCCCTGTTGCGGGGAGGAACGCGCTATAACCCATGCTCGGGATGCGGACCGCTCCGGAGCAGTCGTACGTGCTGTTAGTGGCAAACCGCAGGATAGTCGGCACGCCCGCTTTGGCGACGCTTTTTTGCGGACGGTAGCCGCCTTTGACAGACACTTCTACTATTTGTTTTCCATCCACTACACTCACGTTGTTTGCTGGAGCATCGGTAGTTCCCGATGAGCGCACTCCTGTGTACAGAATGGCTCCGCCGATGAGCGCGCCCGCGATGACTATTGAGATGCCAGTTGATTTCATATAATTATCGCGGATTAGAAGCTGAATAACGGCAAGATGACTCCGGCGACCACCAGAGCGTTCATCAGATTATAGAGTCCGAAGAGAATGACAATGAGCCCCGCGGTCTTGAAGAAGATTCCTGCGTAGGATTTGTTGTGGATACTGAAGGAGCTGAAGCTCACCGCGGAGAGCACCGGCAGCGTACCGAGCGCAAAGAAGCCCATCGTAAGTGCGCCCTGCAGGAAGCTGCCCGTCCCGAGTGTGTAGATTTGCATCGACTGGGTAAACCCGCACGGAAGGAAGAAGGTCGCTACTCCTACGAGGAACGGTGTGAGTGTGTGATTGAGTTTTGACGCGCCGTAGGCGTGCCGCGCCAAAAATTTTGGCATTGCTGGCTGTAATCTTTTTGACCAATGGAAGATGCCGAGCAGATTGATGCCGAGTATCAGCATCACGGCCGCAATTATGATGCCGAGTACGAACGATGCGGTCGCATTGAGAGTGAAGGCGGAGCCCAGCGCTCCGATGACGCCGCCGAGCACAAAGAACGAGATGAGCCGACCGATATGGAAGAGTATTTGAGGCCGGACTTTGTCGCCCGTATGGGCGAAGGTAGCAGACATAGAGAGCACCAGCCCGCCAACCACCGCCATACAAGTGGAGAGCGACGCGACAATACCGATGATAAACGCGGTGCCGTAGGTAACAGAGCCTGATTGCACCAGGTTAACAATCCCCAGTTTTTGTAGAGCCACGAAGCCGGCGATAAACGCGAGTGCTATCGGTATCGCAACTCTAAAGTCGGCCCAATTGTTTATATGTTCCTGTTTTTCTACCGAGACGGTATATCCATGAGGACGCAGAATGTTCGTTAATTCGACGGCAACAACCTGCGGCGATTTTCCGGCGAGGTCACCCTCAACGGTTATCGTGTGCTCTTTGAGGTCGGAGCGTGCAGAGGTAATGTACGGCACTTCTGTCGCCTCCAATTCTGTCAGCAAGAT
>MHWG01000016.1 GCA_001824005.1 Candidatus Zambryskibacteria bacterium RIFCSPLOWO2_01_FULL_47_14 | reverse complement strand
TTTGACAAAAGTTTAAATTAAGATATAATTTTCCCGAACCCTGAACCGTAATGGAAAGGAGGTGAGTAAAATGATTCGGAAACTGGTTTTCTGGTTTCTGGGCGTACTCGGCCTTGCCGGGTTGATGATGTTCGAAGTCGCGCGCTGGCCGGCATATCAGGCAGTCGCCCATTGGTGGGCGACGGACGAGCCTATCAAGCCCGCGAACATTCCGCCGGAGTCGTTTCTGTCCGGCATGGCCATGATGGCCTTCGCTTTCGTGGGTCTCTGGCTCATGAAGCGCTGGCCGGACCGGCGCAAGCGTTCACCTCCGCCCCCGCGGCCAGCCCTCCGGTTGGTCAGCTGAGAACCTCGGCGCGCGACAACCCCTGGCGGTGTCGCGCGCCACTCTCGTTTTATTCAATCTGATATAATATTTCAATGCCCTTAAACGACCCCATAGAACAATTTGATAAAACGGTGCGCCAGGCGCAGGAAGAGGTGGGGAAGTATACCCAGCCGGTGTTGCGGCGCTATCCGTTACTTTTTGCTTTACTCCTTGCTTTCGGCACCGCCGCCATCTTTACCGGCTTTCACTTGTGGGCCGAGACCACTAATCTATTTCATGAGAAGCCACTTCTCCTCGTCCTCTTTGGGGTCATCGTCCTTTTCCTCACTGGTACTCTCTACGAAACTCTCAGCAAACCCCATCACTAACCCTCCCACCCACACCCCAACAAACTGGAGTATGTTGGGGTGTGGTGTATAATGTAAATATGGCAAAAATTAAAACAGCCAAACAGATGGAGAGGCACCTAAAGGGGATGGCCAATCATTATCGGATCCAGATACTCCTTACAATCGCGGGAAACCCCGGTATCACTCTTGAGGGGATTGTGGACACGCTCAAGGCAAATGAAAAGACAATAGGAGAGCATACTAGAAAACTTGCCCAAGCAGGGCTAGTGAACAAAAGATATCTAAGTAGGTTTGTGGAGCACAGACTCTCTCCTTACGGTAGAATCTTCGTCAGCTTCCTCAGATCCTTTCAAAAAATCTAACCCCCACCACACCCCAACAAACTGGAGTATGTTGGGGTGTTGGGTGGTGTTTAAATTGAATGTTTGCTAAAATAGATATATGAAAGGTTATGTAGACAACATTGAAAAGCTGGCACTGGAGAACGAAAACTTTCGCGAGGTTTTATACACTGACAAAAAGAGCCAGCTCGTCCTTATGTCACTCCGCCCCGAAGAAGAAATCGGGGAAGAAGTGCACGACGTTGATCAGTTTCTGCGCGTGGAGAAGGGCGTTGGGAAGGCGGTGCTTAATGGCATCTCGCGCGAGATCGGAGACGGGAGCGCCATTCTGGTTCCGGTCGGCACCCGCCACAACATCATTAACACCGGAGCGGGGCAAATGAAGCTCTACACTCTTTACTCTCCGCCACACCATCGCGACGGCGTGGTGCACAAAACGAAAGCGCAGGCGGAAGCCGACACCGAGCACTGGAGCGGCGAGACGACGGAGTAGATTTTATGTCGATCAAGACTGCCGAATTTGTTTCTCCGTTGCATCCCGATAAAATTTGTGATTTTATCGCGGACAGTATTCTGGATGCGTACCTAGCGGGTGATAAAGATAGCAGGGTGGCTATCGAGGTGATGGGCGGGCACAACTTAATCACGATAAATGGCGAGGTTACAAGTAGAGCTACTCCCGATATAGAAACAATTGTAAGAAAAGCCTGCCCGAACTTTGAAAAAGGGCGGGTTATTTCGAACATCGTCGCGCAAAGTCCGGAAATCGCGCGGGGCGTGGATACGGGCGGAGCCGGGGATCAGGGAATTATGAGGGGTTATGCCACTAGTGAGACTCCGGAATTTCTACCGCTTGAATATGTGCTAGCTCGCAACCTGTGTCAAAAAATTTATGAAGTCTATCCATACGACGGGAAAACGCAGGTGACAATTGATGGCTCTAAAATTAAAACCGTGGTTGCGAGTTTTCAGAACACCAAAAGTGAAGAGCTTTTAAAATTAGTTAAAAAGATTATCAGTGCCGATGAGTACCTGATCAACCCGGCGGGCGAGTGGACGCGGGGCGGGTTTGACGCGGACACCGGAGTCTCCGGGAGAAAAATCGTTATCGACAATTACGGTCCGGAGATCGCGATCGGCGGAGGTTCTTTCTCCGGAAAAGATTATACAAAGGTGGACAGAAGCGGCGCCTATATGGCGCGAAGGATTGCGGTGGAAATTTTAGAGGAAAGAAAAGCCCAAGAGGTATTTACCAAACTCGCTTACGCCATCGGGAAAAAGGAACCGGTCATGGCGGTGGTGATGGTGGACGGTCAGGAAGAGAAAATTACGGGTTATGACTTAAGCCCTCGCGGAATTCGCGAATATTTGAAGCTAGACAAAATCAAATTCGCCGAGACTTCCAGCTGGGGACACTTTGGTCATTTGGACAGAAACTTTCCTTGGCAATAATATGCTATACTTAAGGTATGATCGATCCCAAAAAAATAAATATGAATGAGTTGCCGAAGAAATTCGTGGACGGCGCGATCGGCGCCTACGGCCGGGAATTTTTCTCTTTTGCTTTGACTTCCGGGAACACTCTCGATTCATATTCGAGCACGCCTCGGATAATGAAGAGTATCGCCCTCTGGATGATGAAGCAGATCGAGAATTACGAAAAGCAGTTCGGCGAGATTGATATGTCGCCGCCCAAAGTGATAAGCCCGATCCAGGCATCGGATCTGGACAAACCCGGCGAAGGGAAAAGTTAAAAGAGTGTTATAATAAAATTATTAATAATAATAAATAAAATATATGGCAGAACTAAAAGCTTTGTGCATGAAGTGTCGGGACGCGAACAAAAAGCCGACGATGCAAATGATGACCAATCCGGTCGCAACCAAGAACGAAAAGGGTAGGTATTCAGCCAAGGGCACCTGCGCCAATTGCGGGGGCAACATGTTCAAATTTCTCTCGGAGGCAGATGCGAAGACAATGATGTAGTTTTTCCCTCCTTGACAGGAGCGGATTTTTGAATAGAATCTAACAATATGAAAAAGAATAGCAAGGAACAGAAGATTGTTCCTCTTTTGGATCGTATACTGGTGAAGCCGATCCGGGAGGATGACGTTAAATCAAAGGCGGGGATTATCATTCCGGAGAGCATTTCCAAGGAAAAACCGGAGAAGGGAAAGGTGATCGCTGTGGGCGAGGGGAAGTGGAACGAGGACGGGGATCACAGAGTGAAAATATCAGTTAAAGTCGGGGACGTGGTACTCTTTACCAAATACAGCCCGGATGAAATTAAGATCGACGATGAAGAATACTTCATCCTGCGAGAGGAAAATATTTTAGCAGTAATTAAGTAATGAATCAGATTTGTAAATTTTTTCGGGTCGCATAAAATTTTGCTAAATTTTTGCTCGTTCTCGGGCCGTCGCCCTGCGAAAGACCCGAAAAACTTCACAAATCTGAAATAAATAAAAGTATGGCAAAGAAAATAATTTACAGCGGGGAGGCAAGGGAGGCGCTGAAGCGCGGAGTGGACGCGGTCGCCGACGCGGTCAAAATCACGCTCGGTCCGCGCGGACGCAACGTAGTCTACGACAAGGGCTATGGCGCGCCGACCATTTCCAACGACGGAGTTTCGATCGCCCGTGAAATTACTCTCTCTCATAAGTTTGAAAATATGGGCGCGGAAATTGTGAAGGAAGTCGCTTCCAAAACTAATGACTCGGCCGGCGATGGCACAACCACTTCGGTCTTGCTCGCGCAATCGATTATCACCGAGGGTATGAAGCGGACAGAAATGGGCGCCAACGCGATGATGCTCCGGCATGGCATTGAAGCGGCGACCAAGGACGTGGTCAAAGCGCTCAAAGCAATGGCCAAGCCGATTAAAAACAAAGATGAGATCAAGCAAGTGGCGACGATTGCGGCGGAATCTGAAGAAATCGGCGAAATTATCGCCGAGACAATCGATAAAGTCGGCAAAGACGGAGTGGTGACGGTAGAGGAATCGCAATCTTTCGGCGTGGAGTCGGAAGTGGTGGAAGGGATTGATTTCGACAAGGGATATGTTTCGCCTTACATGATCTCCAATCCGGAGAGAATGGAAGCGGAAGTGAAAAACGCTTCGATTTTGATAACCGATAAAAAAATTTCGGGAGTGAAAGAAATTCTGCCGCTTCTCGAATCACTCGCCCAAAGCGGTAAAAAGGAATTGGTAATAATCGCCGAGGAAATCGAGGGCGAGGCGCTGGCGACTTTTGTTTTAAATAAACTAAGAGGATCTTTCAACGTGCTTGGCATCAAGGCGCCGGGTTTCGGCGATCGAAAAAAAGAAATACTTGAAGATATCGCTCTTGTCGTTGGCGCCAAAGTGATTACCGAAGAGCTCGGCGGGAAACTGGAGAAGGCGGAGTTATCGATGCTGGGAACCGCGCGCAAAGTTATCGCCACCAAGGACAAGACAATTATTGTCGGCGGTAAATCAAAAGGTGTGGCGCTTAAAAATCATCTGGAGAATTTAAAAAAGCAGAGGGAAGTAATCGAATCAAAATACGACAAAGAAAAATTGGATGAGCGAATTGCCAAACTCTCCGGCGGAGTGGCGGTCATTCGCGTCGGGGCGGCAACGGAAACAGAAATGAAATACAAGAAACTCAAGATCGAAGACGCGGTGAACGCAACCAAGGCCGCCATTGAAGAAGGAATCGTGCCGGGCGGCGGGACGGCGCTCGCCA
This sequence comes from Candidatus Zambryskibacteria bacterium RIFCSPLOWO2_01_FULL_47_14, assembly GCA_001824005.1. The sequence continues at coordinate 662 of MHWG01000016.1, read as the reverse complement.
AAGTTGCCAATCATTTGTATCAAAAAGTTACGGAAAAGGAAGACAATAAAGAATTCGCGATCGGCTACTCAATTTTGGTGGATGCGCTGTTTGCTCCGCTCAAGCAGATTGCGATCAATGCCGGAGTGGGAGAGTCGGCGGTGCTCCGTGAAGTGATGGAGAATAAGAGTAACCTTCACGGCTATGACGCCTTGAATAATAAATTTGTGGACATGATCAAGTCCGGAATTATTGACCCAGTTAAAGTCACCCGCACTGCCCTCGAAAACGCCTCCTCCGCGGCCGGAATACTCCTCACCACCGAAGTCGCGATTGCGGAAGAGCCGGAGAAGAAAACCCCCGCGTCTGACGCGGCCGGCATGGGCGGGATGGAATACTAGAGCCTTGACTTGGGTTTTTTCTTCCTATATACTCTCCTGGAACGTCTAGTCCGTAAGGAGAGGCGTTTTAATATCATGAACTTTGACAACAAAATTGAATTATTGAGAACAAGTGCAAGCTTGTTTATTGTTTGAGTAAAAATAATTAAGAGCTCTGATCAAACGCAACAATTAGGCAAAAAACGTGCTGTTTTTTGTTTTGTTTCGTTCTAACTTATAATTAGAGTTTGATCCTAGCTCAGGATGAACGCTGGCGGCGTGGATAAGGCATGCAAGTCGAAC
>MHWG01000015.1 GCA_001824005.1 Candidatus Zambryskibacteria bacterium RIFCSPLOWO2_01_FULL_47_14 | reverse complement strand
CCGCAGCTCGAGCAATTTCTCTGGAAGAGCGCCGACATCCTTCGGGGCAAGATTGACAGCTCTGACTACAAAAAATATATCTTCGGCCTCCTCTTCTACAAACGCATCAGCGATGTTTGGGATGAGGAGTACGCGAAAGTGATAGACGAGTTCAAAGACGAGACGATTGCGCGCGCCGATTACAACCACCGCTTTCAGGTGCCGAAGGAGTGTCGCTGGTCGGTTGTGGAGGAACGCGCAGAAAATATCGGCAAGAAACTCAACGAGGTCTTTGAGAAGCTTGCGAATGCAAACAGTCCGAAGCTCGACAGAATTTTTGAAGACCTCGACTTTGCAAACAAAGACAGGTTCCCTAACGAGACGACCCAGCGGCTCATCAACCACTTTTCCCAGTACAACTTCGGCGACACCTATATTAACTCCGATCTCTTGGGCGACGCGTACGAATACCTCATCAAACAGTTCGCGGCGGATGCGGGTAAAAAAGGCGGCGAGTTCTATACCCCGCGCGAAGTCGAGCGAGTCATAATTCAAATACTCAAACCGCATAAAAAGGATCACATCTATGACCCTACCGTTGGCTCCGGTGGCTTCCTTCTTGAGGCATTTCATCATCTCAAAGAGAAAGAGAACGAACAGGTAGCCCGCACGCTTTACCTCTACGGGCAGGAAATAAACATCGGCACCTTTGCAATCGCTAAGATCAACATGTTCCTCCACGGACTCGATAGCGCGGATATACAGCGCGGCGATACGCTGGCCAACCCGCAGTTCCTCAATCCGAACGGTTCACTCAAAACATTTGATATCTGCGTAGCCAATCCACCCTACTCAATCAATGACTGGGAATATGAAATGTTCAAGTCCGACAAATACGGCCGGATAGACGGGTACGAACTGCCGCCCAATAAAAATGCAGACTACGCCTTCGTCCTTCACATCATCAAGTCGATGAACTCGAACGGCCGCGCCGGCATAGTACTCCCGCACGGTGTGCTCTTCCGTGGCGGCTCCGAAGGACGGATACGCGAGCAGATACTCAAGAACGATCTCATAGAAGCAGTCATAGCACTCCCACCTAAGCTCTTTTACGGCACTGGCATTCCAGCGGCAATCCTGATTTTCAACCGGAACAAGCCGGAGGATCACAAGGGCAAGGTGCTAATCATCGACGCCGAGAAGGACTTCTCCGAGGGAAAGAACCAAAACTCTCTTCGCGTGCAGGATATCGCGAAAATCGTCAAATCATACGACAACTACAAAAATGTCGAGGGTTACGCGCGCGTTGTTGGTCTCGAGGAAATTGAGGGAAATGAGTACAACCTCAACGTACGCCGCTATATCGAGAGTGGCGATATTCAGGAAGAGATTGACGTGTCGGTAGTACGCAAGGAGCTAGTGACTCTCGAGAAGGAACGTGCAGAGATTGACAAGAAGGTCGAGGAGTACTTAACAAAATTGAAGTACTAAATTTATGCCAAAAAACTTAACTCAAGCAGAGTGGGATGCAATAGAAAAAGAATTTCTTAAAAACATGAATGATCGGTACTTCCAGGATATTCGTAACGATATTCAAACATTAAGAAAAAACAGACCAGAATCTATAAAGAGTCAGCTTTGTTTAGCATTCACTTTAGCGGATTCGTTGTCCAGGATCCATAAAATATTTTCAGGAGTGAGGGGTGAAAATTTGGATAAGGACAATGAAGATAGATTTAGGGCGTGGATGGACGCATTTGTGCTTACTGAAAAAAATGATGAGTATAAGAAATATAAAGGACTTATAGCACCAAATTCAAAAGTTCTTTGGAATATACGAAATTCATTTCTCCATTTTTATTCATTTCCTCCAGTTAAAGAGGGGCAGGACTATGTCATCTTTGGATATAATCTTTCGGTTGAGACAAACAGTAATGTTAAAAAGGCTTTTCAAGAGAAGGGTTACAAAGCCGTTACTCATATGGATGCCCTCCGTCTTATTGAAGCAATTTTCTCTGGATTTTTGGTTCAGTTAATCCATCTTACAGAAATGATAAAAAATAACCCTGCTCAGTATATAGAAAATGTATTGTATGCAAGGAATATATTATTCACACAAAGTGCTGTTGTGGTTCCTAAAAAATAATATGGTAGCGATTACATCAAAACAGAATATTCCGAAAGGGTGGCAGCGTGTAAAACTTGGGGATATTTCTGATATCACAAATGGAAAAACTAACACTCAAGACGCTGTTGCTGATGGAGAGTATCCACTTTTTGATCGCTCTATTGCGATAAAGAGAAGCAATAAATATCTTTTTGATAAAACGGCCGTTGTTCTGCCCGGAGAGGGGGCTGAATTTGTACCCCGCTACTATAGCGGGAAGTTCGACTTGCACCAGAGAGTGTACGCTATCTTTCCGAGCAATGTTGTATACCCACTTTATTTATTTCAGTATCTGTACGCAAATCGCGCGATCTTTGCCCAAAATGCTGTCGGAAGCACAGTTAAATCTCTCCGGCTCCCCATCATTCAAGCTGTCGACGTTTTACTTCCGCCGCTTACCGAACAAAAAAGGATTGCAGAGATTTTGGTGACAGTAGACGAGGAGATCCAGAAAACTGAAGAGATAACCTCTCAAACAGAGAAGCTCAAGAAAGGCTTAATGCAGCAACTTTTTGCGAAAGGCATCGGTCATACGAAGTTCAAAAAAACAAAAATCGGCAGTATTCCGGAGGAGTGGCAAGCCAAGACAGTGGGTGAGCTTTGTGACCTTGGTCGTGGGAGGGTGATAAATAAAAAGGAATTACAAGAAAACCCCGGTCCATATCCGGTCTATTCATCCCAGACTTCTAACAATGGAGAATTTGGACGAATAGCCACCTACGATTTTGAAGGGGAATACGTCACATGGACGACTGACGGTGAATATGCTGGCGCGACTTTTTATCGCAATGGGAAATTCAATTGTACAAATGTTTGTGGAACCCTAAAGGCAACGGTTCCACTAGACATGCGGTACCTTAGTCTTGTTCTTGAGGTATATGCCGAAAAGTATGTTGTTAAGACGGCAAACCCGAAGCTTATGAATGGTGTGATGTCCACTGTAATTATTCCTGTGCCACCGATTGCTGAACAAAAGAAGATTGCCGAGGTACTTCTTTCCTGCGACGAAAAGCTTTCGGTAAATAAAAAATTAAAAGCTAAGCTGACCCTCCTTAAAAAAGGTCTCATGCAGGACCTTCTGAGCGGTAAGGTGAGGACAAAATAATCTTATGAAACTCAAATCCTTTAGAATTAAGCACTACAAATCTATCCAAGACACTGGAGATGTCTTGCTAGATAAGGGTCGTATCGCTGTATTTGCAGGGCAAAACGAGTCCGGCAAGAGTTCAGTGCTTGAAGCACTTAACTCTTTCGAGCAAGGGTCCTTCAATCAGGATTCAGTACCTTTTGATTTTGAGGACGCCGCCCAAGAGGTTTCCTGCACCTATGAAATTGAGGATTCCGATAGTGATTTTTGGGAGGAAATTGAGAGCGGAGTTGCAGAAGATTACAAACTAGAACGCGGAGACCTTGGAAGCATTCTTGACATCGCAAAGTTGAAAAAGTCTATCAAAGAATTTACCATCACGCGCTCAACTGATCTCAAGAGTGACCATAAGGTTCAGATTGCTGTAAACGACAGTGCGTTTCAAATTATTCGTGCATCTGTACGAGAGGAGGAGGTTACTTCAGAAGTGAAAAAAGAAGACGGCACAACCGAGACGAAGACGGAGAATAAAAAAGCTGTCGACCTCTCAGATGAGGATAATGCCGCGATCGCGGATATTCTTTGGAGGAATAGCCCGAAGATTATTTTGTTCAATGATTTTTGCGACTTGTTGCCTGACAAGTTTTCTATTGCTGATCTGAAGGCAGATAAAAAAGACGCCGCTGGATATAAGGCTGTGAAGAATTTTGAGAAAATCTCAAAGGTAAACTTTCTCGAACTTTTTAAACTAGACGATCTAAAACGAGACTCAAAGGAAGAAAAACACAATGAGGCTATTTCTGTCGACTTTACGAAAGCGTGGAGACAGAAGATTCATGGGGACAATAAAGTGACGCTTGCGTATAAATTTGAGAAGAGGGACACCGAAGAAACCTCTTTCGTTCTTTTCTATGTGGAAACGAAGGATAAGCAGAAGATTCGCCCACGCATGAGAAGCAAGGGGCTAATCTGGTTCCTTTCGTTTTGGATGGAACTCGAAGCAAGCAGCAGCGATAGTAGTTTGATTATTTTAGCTGATGAGCCCGGCCTGTACCTACATATTCGAGCGCAGGCCGACATACTTGAGGTTTTTGAAAAGTTGGCCACGAAAGAGGGGCATCAGATACTCTATTCCACACACTCACCAAATCTTATTAAAGTTGATCACTTAGAGAGAATAAGTCTAGTGATTAACGATTCGGCAAAAGGTACGATTGTAGAGGGCATTACCACCTCTAAGATCGATTCGCAGAACAAGCAGGACGCACTACAGCCAGTGGCGAACGCCATAGGTTTTTCTGCAAGCGACTTCGCTCTACCCAATAAGAAGAACACAATTTTGGAAGGAGTATCCGATTATTTCTATTACCTAGGAATGCGGAAGTTGTTGAAACGGAAGGAAGATTACGCATTTGTCCCAGGGATCGGGGTTAGAAAACAAGGAACACTTGTTTCATTTTGCCTTGGCTACGGACTCGAGTGGGTTGCAGTATTTGATGATGACTCAACCCGTGGCAAGGATTCGCAGAAAACCTTTGGAGAAATAAAAGAGCGCCTTTTTAGCGGGAATGAAGTTCTTGCTGCAACAAAAATGTATGTTACGAAAGGAGTCTCGTCGGTTGAGAATATGTTTACTCCTAGCGACATGAAACTCGTCGACAATAAGTTGGTCGTCAAAACAACTGCGGCAGAGTCAATCGGTGATAAGAGGAAGGTTATCTTTGCGAAGTCATTCTTTGAGAAAGTAGAAAGCGGAGAGATTACGAAGAAGAAACTCAGTACTACGACCGTCGATAATTTCAACAAAGTGTTCGATTGGATTGACACCAATTTAGGCCTATGAAATTCAACGAACAATACACAGTTGAAAATCACGTCATCAAGTTTCTCAAGGAGAGGCTTAATTATGAATACATCAAGCCGCAGGAGTTCGCGAAGCTCCGTGAGTTTGAGAATGAATATATTATTACTCCTCTCCTGCTTGAGACAGTAAAAAGAATAAATAGAATAGACGAAGACGAGGCACTCTCGGTCGTTCGGGAAGTGAAGAAGCTCGATAATAACGAGGCATTTCTAAAAGCACTTCGCTATGGCGTAAATCTCAAGGATCTGCAGAGGGGTAAAATGCGAGACTATCTCATCGTTGATTTTGATAACCCATCCAATAACCATTTCGTCGTCACAAACCAGTTCTACTTCGAGGGCAACTCCGAGAACATCCGCCCCGATGTTTTGATGTTTTTGAACGGACTTCCGATCGTAGACATTGAGGCCAAGAGTCCAACCGCTGCGAGCAACGTGGATTACTCGAAGGCCATAGGGCAGATTAAACGCTACGAGCGCAACGCCTTTAGGCTCTTCTGGCCTAACTGTTTCAACATTGCGACTGATGGGCTCAAGACGGTATACGGCGCGACCTATGCCCCAGCGCAGAACTTTCTACATTGGAAAGATGAGGAACTCGAGAAGGCCGAAGACGGCGAGTTGGAGGTGACGCTTGTGGCGTTGCTTGAGAAGGGTCGCCTCTTGGACATTGTTAAAAACTTTATTGTGTTTGAGAAAGAGAAGGAGCAGACGGTTAAGAAAATAGCTCGTTACCAACAACTCCGCGCAACGAATAAGATTGTCGAGCGAGTACTTGGTGGAGAAAAGAAGCGCGGGCTTATCTGGCACACTCAAGGGTCCGGCAAGTCGCTCACGATGTACTTTACTGCTTGGAAGCTTCGCTTCAACAAGGAACTCAAGAACCCCAAGGTGTTTATTCTCGTTGACCGGATCGACTTGGATGATCAAATTTACGAAACATTTATCAATTGTGGCGGGAAGAATGTAATACGCGTCGAATCACGTGCCGATTTGGAGCAGAAAATCCAATCTCCCGAGCGTGGGATATTCATCTCCACCATTCAGAAGTTCTCCGAGCTCGGTGATTCAGTAAAGAGCTTTGACGAGAATGTGATTGTGCTCTCGGACGAAGCGCACCGTGACAATGAGGGT
>MHWG01000014.1:7242-10395 GCA_001824005.1 Candidatus Zambryskibacteria bacterium RIFCSPLOWO2_01_FULL_47_14 | reverse complement strand
ATAATACGAATGGGTTTTAAATACTTGTTTCTAAAGTTAACAATTATGCCTAGTTTGAGTCCACTAGCTACAAGATACCTGTGTACCTGAGTATAGTCCTCATTGGTGACGAAAGGCTTAGACTTAAGTTCTAGTAGAAGCTCGTCATTTATAACAAAGTCTGCCCTATTTGTAAACTTATCATCAATTTTCTCCATAGGTAAGCATTCCTCTCTTTTGAACGGAACATTCGCTTCTTTAAGCATCTTTTCTAGGATATCGGCATATTGTTTCTCTCTACAATACCTGCCTAAAGAATTGTGAATCTCAAATAGTAGACCGGTTATCTTATAGGAGGGTTCTGGATAGAGTACTTTATCAGAAACTTTAGTCACGAATCTTGCGAATTAGATCGAATGATACGAATAGAATTCCATTCGTGACATTCGCTTTTATTCGCGTAGATTCGCGTTAGACAACCTCGGGGGCTTTAGAAATAATGCTCTGGAATCCGGCTTCGCCCACTTCTCTCGGGATGGGGCCGAAGACGCGTCCGGCCAAGGGTTCCTTCTTTGTGTTGTCGAGGATAACTACCGCATTCTCGTCGAAGCGTACATAGGTGCCGTCTTTCCTGCGGAAGGGCGCTCTTTGTCTTACCACAACGCCGTAGAGTATGTCCTTCTTCTTAACCTGCTTTCTGGGCTCGGCTTTCTGCACCGAGAGCACCACCATTTCGCCAAGTGTAGCGTAGCGCTTCTTGGAAGAGCCAAGCACCTTGAAGACACGGCCGATCTTGGCGCCCGAGTTGTCTGCAATTTGTATTATGGATCGCGGCTGGATCATATGTCGAATCTTACGAATTAGATCGAATAATTGCAAAGTGCTTATCTTTCGAAATCGGGGCGCATTCTCTGATGGAGACCTTATCCCCGACCTTTTTGGTATTGCCGGAATCGTGCGCTTTGAACTTCTTGTTACTGCCGATGAATTTGCCATACTTCGGATGCTTGCCGTAGCGCTCTACAAGCACGACGACAGTATCCTTCATCTTATCTGAAACAACTGTTCCGGTAAGCACTTTTCCTTTTGTTGTATTTGAGTTGTTCATAAATCTTAAATCCTAAATCTTACTTCTTTGCATTCAGCTCCGTCATGATGCGGGCAATCTCCTTCCTCGCGGCTTTACCCTCTTTGACATTTCTCGTCTTAGAACCAGCGATGCCGAAGCGGAATTTCGAAAGGATTCCTCTCTGCTCATAAAGAGCGCTCGTGAGATCCTTCTCCGATTTTCCTTTGTAAATTGTCTTCTTCATGTTGTTGATTGCCAGTCGTTGATCGTCGGTTACCTTGCGACTATTTTGGTCTTAAGCGGCAGTTTCGTGCCAGCCTTGCGCAGAGCTTCGCGCGCCACCGACTCGAGAACGCCATCAACTTCGAAAAGCACTCGACCGGGCAAAACTGGTGCCACATAGCCCTGGAGATCGCCCTTGCCTTTACCGAGCTTCACTTCTGCTGGCTTAGAAGTATAAGGCATATCGGGGAAAATTCTGATCCAGAAGCGGCCGGTCTTGCCTACCGAGCGGGAAACGACTTTTCTTGCCGCTTCAATTTGATTTGATTTTATGCGTGCACCCTCAAGCGCTTTCAAACCGAAGGAGCCGAAGGATACGGTAACGCCGCGCGTAGCCGGACGGTTATGCTTGGCCTTATTCTTCCGCATGGTCTGCCATTTCCTGTATTTTACTTTCTTTGGGAATAACATAACGGTAAAATTATTCTAATTTCTAATTATTCTAATTGTTCTAAATGAATTCATTTTAGGTTAATTAGGTTAATTAGGTTAATTTTTCGCGTTAGCGAATATCTCTCCGCGATAAATCCAGACCTTCACTCCCACGGAGCCCAGAGGCAATCTAGCCCTATCGGAGGCGTAGTCAACATCGGCGCGCAAGGTCTGAAGCGGGATGCGCCCTTTCTTATGAGTTTCCGTTCTCGACATGCCGGAAGTAATCATGCCTGCGAGCATTACCTTCACTCCTTCGACATCGCGATTGGCCATTACCTTCTCAACAGTCTGCTTCATCACTCGGCGGAAGGACAAGCGCTTCTCAAGCCCTTCGACGATCATCTGAGCCACGATGGCAGAATTCGCCTCGGCATTTTTGATCTCCTTGATATCGAGTTTGAGATCCACCTTCTCGTCGAACAGACCATATTTCCGCAAAAGGGTTTTGAGATCCTGACGGAGTTTCTCGGCCCCGTCTCCCTGGCGGCCGATGATCATACCCGGGCGGGAACTCGAGATGATAATTCGTAGATGCTTGGCACTGCGTTCGATTTCGATATCTGCGACATAGAATCCCTTGAGCTTTTTCTCCAGAAACCGGCGAATGAGGACATCGCCCTTGAGATGCATCTTATATTTGTCTTTCGACGAGAACCAGCGACTCTTCCAGTCGCGGAGCACTCCCAGACGATGTGAATATGGATGAACTCGGTGTGTCATAAAATTAGCTTTCTAGCTTCTTAGCTTTATTAGCTTCAGATAAAATAACCGTTATATGAGAAGTGCGCTTGCGGATGGGATTCGCCATGCCTCTTGAGCGCGGGCGGCGGCGGTAGAGAGTGGGACCGGCATCGACCTTAATCTCTTTTATGAAAAGACTTTCTTCTTTGCCAGAATTCGCGTGAGCAGAGGCGATGAGTTTCCGGAGCGGCTCACCCGCGCGCTTGGGGATGAAGGCGAGCAGGTCAAGCGCGTCGGAAACTTTCTTCCCGCGTACGGTGTCAGCCACGAGGCGGACCTTCCTCGGCGACTGGCGGTATGTATTGAGTGTTGCTTTTGAATTATTCATAAATCTTAAATCCTAAATCTTACTTCTTGGATTCGGTTGCCCCCTTCGCGGCTTTCGCCGCCGTGATCTCGGCCTCTTTTTGCTTCTGTTCAAGCTCCTTCTGCATCTTGCCTCCGTGCCTTATGAATTTCCTCGTAAGCGCAAATTCACCGAGGCGGTGCCCAACCATGTCCTCGGTGACGAATACCTCTATATGATTTTTGCCGTTGTGGACCCCGAAGGTGAATCCGACCATCTCGGGGGCAATCTGGCAGGCTCTGGACCAGGTCTTAATAACGCCGGTTTCAATCGGCTTCTTGCCCTCGACTTTCTTCAAGAC
>MHWG01000014.1:0-7215 GCA_001824005.1 Candidatus Zambryskibacteria bacterium RIFCSPLOWO2_01_FULL_47_14 | reverse complement strand
CTAGCTAGAATAATACCGTTTATTGACCCCTCATTTCTGAGCGAAGTCGTTCGAGGAAGCGGCCCGCCGCTTCCTGCCCGCCGAGTCCAAAGGAAAGGCCCAAAGCAAGAGAGATCGCTATGACGATGCCGGTAAAGAGGGTTTGGCTGAAGGCAGCGGCAATGCCGAGCTGAGAGAGCGCAACCAGGATCGCGAAGATCCAGATAGCCCACTTGGCGATAGCGCCGGCGAAGTGAGCAGAGTGCACGCCTGCGGTGCGGGCGGCCGTAACCACCACGCGACCGGTTACATCACCGATCACCCCAGCAACCAAGAGCACCAGAGCGGCTGCAAGTACGCGAGGCAAGTAGCCAAGCACCACTTCCTGGAGGAAGAGATTGACCTGCACGAGGCCCAGCACATCGAAGGCTGCGATCAAGAACATAACAACCACAAACCACTTGACGAGAGCGCCAATGAAGGCACCGGAGTCAAGATTCACGCCGCCGCGGCGAAGGAACGACTCAAGGCCGGCGCGTCGAAGCGCGTCATCGATCTTAAGAGACCTGAAGACCTGTGCAATTGCGCGTCCGAGCAAAGCTCCGATGAGCCAACCCAGGACAAGAATGACGATCGCGACTATAAGATTCGGGACGAAGTTGACCACTCCCACCCAGAGATTCTGGAAGGAAAGAGTTAGAACTTCGCTCCATGTGTTTAATAACATATGTCTAGACAGAATAACTTTAACTGCTAATTACCACTTTAAAAGGGGTATGTAAACATTATACTACGCAGAAATAAGGCTTGTTAGGCCTTATTCCAAGAAATGTGGATAGTTAAATCCCCAATTTATTGACTATTTTGCGGTGGCGGGAGTCGAGGATGTCGCGGATGAGCTTGTCGTAGATGCCTAGGCGGTACTGGAAGTCCGGCGTCTCGAAAGCGGCATAACGAAGTTCTTTGCCTAGTTCGGCTTCGATTGAGGCGATGGCCTGGTGGATCTTCGCCTGCGAGAGATTATCCCCCACCAGAAGCATATCCACTCTTGAATCCGGATCATGGAGAAACACACCCGAGATGAGAATGAGCTTGATATTGCCGACTTTCGACAGCTTTTTGATTATTTCTTTTTCCGAAACGGGAGTCGCGTCAATGAGGAAGTTGCCGATGGCCGGCAGATAGATATAAGAAGGGTTCAAGATGTATCCCTTGGCATACTTTTTGATGAGGCCTGCCCTGACAAGATTGTGGAGTTCGCGCCTCGTTTTCTCCGGCTTTTCCTTGGCTCTCTTCGAAACCTCGGAAGCGGAGAGGGAGAGGCCGGGATTGAATATGAAAAGGCGCATGACCTTAACCTTCGCCTCTCCTCCGAAAATTAAAGAAACTGATTTCATATATTTATGCCCGTATTGTACCCCCAAACAAAAACCGTGCAATTAGTATAAAAAGTTGGGCGGACCATGTGGTCCGCCCAATGCAACGACTACTTCTTTTTTCGAGTGATATGGATGTGGGTCTCCTTCTTCAAGTGGAGTGGCACGCCTTCCACCTGAACCCCCAGAATACGATCCGTCACTTCCGAAACTACTGCGACCAGATCGTCGTGATCTGGAAACACCTGCCGGCTCAAGTACCCGATCAAGATTCGACCGGAACTGTCCCGGCTACCCGGTGGCATGAAGGCAAGCTGAAGCGGAAAACAAGTAATACCCCCATGCACGCCCTCCGAACGCAGAGCCGCAATGATTTCTCTCTCGGTTTCTCGCCACTTCTCTTCTGCTGTGTTTGGAGGAACCGTCACAAAGACCATCGGCATGAAGAACTCTCCTTTCCATTCGCTATATGACACTTTTAGGAATTAAAAGTCAAATAATTAAAAACAAAGAAAAAACAGTTTTCGTGGCTCTCGCAGGCTGACTGAGCCGAGAGAGCGAAATTCTCAGCAGAGAATTATCGCGAGCCTAAGAAAACTGCTTTTTCTGAAGCTTATTTAAGGGTTACCTTCCCACCCGCTTCCTCTATCTTCTTCTTCAAGTCGGCGGCTTCTTCTTTCTTCATGCCTGCTTTGAGCATGGAGGGAGCGGCATCGACTAGATCCTTGGCCTCCTTAAGACCGAGAGCAAGCACTTCCTTGACCACCTTGATAACTGCGATCTTGTTGGCACCAGCATCAGAGAGTTCAACATCGGCTGTCGATTTCTCTTCTTCCTTCGGCTCGCCGGAGCCTTGAGCGGAGACGGCGGCTACGGCAGTAGCAGAGACACCGAACTTCTCCTCAAAAGCTTTTACAAGCTCATTGAGCTCAAGTACAGACATTTCCTCAACCTCCTTGATGATTTTTTCTAATTTTTCAGTCATTTTGGTTACTAATTTTCAATTTTTAATTTAGAATTTTCAATCAATTTTTAATTTTCAATGTTCATTGTAAATTCAATGAAAATTGAGAACTGCAAATTGATAATTAAGATCGCAACTTAGCAATCTGATCGAGAGCGATAGCGAATCGCTGAATTGGCGAGTTCACGATATTCACGAACTTGCCTCGAAGCACTTCGAGAGTGGGAATCTTGGCCATCTCCTCGACTTCCAAGATACTGACGTACTTACCATTGAAGATGCCTCCGAGAATTTTCAGATTCTCGGGAAACTTCTTCATGAAGCTATACACTTCGCGCGCGGGGGCGATGAGATCTTCTCCCCAAGCAAGCGAGAGTTCGCCCGGCAATTCCGGCTTCTCCCCCTCCACCTTCTCTGCCTCGAGTGCTCGGCTGGTAAGGCTTTTCTTGGCCACGGTGTAAGAGACGCCGTTCTCCTTGAGAGCACGGCGCATAGCCGTAGTATTCCCCACCGAGAGACCCCTGAAGTTCACGAACACGACCGAAGCCGCACTCTTGAAGGCCTTCGAGAGCTTATCAACTATCTCCGTCTTCTTCTCACGTGTAATAGCCATTTGAAATTGGCTAAGCTGATAAATATAAGGGCAAAAGAGTTTGATCTCGGCCGGACTTATGGATGCCAGCTGTCTTTGACCTTACAGGCAATACATTACACTTTTTAAATAAAAAGGTAAAGGCGGGTCTAATGACCCGCCCCATTCTTCCTCTCCACAAGATAGAGCCACAACTCATCGAAGCGTAGCCACTCGTCAAGTGTGAACCTACGACGATGGAGGATCCCCGGCGCCGCAAGCTTCTTGATCGCCATAAGCACACGATCGTCATCAGATGCGTCGGGCACGAGCAGGCCGAACTGGTCCGCGCATACACGCACATCTGTATTACATCCCACCTTTCTCAACTCCTCCGCGGCTCCTATAAGCCGGTCCAGAAACTGCATTCTTTCCATGTCTACCTCGTAGAAAAAATTGCGTTTATGCGAAAGTCTTCCCCGATATTAACCCGAGCGCGACATTACGGTCAAATTTATTTATAGTGAGCAAACCGAACTACTTCTTCCCAACCTTTCGGCGGCGGACGATGAACTTGTTTGAATATTTCTTGGAGCGGCGCGATTTCTGGCCTTTGCCGGTCGGCTTGCCATAGATGGAGATTGCGCGACGGCGGCCTCTACCCTGTCTGCCTTCGCCTCCGCCGTGCGAATGGTCAACCGGGTTCATGGCCGTGCCGCGGGTAGTCGGGCGGATACCGAGCCAGCGCGAGCGTCCGGCCTTGCCGATGGAGACAAGCCTGTTTTCATTATTTGAAACTTCGCCAATAGTCGCCCAGGCATTTGCTGGAATTTTCCTTACTTCGGTTGAAGGAAGTTTGATGTCCACATAGCCGCCGTCTTTGGCGAGGATCTCGGCATAGTCGCCGCCGGAGCGTGCGAGTTTTGCTCCCCCACCAGCTTTGAGCTCGATGTTGTAAACAAATGTGCCGACAAGCATATTGCCGAGGGGCATACTGTTGCCGGGAAGTATGGGTGCCTTCTCGGAAACGATGTTCTCGTCTCCCACCTGTGCCAAATTGTGGAGAAGTACATAGCGTTTCCCGCCATCTTTGTACTGCACCAAACCGATGAAGCCGGAGCGATTCGGATCATATTCAACCGTCTTTACAATGAATGGTACATCTCGCTTGTCGTAGAGGAAGTCGACCGCGCGGAATAGGCGCTTGTGGCCGCCACCCTTATGGCGAGTAGTAACACGGCCGGTATTGTTCCTACCGTTCCCTCTTGAAAAGCCTTTTGTCAAAGACTTTTCCGGTTCGCTTGCTGTGATAAACTGCCGGTAATTGATGCCGGACATGTTCCTTCTGGATTTAGTTGTGGGCTTATACTTTTTCATAATTTTCAATTTTCAATTTAGAATTTTCATTTTAAATTCTAAATTTTAAATTAATTCAATCTTCTCGCCTTTTTTGAGCTCGACGTAAGCTTTCTTCACCGCGCCCTTCTCCCCGTGTTTACCGCGGACAAAAACTTTTTTGGCCGGAATGTTTACAATGCGGACTTTGATCGGCGTTACCTTGTAAGCTTCTTTTACCGAAACGGCAATGCTCTTCTTGGTGGCATCTTTCTCCACTTCGAAAACATAGACATTGTGTTTGTCGGCGAAAATGGCCGCTTTTTCAGTAATGCGAGGGCCGCGGAGAGAACTATTCGGCTTTAAATTAAGATTTGGCATTTATTTTCGGAATCGCTTTGAGTGCTATTTCGGGATTCTCGATCACCAGATACTTATACTGGAGCAGAGTGATGGGATCGAGATTCCTCGCTTCAAGCACTAGGATATTGCCTAAATTTTTCATAGCCCGTTCGGTATCGAGGTTTTTGGCGGAGAGGGCAATCGCAATGGCATTCTTTTTCTTGCTGAAAGCAGGAAAATTATTGAGAACCAATACGGCATTCTTTGTTTTGCCATCTTTAATCTGAATCGGCTCTACAAAGATAATTTCTCCGTCGCGATTTTTTTGCGCCAGAATCGTGTAGAGCGCCTTGACGCGCATCTTCTTCGAGACGATTCGTTCGTAATTCTTTTCGTTCCTTGGACCATGAGCCACCCCACCGTGCCGCCAGATTGGCGAACGCGTCGAACCATGTCGTGCTCTTCCCGTACCTTTCTGCTGCCAGGGCTTCTTGCCACCGCCCGAGACCTCCCCCCTATTTTTAGTATGGGCAATATTCTTTCTTCGCGAAGAGAGAATGGAGTCAGCAACCTGCTTGACCAAGTCGGCATTCCAACGCAAACCGAAGATACTTTCCGGAAGAGTGGTTACTCCCGCCTTTTTCCCTTCCAAATTGTAGATGGTAGCTTCCATGTGTCTTAATTTCTAATTGACCTAATTGTTCTAATTTCTAAATTGGTCATTGGGATTTATTTAGGTTAATTAGAATAATTAGAAATTAGGTTAATTTAATTTCCAACTTACTACCTCTTCGGCCTGGAACAGCTCCGCTAATGTAAATCTCTTTTCCCTCGGAATCAACCCTAACTACCTTGAGATTTTTAACAGTTATCTTCTCCCCGCCCATGCGACCGGCCATGCGCATGCCCTTGGCCACGCGGCCGCCCGCGCGGCCGCCACCGCCAATCGAGCCCGCTTCGCGCTCGGAATGCTTCTGGCCATGCGAGCGTCTGCCGCCCTTGAAGCCGTGGCGCTTCACTACACCTTGGAAGCCCTTACCCTTCGAGATTCCGGAGACCGTTACCATATCCCCCTCTTTTAAGGTCAGACCTTGGAAATCAGTATCTAAGGTCTGACCTTTAGAATCCTCGGGCACAACCAAGGTCACCGGTACGACTTCCCCAGTTTCCAGAAATACTTGGGTCATGTTTACTTTCTTGACTTTCATTTTAGTCATTCGATCACGTTCGCGTAGATTCGCTAGATCATTTTTACATCAATGTTGACGCCGCTGGGCAAACTCATATTGGTGAGAGCCTCGATAACCTTCCCCGAAGGATTGACTATGTCGATGAGCCGCTTGTGGATTCGCATTTCGAATTGTTCTCGCGCATTCTTGTACACGAACGCCGCGCGGTTCACCGTATAAATCTTCTTCTCCACGGGCAACGGGATAGGGCCCACCACCTCCACATCGTATCGCAGAGCGGTGTCGATAATCTGCTTCACCGAGAGGTCGAGGATCTTCGATTCGTAAGCCATGACGCGAATACGAAGTTTAGAAGTGGTTTCGACTTCTTTCTTGGCACTTTTCTTTTTTACAGGTGCTTTAGCCATCTAGTTTAATTTCCAAGCTCCAATTTCCAAATTCCAAACAATTTTCAAATTCCAATTTCTAAATTAGAATTTGTTTGTAATTTGGTACTTGTGATTTGGAGCTTCCAAAATTATTACTTAATAATTTTGGTGACAACTCCCGCACCTACCGTCTTGCCGCCTTCGCGGATGGCGAAGCGCAGCTGCTCTTCCATGGCTACCGGAGCTACAAGCTTGACCGTGAAGGTCGCTGTGTCGCCCGGCATTACCATCTCAACCCCTTCGGCGAGCGCAACCTCTCCGGTCACATCCGTAGTACGGACGTAGAACTGTGGCTTATAGCCGGTGAAGAACGGCGTATGCCTGCCGCCTTCCTCCTTCTTCAGCACATACACTTCGGCGGTAAACTCCGTGTGAGGAGTAACGCTCCCTGGCTTGGCGAGCACTTGGCCGCGATGGAGTTCCTCCTTCTTGGTGCCGCGGAGAAGCACGCCCGCGTTGTCTCCGGCTTCTCCTTGGTTGAGAGACTTGTTGAACATTTCGATGCCGGTAACGACCGTCTTCATCGTGTCTTTGATACCAACAATCTCCACTTCTTCTCCCACCTTCACCACACCTCGCTCGATCCTGCCGGTCACAACAGTGCCTCGGCCTTCGATAGAGAAGATGTCTTCGATCGGCATGAGGAATGGTTTGTCGAGTTCCCGAACCGGCTGCGGAATGTAGGTGTCGAGAGCATCAGTAAGAGCAAGAATTTGCTTGGACCACTCGTCGTCGATACCAGAGGCCTCGAGAGCCTTCAGAGCCGAGCCGCGTATAACCGGAGCGTTGGCGCCGTCATACTCATACTTTTTGAGAAGATCTCTTACCTCTTCTTCGACAAGGTCGATCAATTCTTTATCGCCTACCATGTCGCACTTGTTGAGGAATACCACAATCTTCGGCACACCGACTTGCTTTGCCAATAAGATGTGTTCACGAGTCTGGGGCATCACGCCGTCGGTCGCCGCCACCACAAGGATAGCACCGTCCATCTGGGCGGCGCCGGTAATCATGTTCTTGATGTAGTCGG
>MHWG01000013.1:50819-53672 GCA_001824005.1 Candidatus Zambryskibacteria bacterium RIFCSPLOWO2_01_FULL_47_14 | reverse complement strand
AACCAGCTATTACCAGGCTCGATTAGCTTTTCACTTCTTATCACAAGTCATCCGAGAGTATTGCACGGCTCACCGGTTCGGGCCTCCTCATGCCTTTCGGCGTGATTCACCCTGCTCATGACAAGCTCGCTCTGGCTTCGGGTCTGATGCATCGCACAACCCCGTAAAGTCGCAAGCGACCACGGGGTAAACGCGCTATTCACACTCGGTTTCCCTGCGCCTCCATGCTGTTAAGCACTTAGGCAAGCGCGATGCATCAACTCGTTGGCTCATTCTTCAATAGGCACGCGGTGACCGCGCTCCGCGCGGAATTTTCAATTTAGAATTTACAATTTCCAAATTGATTCATTGAAAATTCAATGAAAATTGAAAATTGATACTTGAAAATTCTGTGCGAAGCACGGCTCCCACTCCTTGTAGACATACGGTTTCAGGTCTATTTCACCGCCCTTCCGGGCTGCTTTTCACCTTTCCCTCACGGTACTAGTTCACTATCGATCTAGAAGTGTATTTAGCCTTACCGGTTAGTTCCGGCAGATTCCTCCGAGCTATTCGTGTCTCGAAGTACTCAAGAACGATGAAAAACAGGCGTCTGATTTTCGGTTACGAGACTATTACTCTCTAGGGCGCTTCTTTCCAGAAGCTTCTCCTAACCAGACGTTTTTTGACTGTTCTCGCATAAATGCGAACTCATCGTCTTACAACCCCCAGCAACAAATTTTGCCCTCAAGGTTCGACCTTTAGAATTACCCAAGGTCAAACCTTAAGAATTCAGGCAAAATTTGTAACTGAGTTTGGGCTTCTTCCTTTTCGCTCGCCGCTACTAAGGAAATAACTTTTGTTCTCTTTTCTTCCGGTTACTGAAATGTTTTACTTCACCGGATGCGTTCTCTATGTAATTCATAGAGTGATCCCGTTATACGGAACCGGGTTTCCCCATTCGGACATCTCCGGATCAAAGGTTGCTAGGCACCTCCCCGAAGTGTATCGCCGCCAAGCCGCGTCCTTCATCACCATCTTCTAGTCAAGGCATCCACCGTACGCCCTTAGTTTCCTATTAGGAAACTTACAAACCACTTAACGCGAATCTCCGCGAATTGGACCGAATGTCGCGAATGGGATTCCATTCGTATCATTCGATCTAGATTCGTAAGATTCGTATTTCTGCTCTGTCCTGCTAAATGAAATCAACTTCATCTAGCAATTTCTTCCCAGCACTCATACAATCTGAGTGCTGGGTGCTTTCGTCCATCTGCGAACCCGAAAAGACCCACTTGGTCTAAAGTCCGCGATGGTATTTATTTGTCAAAGAACTTTCCCAGAATTGAAAGCCCCGCCGCAGGAGCGGCGGGGCTAACCCCACAAGCAACTCTAAAGTCGCTATGACCGCTCTTTTTGCTTTAGGTTTTTTAACATTTCTAGGATATGGCCATTCTATACCCCTTCATTAGACATGTCAACGTCCGCTATCCTTGCCGCTAATTTCCTGGAATTACCATGTTTTATAAGACCCAAATACGAAGCTTTTTCACCTATTTTTGGGCTTATGGCCAGTCTTTTAAGCATCCTTCTCTTAGTAACACTTCTTAGTATTCTATGGTCCGGAAAATGCACCCAGCCGAGGAAATCCACTCCAGATGAGAGGGCCTTAATAAAAACCTTATCGGGGTGTAGTTCCAGCTTTAATCTCCCTTCCTCAGCTTATGGATACTGGTTTCGGCCGTGAGAAACCTTGATCGCTCACTGATTAGCCTACTACCAGTTTAAATTTTAACAAAAAAATGAGCCCCGCAAAAATCGCGAGGCCCGAGGACCAAGTTCTAAGGATCCAAAAGAGCCAGGGAACTAGGTACATAGGTACAGAGTACTATGCGAGGGACGCGGACGGGTTGTAGCGGCGCCAATCGTTGCCGAGCCAGTCGTAGCTCGACACCACCTCGCCGCCGCGCCAGTAGCCGCAACGGACGTACAGGATGCCGTCCGCCAGGCCGCGGAAGATGTCGTCCCAGAAGCACACGTAGATCGTGTTCCCCTGGTCGTCCTTCTTCCAACTCTCCGGCCATAGCGCCGGATATGCCACAAGGTGGTCGAGGATGCTCGCGCTGAGGTTGCCACCCTTCGCCTCGAGCTCCTTGCGAAGCTCGTGACCAACGATGACGCCTGACTTCTGCTCTTCCGACAGGAAGAGGTTGATCATCTTATCATCGACCGTGAGACCTTTGCCCTGTGGCTCGAGCTTCACGACGCCCGACTTGGCCGGACTAACACGCTCGGCGCCGACAAACGGCAGTTTGCAGGGGACCGAGAGGTCGATCATGTGGTCGATCGCCTTGACCTCGTGCGTACCGCGGAGTATACCGCGAATAGCACGGAGGCGTCCGTAAGCACGTAAGGCCTTCACTTCTTCTGGCGTAAAACCATCTTCCTCGAAACCGTCCGAGAGCTCTTTCATCAAGTCGATCGAGTAGAGTGAGGACATCGTCCTACCCTTTCTGGCACTTCGTGCCCTTAGTTGGATAGCGGAACTGCTACCCCCCTCCCTCCCAGATACCTTTCTTAAGAAAAGCGTCTTTCAATATAAATGTCAAGTTTTTGAAAAATGTCAATTTCTAGTCTCAAAATAGAGTCAGCGCTAACGCACCGCTCTAGGTTCGCTCGGGCTCTATGGCTTAAGTAAACTAGCCATATTCCCTCGCTGCCTAGAGTAAGAAATAAGCCCCAGTCCCGTTATAGCTAAGGCAGAGTTGATCATTACAGAGCTCTGTATTAACCCCATTAATGATTATTAACATGAATAAGAAATTCATTGTACTTCCGTTGGCGGCGGCAATATTCGTCGCGGGCTTCGGTACG
>MHWG01000013.1:50215-50775 GCA_001824005.1 Candidatus Zambryskibacteria bacterium RIFCSPLOWO2_01_FULL_47_14 | reverse complement strand
CACCAACGGCTTGACAAATCCACTCGTCGCGAGTTCGAGCGACGCGGTAATTGCGAGGTTGCTACTCGATACGACCGGCTCCACGGAAGCGGTTAGGATCAACAGCCTTCCCTTCAACCTTGTGACGAGCAACGGAGCCTTGGCGTCCTCTCTCCAAAACTGCCGAGTCTTCAACGAGTCGGATCTGAACACGGCTCTCAACACCACTTCGACCTCAACAACCCTCTTCACCGGGGTAAACAATATCGCGCTGACTAATTCGCTCATCCTTCAGCCGAATACGCTGACCACGCTCTCCCTGCGATGCGATGTCAATTCGACATTGGTTGCCGGCGGGACGTACACGGTGAACATGAACACCGATAACGTCGTGGCGACCGGCGCTTCTACCGGAATCCCGGCGGCAGTGACGATCCGCGGCTCGGTCATCATTCCTCCTGTCGTTACTCCTCCTCCAGCCACTCCCGGTCTGCCAGCTACAGGCGCTGGAGCTGAAGCGGCCCAGAACATTGCCATGCTTCTAGCATCCCTGCTCATCGCTGGCCTTGCCTTCTCCACTC
>MHWG01000013.1:48967-50192 GCA_001824005.1 Candidatus Zambryskibacteria bacterium RIFCSPLOWO2_01_FULL_47_14 | reverse complement strand
ACCCGCGGCGGATGTTCTCTAGAACATCCGCCGTTGCGGTAGAATTGAACGAATATGAAAAATCCTTTGGCAAAAATTCTCATCGTTGCGGCAATAGTACTCGCCCTCTTCGCTCTCTGGCGGGGACTGCTCTACGCGCCAAACGACGAGGTAGACTCGGGACTCGAAGTAGATTCTTCCGCCGCGGCCATTCATTCCCTACCTCCCTCGGAACTGCCGGAGCGCCTAATCATTCCGAAGCTCAGCATTGATGCCGAGGTTCAGCATGTCGGCGTCACCAAGACCGGTAATATGGCGGCGCCGAACAACTTCACCGACGTTAGCTGGTACAAATACGGTACGGCGCCGGGAGTCAAGGGCAGTGCCGTCATAGCTGGTCACGTGGACAATGCGCTCGGCGTACCAGCAATCTTCTTCGACCTCAAAGATCTTGAGGAGGGCGACGAGATAATAGTGGTAAAGAAGAATGGCGAACGCTTGCACTACAAAGTGGTGGATGAAGAGATTTATCCCTACAACGACGCGCCGCTCAAACGCATCTTCAACGCCTCAGACGATAGTTACTTAAACCTCATCACCTGCCAAGGTGAATGGGTGCCGGAAGCCAAGAGCGCCGCCTTCCGGCTAGTGGTTTATACAAAGTTGGTGGAGTAAAAAGAAGAGGCCCACTCCGCGAAGGAATGGGCCCACAACCAGTGGAGATGTGATCTCCCCTGTGACTGGTTAGCGGGGTGGCTTGAGACCCAGACGTGTCTCGAGGGCGGCGATCGTACGATCGAGCTCGACGGGGGACATCGACTTCATCCCCTCGTACATCTCGACCTCGGCGGCATTTTTCGAATCGATACCTGCCGAATGCAGCTCCATCTCTCGATTGAAGGCTTGCATCTCGGCATCGCTCACGCCAGCCAGGCGCATGCAAACGTCGAGATCGGCCGCACCGCTCTGCTTCAGGATCTCGAGGAGATCCCACTTTGCTTCCGGCCCGACACCGATGACCTCGCCCTTGTCGATGTCGTAGCCGAAGCAATTCGGCTGCGTCATCATCGCGAGAAGGCGGAGATCTTCCTCGGAAACTCCGCCGTGCTTGCGAAGGGTCTCCTGGTGTTCACACCAGTGGCGATACGCGCTCTGGCGCTCTTCGTTGCTGATCTGTCGAATAGTCATAGCTACTCCTCCTATTGGATATCCTAGCACAAGTCGCTTGAGTTGTCAAGCGCAACGG